>JAZQWK010000320.1:0-20200 GCA_045632325.1 Eubacteriales bacterium
CGGTTCTTCCGAGGTCTTGTCAAAAATGCGGAAGACACGCTTGAAATGAGGGTTGGTGATCTTGCCCGCGTTCTCGGAGATCTTGGTCTTCGGAATCACAATGCCGTTTTCGTCTTCTTTTGCAACGAGCTTGTATACACCGCCGAACACGGGGTCACTCTTTGCGGTAATCAGACGTTCACCAACACCGAACGAGTCAATCTCCGCGCCCTGATGGATCAGATCGCGGATGATGTATTCGTCAAGCGAATTGGAAACGACGATCTTACATTCCGTCAGACCCGCATCGTCCAGCATCTTGCGCGCTTTCTTGGTCAGATAGGTCAAATCCCCCGAGTCAAGACGGATGCCGCACTTGGTGATGCCCTGCGGGAGGAGAATTTCCTTGAACGCACGGATGGCATTCGGCACGCCGGAGCGCAGAACGTCGTAGGTATCGACGAGCAGCGTCGCGTTGTTCGGATACAGCGCGCAGTAAGTGCGGAACGCATCGTATTCGGTGTCAAACATCTGAATCCACGAATGTGCCATCGTTCCCATCGACGGGATATCGTATATCCGGTCGGACAGCGTACACGCCGTTGCGTGACATCCGCCGATGTACGCCGCTCTTGCGCCGAGAATCGCACCGTCGGCACCCTGCGCACGACGGGAACCGAACTCTGCGACCGCACGACCCTGTGCCGCACGGACCACGCGGCTTGCCTTCGTCGCAATCAGCGATTGATGATTGAGCGCCAGCAGCAGGAACGTCTCAATAAACTGTGCCTCCACCGCACGTGCTCTGACCGTCAGAATCGGCTCACCCGGGAAGATCGGTGTTCCCTCGGGGACAGCCCAGATATCGCCCGTAAAGCGGAAGGTGCGCAGATAGTCGAGGAATCCTTCGGAAAATTGCTTCTTGGAACGCAGAAAGTCAAGATCCTCCTCCGTAAAGTGCAGATTGGAAATATAATCGATGACCTGCTCCAGACCTGCGGCAATCGCATAACCGCCACCGTCGGGCACTCTGCGGAAGAACACGTCGAAATACGAGATTTCATCGCCTTTCCCGGAGAGAAAATAGCCGTTCGCCATCGTCAGCTCGTAAAAATCACAAAGCAGCGTATAATTGTAAGGTGTCATAATGTTTTTCCTTTGCTGTTGAATGATACTGTAGTTGTATTATATCACACTTGCCGCGGAATGTCCATAAGATACGCGGAAAACAGTATAAAGTTTTTCGGATTTTTGACCGCCTTCTCTTTACAAACCGTCATTTCTTTGGTATAATGAAAACAGAATCAACGCATGAACAGAAAGGATTATCGATGAAACGCGTATTTTTGATCGTTCTGGACTCCGTCGGTGCCGGCGCACTGCCGGATGCCGCCGTATACGGAGACGCCTGTGCGCATACGATCCGACATATTGCCGCGGATCCTCATTTCCGTGCCGATACGATGTGCTCGCTCGGATACGGCAATATTGATGGGCTGTCGTTCCTAGGCACCGAAAAAACACCGCTTGCCGCCCACGGACGCTGTATGGAGAGGTCCGTCGGCAAGGACACGACCGTCGGGCATTGGGAAATTGCGGGATTGATCTCCGACCGTCCCTTCCCGACGTATCCAAACGGATTTCCGACGGAAATACTGGAGCCGTTTGAACGCATTACCGGACGCGGGATTCTCTGCAACCGTCCGTATTCCGGCACGGAGTGCATCAAGCGCTTTGGCGAAGCACATATGCTGACGGGTGATCTGATCGTCTACACCTCTGCTGACAGCGTCTTCCAGATTGCCGCCCACGAGGATATCGTACCGCCCGAAACGCTGTACGCTTACTGCCGCGCCGCACGCAGACTGCTTGTCGGCGAACACGCCGTCGCCCGTGTCATCGCGCGTCCGTTTGCGGGAGAACCGGGGCATTTCTACCGCACGGAAAACCGCCGTGACTTCTCGCTTGAGCCGCCCGCTGACACCATGCTCGACGTGCTCTTTCGCGCAGGACACGACGTCATCGCCGTCGGCAAAATTTCCGACATCTTTCTCGGACAGGGCATCACGCAGACCGTACTGACCCATTCCAACACCGAGGGTATGGAAGCGGCGGATTTGCTCGTCCACAAAAACTTCCGCGGCCTATGCTTTATCAACCTCGTCGACTTTGACCAGCTTTGGGGTCACCGCAACGATGTAGCGGGCTATGCCAAAGGCTTTGCCGATTTTGACGCATGGCTTTCGCAGTTTATCGAAAAACTCGGCGAGGACGATACGCTTATCATCACAGCCGACCACGGATGTGACCCGGGCTCCGAGAGCACCGACCACACCCGTGAATATACGCCGCTTCTGGTATACGGCAAGCAGATCAGCCCGATTCCGCTCGGCACGCGTACGACGTTTGCCGATATCGGAAAGACGGTCTGTGAGCTGCTCGACTGCGGCGAGGAATCCAACATCCTTGCGGGAAAGAGCTTTGCGGGAGATCTTCTGTCATGACCGCAGCTGAGTTGATTTCTTATGCCCGGGACGCCATGCTGAACGCATACGCACCGTATTCGCATCATCCCGTCGGTGCAGCGCTGCTGTCGGCAACGGGAGACGTATATCTCGGATGCAACGTCGAAAACGCCGCCTTCGGTCCTACCTGCTGTGCCGAACGCGTTGCGCTGTTCAAAGCCATCAGCGAGGGAGAACGCGAATTTTCCGCGATTGCAATCGTCGGCGGGTATGACGGCAATACCGAAAAGCCCTGTGCACCGTGTGGAGTCTGCCGTCAGGTTCTGCGGGAATTTTGTGATCCCGACACGTTTCTGATCCTGCTCGGTTATGATGACGGCTATGACGAATATACCCTTTCCGAGCTGCTGCCCGAGAGCTTCGGACCGAACAACGTAAGAAAAATACCGTAATAATATATCATTTTTATGTAATTTCCAAATGGTAACAGTTTCAAAACGAAACGTTTCGGGCAATTCGTGAATTGCCCCTACAACCGCAACCGCGCGAAATTCAACTTTAACTGATATCATATACGCTCCAAAGGAGACTTCACATGGAACAAATACCGTCCAAAGACAGAGACATCCTGCGCGAAATTGCCGCACGGAAGAGGGACTATGCGCATGACGCCAAGAATGAAATCATTCTGCAAAAATGGCATGCGCTGGAACAGGGGATCCGTGAAACGCCGACCGTGCGTCTGCTCTACAGCAATTTCCAGCACGAGGTCATCACACCCCGTCTGCAATGCACCTCCGAGGCGGCGCGAAATCTGGAAGCTTCCCTTCTGCGCACGATGGTCGGCCGCGATCTTTTTGACGATGATACGCCGATCTCACCGACCTTCGACATGGGATGGCACACATGGGTATCTCCGTTCAGCCTGCACGCCAAAACCAGTCGTATTCCCGGTCAGAAAACAAGCGGTTACCACATTGATCCCGTCATAGAAGACCTGGAAACGGAGTGGGAGCGGCTCGGCGACGGCGGATTCGGCGTCAATCGGGACGCTACGCTGTCATATCGCGCGTGGGTCGAGGATCTCATCGGCGATATTCTGCCGACACGCATGGTCATGCATTCCCTGCCCGGCTCCATCACCAACCCTCTTGTTCATCTGATGGGCATGGAAAACTATTATCTTTCCATGTATGACTGCCCGGAGATCCTGCACCGCGTCATGGATCGCGCAACACAAGTTTATGAGCGGTACTACGATTTTCTGGAAAATGAAGACCTGCTCCTTCCGACCTGCGGCACATCTCCCATCGCACAGGAAAGTTATGCCTTCAACCATGAACTTCCGCAGGACAACGTCACCCGTACGACCGAGTGCTGGGGATTTTTGGAATCGCAGGAGACGACGGCGGTTTCTCCCGAGGTCTACGGCGAATTTGTCTATCCGTACCAGGATCGGCTTGTCAAACGCTTCGGTCTGCTTTCCTACGGCTGCTGTGAGCGCGTCGACGCTCTTTGGGAGAACTACCTTTCCAAGTGGACAAACCTGCGCAAGCTGTCCGTCTCCCCGTTCAACAACGAACCGCAGATCGGTGAATATCTGCGCGGCACGAACGTGGTCTATTACAGCAAGCCCCGTGCAGAGCTTGTCACGCATCCCGGACCGCTTGACGAAGACGCCCTGCGCAAATACTTCCGCGGTGTCTGTGAAGCGGCAAGCGGATGTCTGTTTGAAATTGCCCAGCGCGAGGTTCTGACGCTGTTCGGTGATGCAGAACGCGGCAGACGGTACGTTGAAATCGCCAAAGAGTGCGTGGAGCAGTACTGGAAGCCTTAACAAACAGAAAAATACAGCGAACAGATTCGTGAATTTCACGTGCTGTTCGCTGTTCTTTTTGGTTCGCTTATTCTTCAGTTTCTGCTGCCAAATCAGCCGCAAAGTGCGTCATGATCGATTCCGCAGCCGAGGTCGGCATATAGTAAATAAACGTATAGCCGTCTGCTAAATACGCAGTATAGGACTTGCCGTCGATTTCAAAGGCATCACCGAGATGAATCTTGAAGCCGCGGACCTGTTCGATCGTCGAGGTACTCGTTGCACCTGCCGTATCCTGAACGGTGATCGTTTCCTTATAGTTGAACGAAACGGTCACATTCGGTTCAGCCAAACCGTACTGCTGCAGGGTCGTATCGTTGATATGATGGTCTGCATAGTTTGCGGGAACAAGCAGATCGCTGATCGTGATGAAAGCACTTGCAATATCGTCACCGCTCAGATGACGGGTTTCATCTCCAACCGTGATGTCGACGGAATCAAACTTGTCCGTTGACAGTACGGGGAACGTACCTGCATCAACGATTTCGTGCAGTTCGTATTCAAAGAACTGCGTCAGACCTTCGACGACGATATAGACCTTATCCACACCGACTTCTTTGAAGTAATAGCCTTTGCCGAATTCGTTGTAATTGCCCATCACGTAGGTATGCTCATTTCGGGGAACGTCCTTGTCCTCGTAGGTGACGGAGAACGTCCACGCGGGATCGTCAAGACCGAACGATGCGGTATCCGCGCCTTCCAGATTGACAATCGACTGTGCGCCCATCGAGGCAAGCGCGTTTGCCATATAAGCAACCGTCGTCTGATTGAGCGGCAGGGTCGGGTCTTCAGCATATACCCAGCGGCTGTTCTGAATTTCGACAGAAACCGTTTCACCGCCCTGCTTGGTATAGGACAGCGCAACCGCGTCACGGTAATCGTATTCTGCGATCATCAGCTCGGACTGCTGTGCCGCTTGCTCTGCCGCTTCCTTGCGTTCTTTTGCGTCATTCATGGACGCCGCCATCTTGTAGATAATGAAAATACCGACAACGGCGCACAGCATGATGACCATCGTTTGCATGCGTTTGTTTTGCTTCATGGATCGTTACCTTTATGACTCCGATTTATCTCTTTCTTCTTCTGTTCCAGATGGCAAGACCGAGAACGACCGTGCCGACGGGCAGAAGAATGATCAGAACTGCACCCCAGAATGCCTTTGCCGCAGCAGAAACAGCCAGAGACTGAATCTGCATTGCCTTGCCGAGGATGGAAATCGAGGAAGACTTTTCACACAGCATCGTCAGTGCGGACATAAACAGCTCACCGTTGTAGGAGTAGAAATCGTCGGTGATGAAGAACGGAGAGGATACCCACAGAAGCTTGCCGCCCGTGGTGGTATCTTCCGCACTTGCCGCGACAAAGAACGTGCCTGCGACGTCACCGTCCTGCTTTTCATATGCCTTTTCGGGCGTATCCGTGTTTGCAAATTCATTGATACGCGCTTCGAGATCTGCGATGACGAACGCATCGGCAGAAGTAGTCAGAACGCCTTCGACAAACTTATCGGTGCCCTCAACCTTGGAAATACCGTGAGCAAACGGCAGGATCGTCGTGATGTTCGTGGAGTTCAGGTTCATCGCAACGTCAGAGTCTGCATTGACGTTCGGCAGCAGGTAGAAGGGATACTGCATATAATTGTTCGTATTGCCTTCCATCAGAAGACCTGCCTGTGCCTGCAGACCGTATGCCTTTGCAACGGCCGCCAGATTGGGCATCTTTGCATCAGAGAACGATTCGTAATCGGTAACGAGGATCATCTTACCGCCGAGGTCAAGATACGTCAGAAGCACGTCGCGCTCCGTCTCGGAGAGGTCCGAGGTCGGCGTATTGATGATGACAGCACCTGCATCCGCGGGAATTTCGGTGACCGTCAGCAGTGCCAGCTGTTCGGTCAGAATGTTTTCTGCCTTGGCATCGGCGAGCACCGTTGCAGAGAGATCGGTTTCGCCGTGACCGGTGACGATATACAGAACGGGGAGATCATCTGCGGTGACGTAGTCAATGGCAGTGGTCAGCGCACCTTCACCGTTGAAATAGGTCGTACCGGAGGGCAGAACACCGGTCATATAGTAGTTGTAATAATCCTCCTCGGTATACTGCACCGTATAGATTTCCTCATAGGTGACGACGGAGGAACGCTTTGCGCTCTCGACGATGACGGAGTTGTTCGACAGTGTATCGTCGGTATACTTTGCGGAGAAGCCGGGGTTGGAGGTCGGGTCGATCTTGCGGAGCTTGATGCGGGAGGAGTAGGAAGAATAACGGTTCAGCATTTCTTCAATGTTGACGTCTTCCGTGCCGTTCTGTACGATGTAGTACATCGTAACGTCTTCCGCCAGACCTTCCACAATGTCGATTGTGGAGTTGGTCAGTGTGTACAGCTTCAGAGAACTGGTATCGAACTTGGTTACGGTGGAGGGAAGTTCACCCACCATCAGGTTGACGACGATGACAAATGCGATGACAACGAGCGTCAGAAACGCGCTGTACGCACCCATTTTGGTCGTCTTGAGGTTGTTCTGCTTGGTATTGTTGCTCATAGTGGTTTGTGTACCGTCCTTTCTGTATGCATATCAGGACCAACGGCGCTTCTCAACCGACTGTACCGTACCGAAGACGAACAGAACGATCAGAGAAACGTAGTAAACAACGCTCGTAAGGTCAAACAGACCCGTGGTGAACGTCGAGAAACGGTCAAAGACAGACAGCCAGTTGAGGACATTGGCAAACAAGCCGTCAAAAATAGCGGAATTGATGAAATAGATGCCTGCAAGGATGAACGCTCCTGCCGCTGCGGTAATACCGGCAACGGTGGAATTCTTGGTCAGCGAGTAAACGACGCTGGCAAAGATCAGTACGACAACGGCAAAGGCAACGAGCGATGCCATCGCGCCTGCGGGGATCAGGGACGCAATTGCGCTCATCAGATACATTGCGAAGATGACACCGAACGAGGTGACAGCCGCAATGACCTGGCTTTCGGTCAGAGAGCTCATGAACATACCAACCGCGATCAGCGCACCGCCGAGCAGCGTAAAGCCGAGCAGCGCACCGTAAGCAGTACCGAGATAGACCGTACCGAAAATGGACAGGATCAGCGGATACAGACCGATGATGCCGACGGGAATCAGAAATACGGTGAACATGGCAAGGTACTTTGCAAGTACGATCTGCGTGACGCTGACGGGCAGGGAGTACAGCAGCTGGTCCGTTTTGGAGTGGCGTTCTTCCGCGACCGAGCGCATCGTCAGAATCGGGATGATCAGAAGGAATACAATCGTGATATTGGACAGGACGTTTTCAAAAGACGGGTAGGTGGAGATCAGGTTGATCAGCGTGGTGAAAATACCGGTGATCGCCAACATAAAGCCGATGAAGATGTAGCCTGTCATGTTGATAAAGTAGTTTTTCAGTTCTTTTTTATAAATTGCAAACATGAGATTCGGTCACATCCTTTCCATTACGAAAACATCGGCTTATATTCGCCGTCGCTCTCGTCGTCGTCATCGTCATCGTCGCCGTCATCGTCATCGCGGTCATCGTCGTCTTCGTCTTCATCGTCGTCGAGCTTGTCTGCCGCAAATGCATTTTCACGCGCATCGATTTCCGCTTCTTCCTGGGCGAGCGCATATTCCTCGTCGTCCTCGGTCGTCAGCTTCAGGAAGACGTCTTCCAGACCGATCGCCTCGGTGACCATCTTCAGAATGACGCAATGCTCCTCAACAAAGGTGTTGAACGCAAGCTCACGCAGATCGGCAGTACGGTCGGTTTCGATATCGACGTTGTAAACGCCCTCTGCTTCCTCGTGGTTCTCCTCGTATGCAATCGTCTTTGCATGGTTGGCAAGCGTGTTGATCGCCATACGGATGCGGTTGATGTCGCCCTTGACGGTCATGTGAAGAATATTGGAGCCGACGAGGTAGGTCGACAGATTTTCAATCGTATCGGACGCGATCAGTCTGCCGTGCGCGATAATCATAACGTAGTTACAGACAGCCGCAACTTCGGTCAGAATATGGCTGGACAGAATGACGGTATGATCCTCGGCAAGCGAACGGATCAGATCGCGGATTTCGATGATCTGGATCGGGTCAAGACCGACGGTCGGTTCGTCGAGGATGATGATCTCGGGTTCACCGAGCATCGCCTGTGCAATGCCGACACGCTGCTTGTAACCCTTGGAAAGGTTCTTGATCAGACGGTTCTGCACGCCCATGATCTGCGTCTTTTCCATCGCGTAATTGATCTGATATTCGCGGTCGGCACGGTCAATACCCTTTGCCTGCGCAACGAACGTCAGATATTCACGGGGCGTCATATCCATGTACAAGGGCGGAAGCTCGGGCAGATAGCCGATGCACTTCTTTGCTTCCACGGGCTCTTCAAAAATATCATGACCGTTGATGATGACCGTACCGGAGGTAGCGGCAAGACAGCCGGTGATGATATTCATCGTTGTGGATTTACCCGCGCCGTTCGGTCCGAGAAATCCGTAGATTTTTCCTTTTTCAACGGTAAAGCTCAGGTCGTTGACCGCAAGATTGTCGCCATACCGTTTCGTCAGATTTTTTACTTCAATCAAGGTATTGTCCTCCCATTGAGCCGATACCGATTCCCGCAGGCTCCGATACCGTACCCGATTTTTTGCTTTGTCGGAAAAATCGAAACGTCGGACGTCATCCGACAGAAACAATTTTACCATTTTATATAGTATACCGCAGTATTGTGACAGTTTTGTGACGGTATTCCTTTGTAAACTGAAAAATTACGAAAAAAGCGGCTTTTCCGGTGCGGTTTTCCGCATCAGACGCATTTTTGAGAAAAGGAATTGACAACAAGCGGTATTTATGCTATAATATTATTATATGCGGGTCATTAGCTCAGTTGGTTAGAGCTACCGGCTCATAACCGGTTGGTCCCGGGTTCAAGTCCCCGATGACCCACCAAAAAAATTCGACAAGTTTTGACTTGTCGAATTTTTTATCCAAACCGCAGGTTTGGTATATCGTCACGCGCAGCGTGTATATCATCAAACAGGCAGACTTCCATCAGCCTGTTTGTATCTCTTCATGCGTCAGCATGAATTCCCTGCGGATTGAGAATATACAACAGCTTCGATATTGAACCTCAAACGCTGATTGATAAACGGAGAACCACCATGAATCAAACGTCTCATAAAACAGGACTAATCCTTGAAGGCGGTGCCATGCGCGGCATGTATACTGCCGGTGTCTGCGATGTTCTCATGGAGCACGATATCACCTTTGACGGCTGTATCGGTGTCAGTGCAGGTGCAACCTTCGGCTGCAACGTCAAATCCCGACAGATCGGACGCACCGTCCGCTACAACTGCAAATACAGCCGCAGCCTGCGCTACGGATCGTTCCTCTCTCTTCTTTTCACGGGAGACTATTTCGGTCGGAAATTCTGCTACGATCTGATTCCAAATCAGCTCGATCCGTTCGATTACGAAGCATATCAGAGCAATCCGATGCCGTTCTACATCGTTTGTACCGATGCCGATACGGGAAACGCATTGTATCACCGCGCCGATACCTGTGATGCACGCGATCTGACCTATATGCGCGCCTCCGCATCCATGCCGCTGTTCTCCCGCATCGTCGAGGTGGACGGCTACCGTCTCTCCGACGGCGGTACTGCTGATTCCATTCCGCTTACATGGTTTCAACAGCAGGGCTACGCGCGCAATCTGATCGTTCTGACGCGTCCCGCGGGCTATCGCAAATCGCCGTCTGCTCCCGCCATGAACAAACTTCTGCGCTTCGCGCTCCGCAAATATCCCGCATTGATGCAGGCACTGGAAAACCGCCACGTCGGTTACAACCGCACCTTGGACGACATTGAAGCCGCAGAAGCGGACGGAACGGTACTGGTACTCCGTCCCTCACGCGATCTGCATCTGAGCCGCATCGAAAAAGATCCCGCAAAGCTGCGGGAAATGTACGACCTCGGACGGGAGGATGCCCTGTCACAGCTTGAACATATCCGTGCATTTATCGCACAGCCAAACAAATGATACCACCCGAAAAATCAGAGGTGCCGCAGGACTTGCTCCCGCCGCACCTCTTTGTTTTGTCTTTGATTAAGAATCCAGCTTGACACCGCGCATTTTCAGATGTTCGCGGATCATATCAACGTCCAGCGCTCTTGTGGACGCAATGCCGTGCGCTTTCATCAGTGCCGCAGCAGCACCTGCCGCCTGTCCCATCGCAAAGCAGATGTTCATGACGCGGAACGACGCCATCGCCTCATGGGTACCCGAGATACACCGTCCTGCGGTGATCAGATTGTTCACACCGATGGGCGTCATCGCACGGAACGGAATGTCATGTGCACCCGCGATGATCGGGCGCGTTTCGACGAACTCCGATTGACCGGGTCCGTCGGGGTTATGAATATCGACACAGAAGCCCGCATGATGTACGACCGCATCGTCAAACAGCCGTCCTGCCGCAACGTCCTCGACCGTGATGATGTAGTCACCGAGAATACGTCTGGTCTCGCGTACACCGAGCGTCGTCGACGAGCCCTTGACGCGGATGTTTGCAAATCCGGGAATGTTGTTCTTCAGAAAATCCACGATCTGATTCGTCTGCCGCCGCAGGGAAGCCTCTGCGCGGAACAGATCAGTCGGATCAAACGGATTGATATAATTTTCTTGAGATGCATTGACCATGCGCTCATCGGGATACGCCGTTTTGTAAAGGCGCACAATGTTGACGTTCTTCGGCAGCTCACCCGTTTCACACGCTTTATGGCACAGATCAAGATACTCCCGTCCGTCACCAAGCTCGGTATGGTGTCTCTCGTGTTCACACAGCAGAGGCTGATTCTCATCCACACCCTGAATGATGAACATGAACGATACCGGCTGAATCAAACGGTCGCCTTCCCGTCCCATTTCAAACGGACATCCCGCAAGATACGCGACGTCACCGTCTCCCGTTGCGTCGATATATACGTCAGCCGTGAAACGAATCGGTCCGCATTTGCCATCGGACGTCACCGATTGAATCCGCTCACCGTCACGCGCAACGGCGGTCAGCGTTTCCTGCAGATAAACGTCGACACCGGCATCATCCACCATTTCCGTCAGTGCGATCTTTGCCCATTCAAAATCAGGGACCGCACCGCGAACGGGACAGACTCTCTGCGCAATTTCCTCCGACATGGTTCCCGCACAGGTACCGCCGAGCAGAGGACCGACGTAGCCCTGCGTCAGATTGCCGCCGATACAGCCGTAACGCTCCACGAGCGCCGTTTTCGCCCCGGATCGTGCTGCTTCCACCGCCGCACAAATTCCCGCAGGTCCTGCACCGATGACGACGACGTCATAATTTCTTTCAAGCATTGTTCTTCTCCTTACCGATCAAGCGCGTCCATGCGGAACGCATACGATTTTCCTTCAAAGACGACCCGTACTTCACCTTCCGAAACCGTCACCTCGGGCATGATATCTCCCGCACGCATCGGGATCAGCAGAGTCGTGAAGCGGAAGTCCCCTGCACCCTTGACCGAGCGCGATACGGTCGTCGCAGGACGCAGATTTTGGTCGTTGCGTCCGTTGTACCAGCCGCGCATCCGCGGTTCCGTCTGTGCGGATACGATCTGCGTTTCCACGGATGCACCCGCATCGTCCAGCGCAACCATCAAAAGATCGTATTTGCGTCCGAACTTTGCGATCACCGCATCGGAATAGGCATCCGTGCGGCAAACCTGTGTCGTATCCGCATGGAACAGCACCTCGTAATCGTGCGTTTCGCCGTCGGTCGGCGTGATCAGATCGTTGACGACGAAAAATCCGGGTTTACAGAAACGCACCTGACGCGTGTGTGATACGGGCTTGGTCTGCCCGAACGCATCGTCATATACGCCCTGCGCAAAATCATATTCGTCGCAGCTGATCCAGTGCGCATCGTACGGTTCCTTGTACTGATACGGTGCAGTACGGCTCTGCGGAAGTCCGTCCACAGAAACGGTATTGTGTGCAAACGAAGACAGTGCATAGCCGCGCGCCTCGGATGCCTCGTACTGTCCGCCGCCGTCGTCGTAAAGCAGTTCCTCGTCACCGCGGAACAGATTGAGATTCAGCATATCCTGATGGATGTGCGCCTCACCGAGCGGTCCGACGTCAAAGCACAGATATGCCGCGTCCGCATCCCATCCCGAGCGCATGACGGCAAAGCCTGCATACGGCAGATAACGGGATGCCTGATCACCGGCAGGAGCCGTTCCTTCGGTGCGGTTTGAGTTAAAGAAACGGTATACGGGTGTATCGCCGAGCACCTCTGCGGCACCCTGCGTATATCGCTTCAAATCGATGGTATAACAGTCGTTGGTACGCGGCTGGGTCATCGCAGGAGAGGAGAGCGCAATCGCCGCGTCGACGGTCGAGCGGATGACGTCTCCAAACGCTTCGGGAATCTCGTCTGCATAACCGAGCGCATGTGCCAGGCTGTAAAAATCAGCAGCACAGCCGAAGACAACAAGCTGATAGTCCGGCGACAGCTCGTTGTGCATGCCGTCGGGCAGAATCTGCGAGCACGTTTCGCGCTGCAGCCATCCTGCGGCAGTACGGCGATGTTCTTCCGAATCGGTCAGTTCGTCAAACAGTGCGGAGAACGTATAGACGCCGTTTGCTTCCATCATCAGCCAGTTTTTCTGCGTCGGATGTGCGATCAGATGACACGTCTGTCGGTGCATGGATGCAATCATCAAAAGCAGGGACACGTCGTCCAGTCCTTCGGAATGACGGAAGCCGTCAAAGGCGACCTGCCATGCGCCAAGCAGACGGATACCGCACTCAATGGTACGCCATGCACTGCCGGGGCCGTTCCAATTTTCGGGGACGTCGGTCTGTGCGATCCATGCAAGAAGCTGGCGGCAGAACGCATTTGCATACTTTTCGTTTTTCGTTGCGGTATAAGTCACGGCAAGCGTCTTCCACCAGTTATGACGGTTCAGCTGCCACAGCCATTCGTGATTGCGCGGTCCTTCCAATGCAGTCGGGTCGAACAGAAAATCAATCTCGCCGCCCTCAAAATGCCATTCGCGGTTGACCACGCACATATAGCCATCCACCGCACGGTCGGCAGCATCCATATACGGCTCACCGATTGCCGCAAGATAGTCCAGAGCGGCGGCAGGTCTTGCACGGTAATAGTCCGCAAGAAGATGGACTGCGGAGGTGTAGTCGCCCTCGGATACCGCACGGCTGTAGGCGTCGCCGATGCGGTCGGGTGCAACGACGTCGAACAGTTCGATCAAATGCGCGGTGTATTTTTGCAGAACAGTATCATCCGTACCGTGCACAGATACCAGTTTTAACAGTTGTTGTTCTCTTGTCATCATATAATCCTCTCTTACGCTTTGATATCAAAAGAAATCGTTTCGATCAAAAATTCTCCGGCGGTACAGGTAATGACAAGTGTCCCGTCATGTCCCGGAACATCCGCTGTGATCTCACCGTTACCGACGGTATACGTACCGAGCACGTCCCCGTCAAACGCAAGTGTCGCCGTACCGCTTCCTGCCGCTTTGATACGGATCACGCCGTCGGCACCGTCCGAATACAGATGATACGACGCTTCTGCGCCATCGGCAAAACGCGTAACGGTCTTTTCCCATTCAGTGGTGGGAGCGCCGTCAGCGTCCACCCACGTCACGCCGTCGTTCTGCGTCACCGTATCGCAGGCACGGATCACGCATCCGGGACGGCGGAAGATCGATGCGATCACCTCGGGCTTCCACGTGCAGTTTTCATATCGGATATTTTCAAGGTATTCCGAAAATGCCGCCTGCGCATCTTCATAAGACGGTCGGTCACCGCCTGCGGTATAGGCAACGACCTTATCCCACAGCGCGGGCTGGTTCACGGAGCAGGGAGAGCTGTCGGTATCCATCTTCTTCCACGGCCAGATGTTATAACCGATATCAAGATCGGCGGCAAGCGGATACATCGCTGCAAACCACGCCTGATCGTTTTCGCCGGTTTCACCGAGATACAACGGAATACCAAGCGCCTCGCGCTTCTGCAAAAATGCATCGTACATAAACTTGCGCGGCGGACACCAGTAACGATGGAAGTGCAGGCACATATTTTCGTCGTACACTTCGTCAAAGAAATCCGCACGGCTCGCCCAAACGTCGCTTTCGATCGAAAACATATGTCTGTCATCGATTTTTCGGATTTCCGCAATGCAATCACGGTAGAACTGCTTCAACGATACGCGCAGCGCATCGTGGTTAAGCGTGGGATAGCCGTCGATCGGACAGCGGCACGGCTCGTTGAGCAGATCGTACATACCGACGATCCAGCGGTCGCAGTAACGGCGCGCAAACTCCCGCCAAAGAGCCATTGTTTTCTCTCTGCTGTCGGATTCGGTATCGGTCAGAAGGCGCGGAATGTCATCAATGCAGTCGTCAATGTTGGAGCCCGTTTGACCGCCCGGTGCGCCGTGCAGATCAAGGATGACGTACAAACGATACTTCTCGCACCAATCAACGAAGCGGTCAAGCAGTGCAAAGCCGTCCTCACGGAAGGTAATGCCGGGCTCATCCTCCATCATCGTGCGCCAGCCGATCGGAATACGCACGGAATTGAAGCCTGCCTCTGCCATTGCAGCGACGTCCGCTTCGGTAATGTAATTTTCACGGAACTTGACCCAGAACTGCTCTGCAAAGCGTGTCCCGCACAGGTCGCGTACCAACTCCTCAATACGGCGCGGGCTGTTGTACCGCCCTTGAAAGCGCCACATATAGCCCTCCGGCAGAAGCCAGTTGCCAAGCCCCATACCGGTCAGTAAAATCTCCTCGCCGCGTCCGTTGACGATTTTGCCCTGTTCCGCGCGCAGAAAGCCGCTGACGCGCTCACGGGACATTTTTTCGGTGACTATCATGATGATCCTCCGAATTTCGTTTTCTTTTAGTATATCACAGATTGTGCCATTGTGCAAGAGACACAGCCATTTTCGCACAAAAAAGAAGCCCCGCACCGTCACAACGATAGCCATGACGGTTGCAAAGCCTCTCCTCATCTTATTCCGTTTTCTCAAAAATCCAGTATCCGTTCTTCAGCTGCGCATACAGATAGTCATAATCCCATTCCATCGTCGAATATTCGTAGGAATAAGAATCGGCAATCAGAATCTTGCCTTCGTCGGTCATACCGCGGAACAGCATAAAATGCGCACCGTAGGTAAAATCACCCGGTCCCATCGTTGCAAGCACGAGCTTATTTTCGTCCTCGAGCGCCGCAAACAGCGATTCTTTGTCGCCTGCATAGATCTGCGTCGCCGTAATGCCGTATTTCTTCGCGGTTTCAATGATAAATCCGTACGTTGTACCGCCCGTGGGAAGCCAGCTTCCGACGGAAAGACCGTATACGCGCATTTCCTCGGGATCGACGGGGACACCCGCCAGATTGGAAATGATCGCCGCAAGACACGTCGGACCGCATCCGCAGAGACCGAATCCCTCGTTGCCGTATTCCGCATCATCCAGCACCGACCAGTTCTGTCGGTAGAACACGTATCCCTGTTCATAGAAATATCGCGCTTCGGCCTGTTCTTCTTTGGTCAGCGTCGCAACAAACTTTGCATCGTACCCGGGGCATGCTGCCTTGAGTGCAGCTTCCTTTGCCGCCTTTTCCGCCGCTGCTTTTCGTTTTGCTTCTGCTACTTTGCGCTTCTGTTCGGCAATTCTGCGCTGTTCTTCTTCTGCGCGCAGGCGCTCTTCCTCCTCGCGCTGCCGTTTTGCAAGATCGCGGAGATTCATCTCCTCCGTCGTCTCATCGCCGTCATCGGATGATTCTGTTTCGTTCATCACTGCAATCGGCTGTGCGTCGTCAATTGTCATCGCAACGACCACAGTTTCTGCTGTTTCATACTGCATCTGCGCGGTCAAAGCCGTCTGTTTCGCAGCGATCACCGATACGTCCGCGTTCTCAAAACAGAACCAGGACAGCACCATTGCCGCAAATGCAATTACCAATCGTATATACATCATTCACCGTAATTTATTACACAATTTTAGATGTTGTAACATTTCTGTAACATCCGGGTGATATTATACCGCAGAAACCGAAATAAGTCAACCCATCCCGAACCGATTTGGTACTTTCGACGGAAAGTTTTGAGATCGGGCAAACACGCCTTTTCAAAAATTCAAATATTGCCTGTTTTCCAAGCGTTTTTTGCACAAAACGCGCATGTAAAACGCTTGACTTTTGAAGTTAAATATGTTATACTGAACGCAGAAATTTAATAATTGTGAGGTTTTATTCTGCTATGAACTACAATATCGACGAACTTGAAATCCGACAGATGCAGATGAGCGACAAACCGCTCGTAGAGGCCTTCTTTGCACAGATGGGAGAGGAGAGCACCTCCTTCTTCAACCGCGGTCACGGCAACGAAAACCGAACCCTTGCATGGTTTGACGGAAAGAAACCCGACCATATTTTTTGGCTCGCCATTGCCAAAAACGAGGACGGCAGTGAGGAAATCGCAGGTTACGTTTTCATCTGGGACAAGGAATCGAAGATCCCGTGGCTCGGTATTGCCGTCGCCGAACAATGGAAGGGACGCCATCTCGGACGCCGTCTGATTGCCGCTGTCCGCGAGCACTGCGAATCGGTCGGCTGCGGCGGAATCCTGCTTACCACGGCACAGAACAATTTCCGCGGTCAGGGGCTTTACGAGCATTGCGGTTTTGAGAGGCTCGGTATCTATCACGACGGAGAATTTCTGTATCTGCTCCGCTTTCCCAACGCATAATTTTCCTAATATATAAAAGGAGAGAAACCATCATGAAACGCCTGTCCATACTCACAGCGGCAGCTCTGCTGATAACCGCATCCATGACGGCATGCGGCGACAGTGCAACCGCACCGACGGAAACCTCTGCTCTGCCTGATACAACAGCTGCCGTTACCGAAACCGCCGCGCCCGAAAGCCGACTCTGTGTCGATACGCTGACCCCGCAGGACTATAGCGGCGCGGATTTCCGTATTTATACGGGCAACGTCCTTGCAGGCTGGGAGCTTCCCACGACTATCAACTATGCAGAATCGGAAACCGGTGAGGTCGTCAACGACACACTGTTCGCCCGCGACCGCTGGCTGGAGGAAACCTACAACGTCTCCGTGCAGTATACGCTGAACGATTCCGACTCCAACAAGCCGCAGAAGCTGACCAAGCTCGTTATGGCAGGCGACGATGCGTACGATCTGATCATCGAAGACCTCGCCACCGTCGCACGCGGTCTTGCCGACGCCAACTGCATCTATCCGCTCAACTACGTCGATACCATCCGTCTCGATCAGAATTATTGGATGCCCGAGCTGAACGAACAGCTGAAGATCGGCGGCAACCTGTTCTTCTCCTCCAGTGCCATCAGCCCGCGCTACTACGGCTCGGTCTACGTTCTCTTATTCAACCGCGACCTTGCCGCGCAGCTCGATCTGCCCGATCTGTATCAACAGGTCACCGACGGCACGTGGACGATCGATTCCATGATGGAATGTGCAAGAGCCGCACTTGCCGATACGAACGGTGACAGCAAGATCACGTCCGAGGATACCGTCGGCATGATGTACGAGGTTCTGACGCCCGAGTCTATCGTCATGGGTGCGGGATATCACTACGTCCAGAACGTCGGCGGCAAGCTGACCGTTATGCTGGAAGACCAAGAACTCGTCACGCTGATGCAGAAGATCTCGTCGTTTTTGCAGGAAGACTGCGTCGTCCGAGACGGTCACGGCTCGACCTTCGATGCGGAAATGGCGATCAACAACGGCACCTTCCTGTTCTATAACCCCTGTACGTTCAATCTTGCAGGTCTGCGCGATCTTCCGTACGACTACGGTATTCTGCCAATGCCCAAGAACGACGAAGCGCAGGATTCCTACATCGGCTACAGCCAGCCCTGGGCGAGTGCCTGCCCGTCGATTCCGATCACCGTCGTCGGCGATCGCCTTGCGATGACGGGTACGCTGACCGATGCCATGGCGGCATACGGTTACGACTATCTCCGCCCCGCCGTCTTTGACAACGTTATTCAGCTCAAGGGCGCGCGCGACGAAAAATCCGGCGAGATCATCGGTATGATGTTTGAAAACATCACGTTTGAGCTGACATCCATTCTGAACTTCGATAAACTGAACGGCAGTCTGCAGGAGCACTTCACAAGAGGGCTTGGCAAAAAAGACATCGTCACCCGTTATGCGGCAATCAAGGAAAAGACGGAAATTGCCGTCGCCGCCATTGAAGAACAGTACGCAAATTTCGAAAATAATCTCGGCTAAATCACAGAAACGGCATCCCATCGAAGTTTCGCATGGGATGCCGTTTGTTATCTTATTCGTGTTCGCGCATACAGCCGACAAACGCAAGAATTTCATCCGTCGTCGATGCAATGCCTTTTGCAGCGGAGTTTTCCAACTCTCCCGGTGCGGCATAACCGAAGGTGACACCGAGCGCATCCATACGGCACTGCTCCGCGCCCTCGATATCATGGATGCGGTCGCCGATCATCAGACAGCAGCTGCGGTCAGAAAAATCAACGTCGGAATAAAGCGTACCGAGCCGCCGCAGCGTTTCCTCAATGACGTCTGCTTTTTTTGAGCGTTTTCCGTCCATCTCCGCACCGACCGTGACACAAAAATACTGTGCAAGGTCGTATTTTTCCAAAATCCGATTGACAAAGATTTCGGGCTTGGAGGAGGAGAT
This sequence comes from Eubacteriales bacterium, assembly GCA_045632325.1. GTDB lineage: Bacteria > Bacillota > Clostridia > Oscillospirales > CAG-272 > RGIG3925. The sequence goes on from JAZQWK010000320.1 coordinate 19,074, forward strand.
ACACAGAATATATCCGTTTTCGCGCAGCGTGTGCAGAAGGGCGGGAATCCCGTCAAGTACACGGTTTTCAAAAATGCCGATATCACGGAAGCGTTCGCGGTATTTTTCCACGGCAAGCAGTGCCGTTTCACGGTCAAATCCTGCGTACGCCATGAACTGATCCACAAGCGGCGGACCGATAAACGAGGTCAGAGACGACGGTTCTGCCGAGATGCCGAAATGCGCCAGCGCATAAGCAACGCATTTTGTGATTCCCTCTGCGGGATCGGTCAGCGTACCGTCAAGGTCAAATAACAGATAGCGATACATGATTGCTCCTCCGAATGAGTTCTTTTCCAATATTATATCGTATTCCGAAACAAAAAGCAAGCCAAACGCGGATTTTTTTCGTATTCCCGAAAACCTCTTTACAGTACCGTTTCGACGTGCTATAATATAGGAAGAATTTGGCGCCAAGGAGAAGCATTGATATGAACCGACTGACAACAAACATTCTTACGCATCCCTGCAAACAAGGGCAGCGCATCCTTGTCACAAGTGATATTCACGGCCATCCCGATCATCTGCGTGCCGTCCTTGACCGGGCAAATTTCTGCGGGGACGATCTGCTCGTCATCGTCGGTGACATTGTGGAAAAAGGTCCCGACAGCCTCGGCACACTGCGGCTGGTCATGGAACTTACCGCAAAAGGAAACGTCCTTGTTTTGCTTGGTAACGTCGATGCATGGCGATTGCAGATGACCGATGGTGTGAATGAAGACAACGCCGCCGAATTTTGGGACTATCTATGCGATCTTCACGATTGGTGCGGTTCCGGCTTCTACGGAGAAATGGCGCGGGAATGTGGTCACACGCTTACCTGTGCAGAAGACGTTCTGCGTGCCAAAGAGGACATTCTCCGTCATTTTCAGCGAGAGCTTGATTTTCTTGCATCCCGTCCGACAGCGGTACAGATCGGCGATTTCGTTTTTGTTCACGGCGGTCTGCGATACAAAGATCTTGCCGACAACGCCGTCTGCGACGTTTTTGCGCTGACCAAATACGACCGCTTTGCTGATGAGACCCCGCACGTTTTCCCGTTTCATGTTGTCTGCGGACACTGGCCGACGGCGCTGTACAGTGACACG
>JAZQWK010000321.1:0-2373 GCA_045632325.1 Eubacteriales bacterium
GACTGCGGTGGCTGATCCGCTGTCTGTGCTTTGCAAAGCGGCTCGGCGGCGATCCTGCGATTCAGAACGGCTTGACTGCGATTTCTCAAGAGCGGCAGGAGCAGATCGTTTCCCGTGCGACGCTGGAACGGTTTTCGATCGCGTTTGGCTGTATGCTGATCGGCGGCGTGTTCTTCTGCCATTTCTCCTTTGAGAACGTCAATATACTCCCCGATTGCATCGGTATTGTATTTCTTCTGATCGCGGTATATCTTCTGCGCAGCAAGACGGCGATCCCGCGGCGGTATTTTACCGTCGGTACGGTCGGTGCTGCTTTGACCGTTCCGTATGCAGTGGTCAGAACGTGGCACAGCGTTGTGCATCACGGCTTCTGGACGGACAATCTCGTCGATTACTTCACGCGCAGCGTTCCCGTTTCGCCCGAAAAGCAGGCGGCGACGATGCAGCTGCAGCTCATCATGCTTGGGTTTGCAGTGCTTGAAACGGCGCTTGTGATTTGGCTGTTCTATCGATATCTGCGTGTGGTGCGCGGACTTGATCGGCTCACGGTCACAGACGGTCATACGCTTTACGACAGCATGTCAAAGGACATGATGCGCGAGGAGCGGGACAAGTACGAAAAGCAGCCCCAAAAGGTCTTTCTTTGGTTCTGCGTATCCGTCGGATTTGAGGTACTTCGTGCACTGCCGATGTTTTCCTTTACGATCACCTCGATCGCGCTTGTGCGTACCGTGGTGAACCTGATCTTTTTGTGGGTGTTCTCGGAGTATCTGTCTGCGAGAAAGAAAATGATCGTTTATCATTATACCTATCACGCCGACCGTGATGAAGCCGAACAAGAACGGAACCACGAATATCTGACATAAAAAATGCTGCTGCAAGTACCCCAAACGGTCATTGCAGCAGTTTCGTTTTATGGTATGGTTTTTGGCAGATGGAAATCAGATGCGGATCGTATCCCCTGCGCGGTGGTCAAACGATCTGCCGTCGGAAAGAAAAAGCGTTCCGTCCGCCGACGCGGTGATGACCGCTTCTGTCAGCTTGCCGTCCTTCCACGAAAGATCGACCGTATAGCCGCCGCGCGCGTGCAGACCGCGAACGGAGCCTTCCGTCCAGGCGGCGGGAAGTGCGGGAAGCAGACGGAGCATGCCCTCGTGGCTTTGCAGGAGCATTTCGCAGACGCCTGCGGTATAGCCTAAATTGCCGTCGATCTGGAACGGCGGATGGTTGTCAAAGAGGTTCGGAAGGGTTGATTTTTCGAGCAGAAGCTGTACGTTTTCGCCCGCATTTTCGCCGTCGAGCAATCTTGCCCAGAAGGAGATGATCCATGCACGGCTCCATCCGGTACCGCCGCCGCCGTACTGCAGACGGGTATGGAGCGTCTTGCGTGCCGCCGCCATGATATCGGGGTCTTTTGCGGTGATCTGCTGACCGGGATACAGCGCGAACAGGTGGGAGATATGACGGTGACCGATCTCGATCTCCTTTTTGTCCGCGGACATCCATTCCATGATGCGTCCGTCCTCGGAAATGACGGTCGGGCGCAGACGGGGCAGCAGCTCTCTGTAGACCGAAACGTCGCGTCCGAGAATATCACCTGCGCGGATGACGTCAGTGAACAGCTCGTAAACGATCTGCTGATCCATTGCAGCATCGTCGCACATACAGCCGACGGCACCGCTGGGCAGCTCGTACTCGTTTTCGGGAGATACGGACGGGGAAATGCAGAGCTTTCCGTCCTCCTCGCGGATCATCGTATCGACGAAGAACAGCGCCGCACCTTCCATGATCGGATAATATTCATCAAGAAAATCGCGGTCAAGCGTGAATGCATAATGCTCCCAGATGTGTGTGGACAGCCATGCGCCGCCCATCTGCCACATCGCGGAGGCAAGATAGTTGTCCTGCGGTGCACAGTCGCCCCAAACGTCGGTGTTGTGATGCGCGACCCAGCCGCGGGCGCCGTACATTTCCCGTGCGACGTGACGGCCGCTCGGGATCATGCGCTTCAGATGGGCAAACAGGGGCTTGTGCATATCGGACAGCGCCGCGACCTCGGCGGGCCAGTAGTTCATTTCCGTGTTGATGTTGATCGTAAAGCGGCTTCCCCACGGCGGGTTGTAAAGCTCGTTCCAGATACCCTGCAGCGTTGCGGGCAGACTTCCGGGACGGCTGCAGGACGCGAGCAGATAGCGTCCCATGGCAAACATATCGGCGGTCAGACCGAGGTCAAGCTTGCCTGTTTTGACGGCTTCCAGACGCTCGTCGTGCGGGATTGCGTCAAGGGATTTATCGTAGGGCAGGGTCAGACGGCAAGCGTCTATGATCGGGCGGAAGTCGGCAAGGTGCTCGTCAAGCAGTGCGTCCCAGCCT
>JAZQWK010000322.1:0-3894 GCA_045632325.1 Eubacteriales bacterium
GCCATGAATTTCGTCAAAAATGATATCGACTTCTTGTTGCATTATGCTGTACAGCCTTTAGCCGCCTATACAACTCGAATCCGTAGAAGATGGCAAAGCATAAAGAAGAAAGCATCGCTTTTTTCAAAGATACCAAAGATATCTTCTACGAAAGGAGTTCTATGTTGATCTGAGATTACTCCCTCAGTCACCTTCGGTGACAGCTCCCTCGGGGAGGGAGCCTTCTTACTATCATTATACACACATCTTTCCAAAAAATCAACCCCGTGTGTAAATTTTCTGCAACGATTTTCAAAAAAACGAGATTTTTTGCGCACTTCGTGATATAATAAAGGTACATATCATACGAAACGAGACAAAAAACCATGAAAAAATTCACCCTCGGGATTCTGGCGCACGTTGACGCCGGAAAAACGACCTTATCGGAGGGACTTTTATATTTATGCGGCTGCATCAGACAGCTGGGGCGCGTGGACCACAGAGACACGTTTCTCGACACGGCGGCGATGGAGCGCGAGCGCGGCATTACGATCTTTTCCAAGCAGGCGGTGCTGGAAACGCCGGACATGACCGTCTACCTGCTCGACACGCCCGGTCACACGGACTTTTCGGCGGAGATGGAGCGCGTGCTTGCGGTGCTTGATTACGCCGTGCTCGTCATCAGCGCAACGGACGGCGTACAGGTGCACACGGAAACCTTGTGGCGGCTATTGCGTCAGCACGCGATTCCCACGTTCTGCTTTATCAACAAAATGGACCTGCCCGACACCGACCGTGATGCGATCATGGAGCATCTGCACGCGCATCTGTCGCCCGCCTGCACGGACTTTTCGGCAATGGAGGACGACCGCGGTCTGTTTTACGAGCAGGCGGCGATGTGCGCCGAGGACTTGATGGAGGAATACCTCGACACGGGAGTCCTTGCGCAGAAGTCGCTTGCCGCAGCGATTGCCAAACGGCAACTCTACCCCTGCATCTTCGGCGCAGCGCTAAAGATGGAAGGGGTTTCAACGCTGCTCAAATGCCTTGACGACTACACGGTACAGCCCGCCTACGGCGAAAACTTTTCCGCGCGCGTCTTCAAGATCGGCCGCGATCCCCAGGGTGCCCGTCTGACGTGGTGCAAGATCACGGGCGGGTCGCTGAAGGTCAAGACGCTTCTTTCCTCGCGCGAAACGGACGAGGACGACAACCCACGGTGGGAGGAAAAGATCGACGGCATCCGCATCTACTCGGGTGCCAAGTATAAGACCGTGGAATCGGTATCGGCAGGTGACATCTGCTGTGTCACGGGACTCACCCGCGTGTTCGGCGGTCACGGACTCGGCGCGGAGGAGGACGCACCCGCACCCGTTCTGCAGCCGGTGCTTACCTACCGCATCACCCTGCCCCGCGGTACGCCGATCAAGGAGACCTATGAGCGGCTTTACCAGCTGGAGGAGGAAGACCCGCAGCTGCATCTGACGCTTCATGCCGCAACGGGTGAGATTCACATCTCGCTGATGGGTGAAATTCAGATGGACGTGTTGTCACGCACGATCTCGGAGCGCTTCGGACTCGATGTGACGTTCGATCAAGGGTCAATTGTCTACCGCGAAACGCTGTCGGACTCCGTTCTCTGCGCAGGACACTTTGAGCCGCTGCGCCACTATGCCGAGGTACATTTGCTGCTGGAACCGGGCGAACCCGGCAGCGGCGTGACCTTTGACTCGGTTGTGTCCGAAAATACACTTGCGCGCAACTGGCAGCGGCTGATTCTCTCGCAATTGGAAGAAGAACTTCCCGTCGGTACGCTGACGGGTTCTGCGCTGACCGATCTGCGCGTTGTGCTGTGCGGCGGTCGTGCGCACATCAAGCACACCGAGGGCGGCGACTTTTTACAGGCGGCGTCGCGTGCACTGCGGCAGGGACTCATGAAAGCGCGGCGCGACAATCTGTGTGTCCTGCTCGAGCCGTGGTACGATTTCCGACTTTCCGTGCCGCAGGACTGCGCGGGTCGGGCGATCTCCGATCTGTCGCAGATGAACGCCACCGTCAAGCCCGTCGAGATGGAGGAAGATACCGGCATGGCACTGCTGACGGGCTGCGCTCCCGCCGCGAGGATGCACGCGTTTTCCGCAGGCGGGGATGCGCCGAAGCCCTATCCGCTTGAGGTCGTCGCCTACACGCGCGGACGCGGTCGGCTGTCGCTGACGTTCCACGGATACGCGCCGTGCCGCGAGCAGGAAGCTGTCGTCGCATCGGTCGGCTACGAGCCCGAGCACGACACGCTCTATCCTGCCGATTCCGTGTTCTGCCATCAGGGTGCGGGATTCCACGTCGGATGGGAGGAAGCGGAGGAGCATATGCACGTCGAAAACGTCTTCTCCCGCCGCAAAAAAGCCGAAAACGAGGAGCAGAAGACCCACGCCGGCAGAACGCTGTCGTCCCGCTCGGGTCGCTCTCACGCAAAGCCGTACTCCTATGCGGAAGCCGTGGAGGAAGACCGCGAGCTGCGCGAAATCTTTGAGCGCACCTACGGACCGATCTCACCGCGCTCGATCTTCGTACCGCCGCCTCCCGTGACCGAGGTCACGCCGAAGCGCGAAACGTATCTGCATCTGCTCGATCCGTCCGAGGACTATCTGCTCGTTGACGGCTACAACATCATTTTCGCGTGGGAGGAATTAAAAGCGCTTGCCCGCGATTCGCTGGACCTTGCCCGCCAGACGCTGATCCACATCCTCTCCAACTATCAGGGCTACAAAAAATGCAATCTGATTCTCGTCTTTGATGCCTACCGCGTCAAGGACGGACGGGGGTCTGTCGAGCGCCACGGCGGGATGTACGTCATCTACACGCGCTCCCACGAGACCGCCGACACCTATATCGAAAAGGTCACCTACGACATCGGCCGCGAGCACCGCGTCCGCGTTGCCACCTCCGACGCACTGGAGCAGGTCATCGTCATGGGTCACGGCTGTATCCGCCTCTCCGCACGCGGGCTTCACGAGGAAGTCATGCGCGCCACCGAGGAGATCAGAGGGCTTGTGGAAATGGTGAATTTGAAGAATAAATGAGGAAGACGGCGATGGGCGCACTCCGCGTCCAAGCCTTCCCTGGTGAGGGAAGGTGGCAAATTCCCATCGGGAATTTGACGGATGAGTCGTTCCCTTGTTACTTTCCTGTTTTCGATGACGCATAAAATGACAAATCATACCAAACATCATATATCATGTACCAATACAACAAAAAGCTGAAACCAAACGCCCGTAGACTCCGAACCGATATGACCCCCGAAGAATCACACCTTTGGTACGATTTTCTGAAAAAACTGCCAATTCCTGTTTACAGACAGCGCATGATCGGAAATTACATCGCCGATTTCTATGTGGCATCGGCAAAAATGGTAATAGAAATTGACGGTGCACAGCATCAGATGGCTGAAAACAGAGAGTCTGATGCAAAGCGGGATGCCTATTTCCGTTCACTGGGTATATCGGTGAAACGGTACGGTAACAGAGACATCAACAGCAATTTTCGCGCTGTGTGCGAAGATTTACTGAAAACGCTTGGTATTGCGGCGAGCGAGATGAAAAAGTAACAAGGGAACGACTCATCCGTCAAACGCCCCAGGTGCGTTTGACACCTTCCCTCACCAGGGAAGGCTTGGAACGAGTGCGCACCGCCGCCCTCTGCTTCACCCGCCATCATCTCCCCATCCCTCATTTTTCAAAAAAATTAAACTACTTATCACGTATTCGTCAAACTTTTGCGGTATACTATAGACACGAAAAGAAAATGCTTTTCACATCATCGGTGGTTTTACAAGCCATCGACGCTTCACATACACTTCAACAGGAGGTAAAACTATGTACAACGAAAACGAAAACAACGTCATGAACGAAAACGAAC
>JAZQWK010000323.1:0-3373 GCA_045632325.1 Eubacteriales bacterium
AATGCGGCTTCTGCAATCCCGGCTACGTCATGAATACGATCGCCCTTCTGCGCGAAAATCCAGACCCGACAGATGAAGAAATCCTTGCATATCTTGCGGGCAACCTCTGCCGCTGTTCCGGCTATGAAGGACAGCTGCGCGGCATCCGTGCATATCTTGACAGCAAAAAAGCAGCTGCAAACAATGAGGAGGACAACTGATGGAACAGAAGAACTTCAAGGCCGTCGGCAAGTCCTTCCGCAAAAAGGACGCGATGCAGCTTTTGCTTGGAAAGCCCGTCTACACCGAGGATATTACCCGCGAAGATGCGCTTGTTGTTAAAATTTTGCGCTCGCCGCACGCCAACGCCATTGTCAAAACGATCAAAACCGACATCGCAAAGAAAGTCCCCGGTGTCGTTGACATCTACACGTGGGAGGACGTACCGACAACGCGCTTTGCGATTGCGGGACAGACCTTCCCGGAACCCTCTCCGTACGACCGTCTGATCATCGACCGCCACGTCCGTTTTGCAGGTGACGTTGTCGCCATCATTGCGGCGGAAACCGAGGCGGCGGCTGAAAAGGCGATGCGCCTCATCCGCGTTGAGTATGACGTGCTCGATGCGGTACTGGACTTTCATACCGCCCTTGACAATCCCGTGCTCGTCCATCCCGAGGAGGACTGGTATCCGCCTTGTGAGGTCGGGGGAGACGTCAAGCGCAATCTCGTAGCCTCCGAGGTCAACGAAGACGGCGACGTCGATGCGGTCATGGCGGATTGCGATATCGTTTTTGAGCACACCTATCACACCCGTGCGTTCCAGCAGGCGATGATGGAGCCGTTTATCGTCTATACCGATCTCGATACCTACGGACGGCTGCACGTCGTTTCGTCGACGCAGATCGTCTTCCACACGCGACGGATTCTCTCCCGTGCGCTGGGGATTCCGAAGAGCCGCATCCGTGTCGAAAAACCGCGTATCGGCGGTGGCTTCGGTGCCAAGCAGACGGCGGTCTGTGACGTGTATCCCGCGTTCGTCACAATGAAGACGGGACGTCCCGCGCGCATTGTCTATACTCGTACCGAAACGCAGATCGCAGGCTCACCGCGCCACGAAATGGAGATCCGCGTCAAGCTCGGTGCTGACCGTGACGGTACGATCCGTGCGCTGGATCTCTATACTCTTTCCAATACGGGTGCTTACGGCGAGCACGGTCCGACCACCGTCGGTCTGTCCGGACACAAGTCGATTCCGCTGTATACAGGGTCGCTCGAAGCGTTCCGCTTTGCTTACGACGTCGTTTACACCAATCATCAGGCATCGGGCGCGTACCGCGGCTACGGTGCGACACAGGGCATTTTCGCCGTTGAGAGTGCCGTCAACGAGCTTGCGGAGCGGCTCGGCATTGACCCGACCGTCATCCGCGACAAGAACATGGTACGCGAGGGCATGACGATGCCCGCTTACTACGGAGAACCCGCCAACGCCTGTGCGCTCGACCGCTGTATGGACCATTGCCGACAGCTCTTTGACTGGGAACACCGTTATCCCGTCCGCGATATGGGCAACGGCAAAATCCGCGCGGCGGGTGTTGCCATGGCGATGCAGGGCTCGTGCATTTCCAACGTAGACGTCGGTTCCGCAACGGTTCGCCTGTCCGAGGACGGCACGTACAATCTGCTGATTGCCGCCGCCGATATGGGTACGGGATGTGATACGATTCTTGCGCAGATGGCGGCAGAGGTGCTCGACTGCGACTTTGAGGATATCGCCGTCTTCGGTGCCGATACCGACGCATCTCCTTATGACTCCGGTTCCTACGCTTCCTCCACAACCTACATCACGGGCAAAGCCGTGGAAAAGGCATGTATGGAGCTGAAGCAGAAGATTCGCAACATTGCCGCCGAGATGCTGTCGTGCGAAAAAGACGAGGTGGTCTTTGAGGGCAAGGCTGTCCGCTGTGCCGCAACGGGTGCATCCGTCACGCTTGCCGACATCGCCTACCGCACGCAGGTCGGGGCAAATGATGCTGCATCCGCAACCGCCTCTCACTCCTCTCCGATTTCCCCGCCGCCGTTCATGGTCGGTATGGCGGAAATTGAGCTTGACACGCTGACAGGCGAGGTCAAGGTGCTTGACTACACCGCCGTCGTCGACTGCGGAACGCCCGTCAATCCTGCACTGGCACGGATTCAGACCGAGGGCGGCATCGTACAGGGCATCGGTCATACGCTTTTTGAAAACGTCACCTACAACGACCGCGGCCGTCCGATGGAATCGTGCTTTATGCAGGACAAGATTCCGACGCGCCTCGATATCGGTCGTCTGAACGTCGAATTTGAAGCAAGCTGTGAGCCGACGGGTCCCTTCGGTGCCAAATCCATCGGCGAAATCGTCATCAACACGCCCGCACCCGCCATTGCTCACGCCATCTACCGCGCAACAGGCGTTTGGCACAGAGAGCTGCCGATCACGGCGGAGAGGGTTGCCATGACGAAAGCAGACGATTGATTGCTTTTTCTCACCATCGTTTTATTCACAAAAAAGACTTGAAATTTCACGCAATCGTGCTATAATAATAAAGTACGGAATCAATTTCCGCACCATTTCCCAGACAAAGGAGACTTATCATGACGAAAATAGATATCATTTCCGGCTTTCTCGGAGCCGGTAAAACGACACTCATCAAGAAGCTGATCGCAGAAAGCTACAAGGGCGAAAAGCTCGTTCTCGTCGAAAACGAATTCGGTGAAATCGGCGTTGACGGCAGCTTCATGCAGGACGCAGGCATTGAGGTGTCCGAAATCAACTCCGGATGTATCTGCTGTTCCCTCGTCGGCGACTTCCGCGAAGCACTGGCAAAGGTCGTTGCAGACTATGCGCCCGACCGCATCATCATCGAACCGTCGGGTGTCGGCAAGCTGTCCGACGTCATCCGCGCGGCACAGGGCGCAGATACCGAAGGCAAGGCAGAGCTGAACAGCTTTACTGCTGTCGTTGACGGCACCAAGGCAAAGATGTATATGAAGAACTTCGGTGAGTTCTTCAACGACCAGATCGAAAACGCGTCCTCCATCATTCTCTCCCGCACCCAGAAGATGGACGAGGCAAAGCTGGAAGCAACCGTTGCCCTGCTCCGCGAACACAATCCCGCTGCGACCATCATCACCACACCGTGGGACGATCTGACAGGGGATGTCATCCGCCGTGCGATGGAGAAAAAGAACGATTTCTCTGCACATCTGATGGAAGAAGCAAAGGAAGCGCACCACCATCATCACCATGACCATGATGAGCATGACGAGCACTGCACCTGCGGCTGCCACGATCACGATCATGAGCACGAACATCATCATCACGATCATGAGGAACATGACGAACACTGCACTT
>JAZQWK010000324.1:0-3008 GCA_045632325.1 Eubacteriales bacterium
CAAGCGGTTCGACGGCACCGGACATCATATCCATACCGAAGATCAGAACGGCAAATCCGATGAAAATGGTACCGACGGTGTGTTTGCGCTCGCTCTTGGACATCATACGGAGGACGATACCGATAAATGCGAGAACCGGGGAGAAATAGACAGGCTTCATCATCTTGATAATGAAAACAGAGCTGTCAATGCCCGCAAGGCTGAAGATCCATGAGGTGATGGTCGTACCGATGTTGGCACCGAAGATGACTTCAACGGTTTGTGCCAGCTGCATGATACCGGAGTTGACGAGACCAACCAGCATGACGGTGGTTGCGGAGGAGGACTGAATTGCCATCGTGATGGCGGTACCGAGTAAAAGTCCGCGAATGGGGCTGGAGGTCATACGCTGGAGAATCGATTCCAGCTTGGAGCCTGCGAGTTTTTCAAGGTTGTCTGACATGACGCTCATACCGAACAAGAAGAACGTCAGACCGCCGAGCAGCGTGATTACAGAAAAAATATCCATAAAGTGTGTGCTCCCTTTCTTTCCTATATATTATTTTTTTCGCACGATTTCATTATACCGAAAAAAGGTGAACAAAAAGTGAACAAAATGTAAAATGAAGATGAATAAATGCTGTTTTGGCAGAAATATGCAAAATCAAGTCGGCGTATGATGCGGTTGCTGTTGCTTGTGAATGACTGTAATGCCTTTGTCGGACGATCGGATGATTGCATCGAGCTCCAGCATGTTCTCGTAACCGTCGGCAACGGCTGCGCAGAGCCCGGATTCGTCACCGCGGAGCAGGTCGATGAAGCATTGCATTTGGGAAACGTGATACTGTTCGGGGATGTCGAGCCTGCGGAACGTGTGACTTCCTTCGTCTGCGCCCTCGCAGATCTCAAGCCAATCATCGCCCTCCAGCTCATAGATCAGCGCACCGCGGTCGCCGTAGATTTCGATATGCTGAAAATTGCCGCGTCCGAAGGCGTTGCGGGAAATTTCAAACGATGCCGCAATGCCGCCCGTCGTTTCGGCAAAAAAATGTGCGTAGTCGTCAACGTCTACGGCTTCATGCGCTCCGTTCTTTGCGGGATCGACGGAGCGGCGGGTTTTGACGAGCGTACCGTTCTGCGCGGTGAAGCGGGTATATTCCTCACCCGTGAGAAAACGGACGAGGTCGAGCATATGTGAACCGAGGTCGCCGAGTGCACCCGAGCCGCACAGTGCACGGTCAAAGCGCCAGACGCGCGGCACGTCTTTTTCGGGATTGCCCCAGCTTTGCAGATAACGGACGTAAACGTGACGGACGGTGCCGATTCTTCCTTCGGCGATCAGATCACGTGCATACCTTGCCGCCTTTTTGAAGCGATAAGAAAAGCAAATCATCGTTTTCAGACCTGTTTCGCGCACGAGGTCGTAAAGCGGCTTTGCACGTTCCGCGTCAAGGGACAGCGGCTTTTCGCAGGCAAACGGGATGCCGCGTTCTGCTGCCGCCATGGCGGGTGCGATATGCAGATGGTTCGGTGTGATGATCGTCACGGCGTCTACCAGCCCCGAATCGAGCATATTCGTGTAGTCGGTAAACGCTGCGTCTGCGTCAAGACCGAGTTCCAAGCGGGTTTGTTCCAGCCGATCGGGATTTTCGTCGCAGATTGCCGTGATGCGTGCGCCTTCTGCTCTCAGAAGACCGGGGATGTGAATTTCGCGTGCGATATTGCCGCAGCCGATGATGCCGCAGCGGATGACGGGTTCGCTCATGGTGAGTGTCCTTTCTGTGAATGATGATTCACGCTGAATTTTACCATATGCTGCTGTCAAAACTTCTAAAGTGACTCTGCCGTAACTAATTGTTATTTTTTTGAACCAATTCCCACAGCGGCTCCTTCTGTTCCATACCGAACAGTAAAATCTTCCAAAGGGAGTCTACCGCATCGGGTCCATAGCTTTGCATATATGAAATATGCATCTGCATCGCCCCAAAAAATATCAAATCATACTCTTCTCTTGAGATTTTACTCTCTCCAAAATATCCTCGCAAAAAGCTTTGTGCCAAATCAAACCGGTAATTCATCTCGTCTGTATCGTGATGAAAATCAACAAACTGCATGATAAACGGCCACCCAAAATCTAAATAACGACTGCCAATACCGGTATCGTCTAAGTCAATGAATATGACCTCTCCGTCTTTTCTTAGCATCGTATTATGCGGACCGATATCCGTATGTACAAAGCATTGGTCAAGCATTTCAAAATCCGGAATGGAATCCAAAATCGCATCAAATTCTTTTACAAAGCTGCGATCTCGAAACCAAGTATAAAAAAGGGGCTTCGTATATGGATCCGGTGATTTCGTATCATAGCCCTGTAAAGCATGCAGTTTCCTTGTTGCCTGTCCAATCATGTATTCATCTTCCGGGGGCTCTTCCATCTGTCTTCCGTCAATGAATTCCATCAGATAAAACCAATACCCTTGGCTGCAGATGTAAAATTCTCCGGTTTTCGTTGGATAAAGCTTTGGAGCCATTCCGTGTTTATTTCCTAAAAAAAGATGTGCACTTACATTGCTTTTTACTGTATCTTCTGAGACGCTACATGGCTGTCCTTTCAGAATGTAATCCTGAGCGCGGGCATTGATTCTAAAAATCAGTCTTGGAGAATTTTCATGAAACTGTTCGACTATTTTAGGATGATCCAATTCCCAATTTTTTAAAACTGTTTCTATCATCGAAGTACCGACTTTCATCAATTATTTCCTCTTTTCGACCGATTCAAATTTATTTGATCATTTATACATAGATGCTTCCAGTATCATTATACCATAAGTATGTGAGATTTTCAATCAGTGGGCAGATAACAAAACTTGTTTTTGTAAATATCTTCTCCAATGATTCAACTGTGTTGCTGATAACGGACATTGTCTTTCTCTCTTACCTTGTCTGTATTATACAGCAAACAGCGGCAAAAAGCAACGGATATTTTGAGAATCGGCAAAAAAATAAAAGATTACCCAACGCCTACCCGG
>JAZQWK010000325.1:0-21724 GCA_045632325.1 Eubacteriales bacterium
TAATATTTTTTTCTAAAATATATTTCACCCCTAATTACACCGGTGTTAGTGGCAATGCTTTTTGTCACAATTTTTGGACCATTATTAAAGACCCTGCAGGAAAAGCTGCATATTCATCGGCACAGAATACAGCGCATCCCCCCATCTGACCGCATCTGTGACACAGCCGAGCAGCTGATCGCCGATATACGGTGTCAGATCGAGAAAGGCATTTTTGTCATAATAGTCATCCAGCGTCACACGCGGGTCGATCATCAGCACATCCGGATGCGCTTGGTTCACCATACGGTCGGCAAGCAGCGCCTCTCGCTCCTGCTGTCCCATATTGACTATATCAACATAATTGAGGTTGATCTCGTATTCCTCACTCTCACAGTTGAACGCAAGCACGGCGTCTCTGACCCAGTCGTTCACACCGTAATAGTCAAAGTCGATGACCTGCTTGGGGTTTTCGTCGGGGACCATTTCGGTGTGGATATAGTACAGTCTGGTATCGGTATAACGGTAATTTTCAATCCTTGATTTCGTGATATAAAAACTATGTTCATCTATCACCCATAAATTCCGATAATATAAATCTGCCGTTATGCCGCACTCCATCCAATCTGCCACTTTGGACGGCGGAAGATTATCCCGATACACGTACATACCAAGCATATCATATAGATAGAGATTTCCCCGTGTATCAGCAATCAGATTCATATGATCCTTGTCATTGGGAACACGATACTTTTTATCCTCATAAATCCCTGTCTTCATATTCAAGATCGAACATTCATCGACACGTGAAACAGGAAGCCATTTCAGATCGCCGATATAATCCATAAAAGACAAATGTTTATAAACATTCTTCAGTTTTTGATAAACAATCCGCTCTGATTCAATCACCCGTGTCTCGCTGTCGAACATCACACTAAAAAAAGCAGAACTTTCTGCCCTGTGCAACAATATCACATTCCCGTTTTCTAATTCAGTGATATGAAAATCGCCATTGCTCCAGAATTCCGGGTATACATCCTCAAGCGAAATTTGTGCAATAACCGAACCATCCGGTCTGACAATTCCAAAATAATATATAATATCCGGTATATCACCGTCGTACCATATTACAGCAAAATTTCCCTCTGTCAAAAGATATGCATAATCAGGCAATATATCGTTGATCAAAGGAACCGGAATGGCTTCTATCATTTTTCCGTTCGTATAAGTATACAGATACCCCTCGTTCCCGTTTTCTACTTTTTGAAACCCGTAGATATAGAGGTTTTCGTTTTGCGCATAGGTATTTCGATAGTGAAGTTCATAATTATATTTATATATTCCTATGGAATCCATGATCTGATCTGGAAGCTGTTCTGTTAAATCAACCACAGTATGTTCCAACGTATACGGAACAGAGGGCACAGGTTCAAGCTCTGCAGTTTCTTCGTTGTCTGACCTGAATTGCGTTTCCGTATCTCGGTTATCATACAATTCATCCGTGAAATGCGATTCTGTCACAGCAGATGACATCATTGTTGCCGGCAAATTGCCCTCCGTACACGAAATAAACAACAAGCACAACCATACGAATAACAGAAGATTTCGCGCTTTTTTCATACACATTCCTCCTCTCCTACATTGCCATTATACAATACCCCGCCATTCTTGTCAATAATTCATCAACGCCTCGTTTCGATTTCATCCATTTCCACAACGCTCTCACTCCGTTTTTGTAAAAAAAGCACAAAAAAATCGGCACAGCTGTTACACTGTGCCGATCATATTTGGAAAAATTACTTGTTGTTGACCATCTTTTCGATTTCAGCAGCAAAGTCTTCTTCTCTCTTCTGGAGGCCTTCGCCCTTTTCGTAGCGGAAGAAGTTTGCAACCTTGATGGAGCCGCCGAATGCCTTGCCGGAATCTGCGAGGTACTTTGCAACGGATTCCTTGTTTTCAGCCTTGACGTATTCCTGTTCGAGCAGGCAGTTTGCTTCGAAGAACTTGCCCAGACGACCTTCGACGATCTTTTCGAGAACCTGTGCAGGCTTCTTTGCGTTTGCAGGATCGTTTGCCAGCTGTGCGAGCAGGACAGACTTTTCTTCTGCGATAACGGAAGCGGGAACATCTTCACGTGCAATGTACGGAACTGCAGCCTGTGCAGCAACGTGCAGAGCGACGTTCTTCTTGACTTCTGCGTAGCCTTCGTTTGCAGCAGCAGCTTCGTCAGCTTCGAACTTAACGATGACACCGATGGAGCCCTTGCCGTGGATATAGGAAACGAGGTCGCCTTCGATGATGTCGAAGCGGCGGATGGACATATTTTCACCGATGGTGAAGATCATCTGCTTGAGCTGAGCTTCAACGTTGGTTTCGCCTTCGTAGGTGCAAGCGAGCAGAGCTGCAACGTCAGCGGGCTTTTCGGTGATGATGATGTGGAGCAGGTTTGCAACGAATGCCTTGAAGGTATCGTTCTTTGCAACGAAGTCGGTTTCGGAGTTAACTTCGATGATAGCGCCGATGCCGTTTTCGATTGCGATGTCAACCAGACCTTCAGCAGCGATTCTGTCTGCCTTCTTTGCAGCAACAGCGATGCCTCTTTCACGAAGGATCTTGATTGCTTCGTCCATGTTGCCGTTTGCTTCTACGAGTGCGTTCTTGCACTCCATCATGCCGCAGCCTGTCTTCTTACGCAGTTCAGCTACGTCCTTTGCGGAAATGTTAGCCATGTTTTTATCCTCCTGAATTTTGATGAAATCGGAAATTATTCAGCTGCTTCTTCAACTGCTTCTGCAGCTTCGGGAGCGTTCTGTTCGCCCTGCTTGCCTTCGACAACTGCGTCAGCGAGAACGGAAGCGATCAGCTTGATTGCGCGGATAGCGTCGTCGTTGCCGGGGATGATGTAGTCAGCATCGTCGGGATCGCAGTTGGTATCAACGATTGCAACAACCGGAATACCGAGCTTCTTTGCTTCGAGAACTGCGTTCTTTTCCTTCTTGGGGTCAACGATGAAAACTGCAGAGGGCAGACCGGGCATGGTCTTGATACCGCCGTAGTTGCGTTCGAGGTCACCCATTTCCTTGATGAGCTTAGCAACTTCCTTCTTGGGGAGCAGATCGAAGGTGCCGTCTTCCTTCATCTTTTCGAGGTTGGTAAGTCTTGCGATAGACTTCTTGATGGTCTTGTAGTTGGTCAGCATACCGCCGGGCCATCTTTCGTTGACGTAGTACATGCCGCAGCGTTCTGCTTCTTCCTTGATCGCGTCAGCTGCCTGCTTCTTGGTACCGACAAACAGAATGTTGCCGTTGTCTGCTGCGGTTTCGCGAACAAACATGTAAGCTTCTTCAAACTTCTTAACGGTCTTCTGCAGGTCGATGATGTAGATACCGTTTCTTTCGGTGAAGATGTACTCTGCCATCTTCGGGTTCCATCTTCTGGTGTGGTGACCGAAGTGGACGCCTGCTTCGAGCAGCTGCTTAATGGTAATAACTGACATTTTAATGTCCTCCTGTATGGTTTTTTCCACCACAGAGCCACCCTCGTCCCACTGACACGCGATCGCGTGAACCACGGAGGTACGGAATTGGGGTCTGTGTGTGTATTTGATTCGTCCCGAGGAATCTGTCCTCAAAGACCTATCTATTTTACCACATATTTTATTTATTTTCAAGTATTTTCCGAAATTTCACAAATTATTTACAATTTATGACCGATGAAAAAACCGTTTTCGGCCGACATCCCGCACGCAGGCACATTCCTCCGGGCAAAGGTCAACAAGAATCGTATCCCGCCCGATACAGCGCACCTTCTCCCACGGGATCACCGCGTGCTCCGACGAAAGCAGGGCACTCCATCCTCTCGTCGGCACGACGCACAGCGCACGGATACAGCCGCGTTCCTTTTCAAACAGCAGATCCGATACGCATCCGATACTCTCCGCATCACACAGGCGGATGACCTCCTTTGCACGCAGCTCGGTAAAAGAAACCGTCATACAGCATCACTCCTCACGGTATCCTATGTATCCGTCGGCGCCGATATTCGGCAGACGGCGCTCAAAAAATAAAAAAAACAGTTGCAAAACCTGCGCAGATGTGATATAATTTATTGAAAATAATTTTAAAAAGGAAGCTTTCGTATTGACGGAAGCCACGGTATTTATCATGGCTGAAAGAATCAACGCCGGACAGCACAACGCCAACAACGAATTCGGCAATTACGTGGAATACTGCGTGGAAAAACGCTCCGAGGGTGCCTATCGCCGCAACCGTATTCTGCTCGTCGTCATCTGCGTACTCGTCGCCGTCTCCATTATTCCCGTCGTCACGTGGTCTGTCGCGGGCAAGCTGTTCATCACCTTCGTTCCCGTATGGATGGGTCTGTGCGGCATCGCGTACTGGTTTTTGTCGCGCTTTGTCAACATCGAATACGAATACCGCATCATTCAGGGCGAATTTCAGATGGACATCATCTACGGCCAGCGTCAGCGCAGAGAATTGATGTCCTGCCGCGTCCGTGACATGGAGATCATCCATCCGCTCGATGATGCAGGCAAGGCAGCACTCGCCTCCTGCGATCACGTCGACGATTGTTCCATCTCCCAGAAGCAGCCGACGCCCGACGTCTATTACTTTACTTATACCGAAAACGGCAAAAAGTACGGGCTGGTCTTTGAGGCAACCAAAAAGACGCTCGACATCATGAAGTTCTACAACGCATCCGCGCTGACCTACAGCACGACCCTGCGCCACTGATCCGCATCCGTCATAACCGCCGTCCCGTATGCATATCCTGTCTGCAGAACGCGTTCTGCGGGAGGTATCTATGCAGCGACTGTCCATACCCTTGTTTTTTATCATCCTGTCGTGTATTCTGACAGGATGTTCCCTTTCCGTGCCGACACCAACGGAGCTGACGATGATTTTCACAGAGCCGTTTCTCTGCGGCTATACGTATCACGAAGCAGGCGCACAACCGCAGACCGTATCGCTTCTGCGCGACGAGACCGGTGATCTGCTCACCGTTTACGGAGAAAATGCAACCACCGTGTTTTTTTACGACGGGATCACGCTTTCTCTCCGCACGGGCGGCAGCGCAGACACACCGCCGCTGATTCTGCCCATTCCGTATGAGCCACAGACGGGTGCAGCATCTTCACTTCCGCTGTTTTCCGTGACCCCGGACGACGGCTTCACCGTTTCCCGCACCGACGACGGATTTCTTGTCGCAAGCGAGGACGGCAGTTATACCGCATCCTATACCAAAAACGGCATCCCGATCCGCATCACATACGGCAATCGGTGTGCCGAGATCTCTTCTTTTTCCGCAAATCCACCCGCATGATGCGATTTCATCCTAAAACGATTCGGAAGATTGTTAAAACCATGGAACTGTTATCAAAGCAACGCAAAGCCAAGCTCGAAGCCTGTATCAGTTTAGAGCATCTGGTTCACAATTTCAATACGGTCCGTGCGATCACCGACAGCCGCATCTGCTGTGTCATCAAGGCGGACGCCTACGGACACGGCGCGTGGCAATGCGCAAGAACGCTTGCCGCGGCAGGTGCCGATTTCTTTGCGGTCTCCTCGATTGCGGAAGCAGAGGAGGTCCGTCTTGCACTTGCCGATTACGGGGACAGCATCGGGATTCTGATCCTTGGGTATACCATTCCCGACGATGCCGATCTGCTCATCCGCTACAACGTCAGTCAGACGGTCTTCTCCGCCGATTATGCCGCTGCCCTGCGCGATGCTATCCGCGACTATAAGCTTGACGGAATTCTGCCGCAGGACGCGACGCTGAACGTCCACGTCAAAATCGACACCGGCATGAATCGACTCGGCTTTTCTCCCGACGATACCGACGCCATGCTCGCTCTCGGCAGTATCCGCGACTTTTGCGTCGAGGGCATCTTCACGCACTTTGCGCAGGCGGACACCCCGTCCTCACCGATGACCGAGGTACAGTTCCGAGCCTTTCAAAACGCACTTGACACCCTGTCGGCGCACGGAATGAATCCGCCGCTACGCCACGTCTGCAATTCCGCCGCGATCACGAACTTCCCCGGAATGCATCTTGACATGGTGCGCTTCGGCATTGAGCTGTACGGACTTGCGCCGTCTGCCGAAACCGCGCTTCTGCCCGTCAAGCCCGTCATGACGCTGAAAACCGTCATCTCTCACATTCACGAAGTGAAGCAGGGTTCATCCGTCGGCTACGGCGGTGCCTATACACCCGACCGCGACGTCCGCATTGCCACGCTTCCCATCGGCTATGCCGACGGCTTCATCCGCGCGTATGCGGAAGGCGGTTCGGTCGTCATCCGCGGCAGATCCGCGCCCATCTGCGGACGCATCTGCATGGATCAGTGCATGGTCGATATCACCGATATCCCCACGGCAAAGATCGGGGACGAGGTCATCCTGTTCGGAGAAGGTGCTCCGTCCGCCGACGACATTGCCGCTCGAGCGGGAACGATCGGATACGAGGTGCTATGCCTGATCGGTAAACGCGTTCCGCGCGTCTATACAAGATAATACCACAAAAACGCGCCGTATCGGACGATGATCCGTACAGCGCGTTTGTTATATTCCAATTATTCTGCGGTAATTGCCGCCGGAGCTGCGTAATCGATGAACTTTTCGCGGATGCCTGCGGTTTCGGTGTCACCCTCGTGGATGACGATGCGGTACTTGAAGTTCAGGGACTCGCCCGCTTCGATGATCTCCTCGCCGCCGACGTAGTAGCGGTTCGGTGCAAACAGACCGTAGTTGCGGGAATGCCAATAGGTCGGATACTTGGCGTTGGCTTCGTTGTCAAAGACGGCTACGCCTGCGACGTGACCGCCCTCGGTCGTACCGAAGTAGTCGTTCCAGTCAGAGCGCTTCATCCAGATTTCGCCTTCACCGACAGCGCCCCATGCGTTGGTCAGCGTACCGGTTCTGTCCGCGCGCAGATTTTCATCCATACGAACGGCGATCGGTCCCGCTTCCTTCGTTGCACCGAGCGTCACGCGACCGTAAGCCGCAATCAGCGTCAGATCGACGTCGAGATAGGTAATGCCTTCCTCGGGCTGGGTCATAGTCACGGTCGTCACGTCGTTGCACAGCGGATTGCCGTCTTCATCGGTCCAGGTATTTTCCGCGGTAAACGCACAGTATACGGAACCTGCAGCGGTTTCGGTGATCTTCTGTGTCTTGATGTAGCCGTAATGCGGGAATTCGTTCCACGTATCGACCTCTGCGGACACAAAGCCGGTCTCTGCATTTTCAACCTTGACACTGCCGTGGGAGAACCAGATCGAGCGGTGATGCGGATGTTCCTTGACGGTGAAATCGTAACGGGTGATGTTTTCCCCATACTTGTTGACGATCGGACCGATGTGCGGCTTTGCAAAACCGACGTTGTAGCGGTAAGCCGTATATTCCGTACCGTCCGCCATCAGCGCAACGCGGCCTTCATCCGCAAGATCAACGGCGGCAAAGCGGTCGGCAGCATCGGTATTGACGAGCGTCAGTACCGCTTCCTCACCCTTTGCAAGGAAGTCGAGAATGAAGGACAGACGGTAGCCGTCCGCAGTCTTCTGCAGCTGTGCGGGAAGCATCTTGCCGCCGTCGTAGCGGAGTGCAACCGCTGCTGCGGGATTGATGTCACCGAGCTGTTCTGCCGTAACCGTCGTATGCATCAGCGCATGACGTCTTGCGTGTGCGCCTGCCGAAAGATGAAATCTCATAGTGATAGTATTCCTTTCACGAAATGTTTTTCTTCATTATATCACATTTCGCAAAAAAATCAAGAGGTTCGCAAAAAACTGTGGAGAAATTCCCGCGCAAGATCCCGTGATCTCTGCCGTATTTTATATGACCGACAGACCCGTTACAATGGTGAAAAACAGTGTAAACGCGGGAATGGTGCTGCCGCTCAACAGCTGCGGAAAGGTATGCTGACGGGTTCTGACACTCGAAATATAGACCGGGAGAATCAGTGCCGTCCCGATGATCGCAGGAAGATACATTCCCAAATAGACGAGCATAATGACAGGACCGACGATGCCGCAGGCATGACCGCTTGCTTTGATTTTGAAGCCCTTATTGAGCACGATCATACCGATTCCGCATAACAGATACTGCAGATACAACAGCTTCAGCACAGACGGCGCAGAAAAAGCAAACGCCGTGACGGTTCCGAGCAGATAGCCGGAAAAGGAAAACAGCATCGCAAGGCTGCGCTGACCCTCACGGCCTCTGTCTTTGTATTTTGGGATATATTTCTGCAAAGGATAGGCAAGCGTCGGCAAAACAGCCAAAAAGAACAACCCGCCGAGCAGATGCCCGATGCCTCCAACATATGCCGTCTGCGTCGTATATAGAATGAGCAGCAGCGCCGCCGCAAAAACGGGCGGTACCGTGATTCTGCGAATGAGCTTGAATCCTTTTTCCATAAACCTTGATCCTCTTTTCGTTTTCATTTGCCGAATGGCGAACAACGAGCAGTACACAACTTTATATTTCATATCCAATTGTGCATATCGTTTTATTCTTCATCTCGTTTTCAATACTATTATACACAATATTATTTGTTTTGTCAATAGTTTTTCCAAAATTGTTCAAGCGTTTTCTGTATCGCTTTTCAAACAAAAAAACAGCATCACAGGAGAATTCCCTGTCATGCTGTTTTCATGCGTATTATGTTTTGAAACACCGAAAATTATTCGCCGAGTTCCTTTTTGAGCCAGACCGTACCGATGTCGAGAGCCGCGAACAGACCGTTCTTCTGACCCTGCTTGAGAACCTTCTGCGTATCCTCAGTCGAAACGACCTGCACCAGAATATTATCCGGAACCTGCTGACCGTTGATTTCTTTATTGGAAAGAACGAGCAGCAGCAGAGCTGCACGGTCGTTCTTCATATCGCCCCAGACGTATGCATTGTCCTGACGGATCAGAGGCTTGCCCTGATACATCAGATAATTTCCGCTGACAGTT
This sequence comes from Eubacteriales bacterium, assembly GCA_045632325.1. Classification (GTDB taxonomy): domain Bacteria; phylum Bacillota; class Clostridia; order Oscillospirales; family CAG-272; genus RGIG3925. The sequence continues at coordinate 8,963 of JAZQWK010000325.1, forward strand.
TCCTTAGCCATTGTAATACCTTCTTTCATCCATCTTATCTTAGTTCATCTTACGTCTATTATAAATGATAGCGTCAATTTGCTTTTTCGTACAGATACGGGTCGGGAATGTTGATCTTACGGATATCCGCACCGACACCGCGCAGCTTACCGACGATATCGTCGTAACCGCGTTCAATGTGCTGAATCTCCTCAATTTCCGTTCTGCCCGCAGTCGCCAATGCAGCAATGACCATTGCAGCACCCGCACGGAGGTCAACCGCACGGACGGGAGCAGGCGTCAGCGCCTCAACACCCTCGACGATGGCAGTCTTACCGTCAACCTTGATCTTTGCGCCCATACGCTTGAGTTCTTCCACGTAGCGGAAGCGTCCGTCCCAAACACCCTCGTACAAGGTGGAAACGCCCTGTGCCAGACACAGCAGCACGCACATCTGCGGCTGTACGTCGGTCGGGAAACCGGGATACGGCAGCGTTCTGATGTTGACGCGGTGCAGCGACTCAGCCGGCGAAACGATGACCGATTCGTCCAGCTCCTCGACGCGGATGCCCATCTCCTCCATCTTGGCGGAAATGGATTCCAGGTGCTTGGGGATGACGTTATTGATGCGAAGCGTACCGCGCGTTGCGGCAGCGGCGATCATAAACGTTGCTGCCTCGATCATATCGGGAATGATGGCGTAGGTACAGCCGTGCAGACGTTCAACGCCCTTGACCTTGATAACGTCGGTACCGGCACCGCTGATCTTCGCACCGCAGGCATTGAGGAAGTTGGCAAGATCGACAACGTGCGGTTCTCTTGCCGCGTTTTCAATAATAGTAGTACCTTTTGCTTTTGCCGCGGCAATGATGACGTTGATCGTCGCGCCGACGGTATTGTTGTCAAAGTAGATCTGACCGCCGCGGACACCGTCCTCGGTCTTACATTCGATACAGCCGTTGTCAACGGTGACTTCTGCACCAAGTGCCTCAAAGCCCTTGATGTGCTGGTCGATCGGTCGGACACCGAAATCGCATCCGCCGGGGAAGCCTGCAGATGCACGGCCGAAGCGTCCGAGCTCTGCACCGAGCACGTAATAGGAGGCACGCATCTTGCGTACCAGATCATACGGAGCGGAACCGCCCATAATTGCAGTCGTATCGATTTCCACCGTCGTCGGATTGATGCGGCGGACAGACGCGCCCATTGCGCGCAGAATATCAAGAGAAATGGTCACGTCGCTGATATTCGGCAGGTTTTCCAGTACGCAGCGATCCTCGATCAGAATCGTTGACAGGATGACCGCGACAGCCGCATTTTTCATGCCGCTGATCTCAACGGCACCCATGAGCGGTTTGCCGCCGTTTATAACGATTTTTTCCATGAAAGCACCTTCTGTAAATAGCGTATTTGCGGATCATTGCTTGTTTAACAGCTTCTATGTATGGAGGGATCCGACGACCCTGACTCCGTACACGTTACATAATATAATGATATCTCTTTCCGAGTTCGAAGCGGAGAAAAAACAAAATCAATCAATGCGGTCAAATCCCGGATCGGATAACGACCCGCAATTCCTCTGTCTCGTTTGCCCGACGGGCACATTTTCGGATATACAGAGTACCGCACAGTATAGTATACCATTGTTTTGAGGATCTTGGAAGTGTTATCGATAAGTTTTAACGCTTTGTTCACGATAATTTTACATTTCAAGTCTCATCTGACGCGTCCGATGGCGTATTCAAGACGCGTTCCGTCTGACGAACGACGCTTCCCGTGATACTGTCACAAAGCACGTCTCGCTGCAGCGATCCTCCGTTTTCCTGCTCCAGACGGTAGTCGAGAAGCCACGATGGACGCAGATACAACGCGCCCGCATCATCCCACAGCATATAGTACAGCCGCTGCATGGAAACGATCTCGCATCCGGAATCGGTATGCTCCGCCGCATGCCCAAGCCCTTCGGCCTGCCCTTCCCTTTCAAGCGAAGCATGACGCATTCGCTCGGAAAAGAGAATATTCAGCTGATCCATCGTCTTCGTCCGATACGTTTCATCAGGTGTACTCGGCACCCAGGTCCCACTCATATACAAAACCGTTCCGCCGCGGATCAGCACCTGCATCTCCGTATCGTAAATGTCGGCGGCGTTTCGCTCCGCATTGAGATACACGATCTCCTCTCGGAAGACCGCCAGCAGCAAAGACGGATCGTCAGACACCGCGTACAGCTGAGTCAATCGCGGGCGCAGACGCGCATCCGCCGCATCCCCTGCCGTCAAAGACGAGAGAAAATCAAACGCCGCGTCCGCATCCTCCCGCACGACACCGGCGTATTCGGTCGAAACGAAGGAAGACGGATCCTCGGAGAAGCGCTCCAAAATTCCCAGATACCGATCACGGTCGGTGCCGTGTCGGATATACTGCAAATACAGATTATGATAATATTCTACCGTATCTCCGTTTTCAAACAACAAAGATACGCCGGTCGACGCAGGAAGCATATACGCACCCGTCACGGACGATCCGACCATTTCCGCAAACGCGGTGCGGTAGGCGGCATCTGATGCAGGGATGCGGAATACGTGCTCACGTATCACCGCCGTCGGCACTGCGTCGATATCCAGACGGACGTCGGTATCAGCAAGAAGCGCCGCCGCATCGGCGATCGACGCTCGGTTCAGCGTATGCTCTCCGCGATAATTACGCAGCAGAAGAAATCCGAGCAGAAGATCCGCAAGACACAGACAGACGATCAGCAGCCAACGCACGCGGCTCCAGTTCATATTCCCGAATTCCTCCTTTCATTCAGCAGATACCGTCAATGCAAAAGACTGATCCAATCCGCAGAAAACGCGCCGTATCCGTTCGTTTCCTCACACAGATACGCCATGGAAAGGCACTGCGGCTCCTCTCCGTTCCGTTCGGATTCGAGCGCCAATGCTTTGCGCGTAATGTCCTGCGGCAGAAGATATTGCTCTTGCTGTGCAATTTCCGCATTGCACAAATACAATTCCAGCTCCGAGATCACACCGTTGCCTGCCCGCAGAACCATCGCAGGCAGGATCGCACCGTTGTCATCGATCAATGGTATGCCGCGATAGGTATACCCGTAGGTCAGCACGAGCGTATCGGTGCCGCGATCCGCGTCGATTGCAACGTCGGTCAGCGTACAGACGAGTGCTCCTCCGCCGAAAGCGGGATCCAACGTCTGCAGCTGCGACAACAGCTTATCGGAAGCACGCAAATACTCCGACAGCAAATAATCGCCGCCGAGGCTGGCGTAACCGAGATAATCCGACAGATCAAGACCGCCCTCCTGCAGAGAAACGTACCGAACGGATGACGTCGAGCCGGAAACGGTCAGCCGTCCCGATGCATTCAGATAAATACGGTCACCCGCTCCGTCCGTATAATAATTTTTCGTATCGTTTTCGCGAAGCCCAAGCAATCCGAGCACTGCGGTCAATTTTTCTTCATCCTCGTACAGAGAGACCGTCGGGTCGTACGGTGTCCGCACGATCTGCGGCATATGATATGAACCGTGAAGATCCACCGCCGTTCCGTGCGCATAGTCTGCCACAGCAAACGAACCCGTCTGTCCTCCTTGAGAAAGCGCCTCCATCGACGCAATATAGGCAGCAAGCACACCGAGGGATGCCGTCCGGACCGGATGCGCTTCTGCAGATTCCGACTCCGACGATACCTCCGTCGGCACGGACACGGCAGAAGCAGCTTCCGCACTGCCAAGCGTCAGAAACAGCGTAACCGCGCCGTCCCCGTCTCTCGTCAGTGCACAGATCTCAAACGGATCGTACACGAAGATCTCACCGATCAGCTGCCGCAGACACGCAGTCGGTACCAAAAACAATTCTTTTACATAAGCCGGCACACCGTTGACCCGTTCGTCAAGAACGGAAGAAACGCCCTCTCCGTCCTCCTCGGAATAGGTATATGCACGGATCACGGAACAAGGCAATTCACCGTTATACCTTACGTAGATCAGCTCCGTCATATCCGCACACGCCGCCCACAGCTGCGCGCCGCGGTCCTCTTCCATCGCAATGCCGACGGCACTTGAACCGAACGCATCGCGAAGAAGCGGATAGAGCGCCTCATACGGTCGTTCGGCAGCGTCGGAGGCGTGAAGCACCCGCATATCGCCGCCGTCGCTCCGATAAGCGATCATATACGGAGAAACGCGCGCCGTATCCATACCCGACGCGTATTTGGATTGCACGCCGGAGGCATAAACCACCATACGGTCTGCCAGCGGCAAAATCTCATCCTGCCCGCTGTTCTGACCAAGCACCAATAAGATCACCAAAACCAGCATCAGAACGATCAGCAAAAAGATCGCGACGCTCTTGAGCATTTCCAAAAATGCAAACGAATGCTGCCGCTTCATGCCGTCGTATCCTCCCGAACCTCGTCAGCAAGCGGGGAGCGGATCGGCAGGATCACCGTCAGCTCGGTTCCGCGGCCGACCTCACTTTTCAGTCGGATCTTACCGCCGTGTGCTTCCACAAGCTCTTTGGCGATCGCAAGTCCCAGACCGGTACCGCCGGCGCCTGTCGTTCTCGATTTTTCCACGCGGTAAAAGCGTTCAAACAGATGCGGCTGATCTTCTTTTGGAATTCCCATACCGTTGTCGCGGACACTGATCGCAATATGCGTTTGATTGGCCGCAGCGCGGATCTGGATCTGACCGCCGTCGGGTGTATATTTGACCGCGTTCGTCAGAATATTCAACAGCACCTGTTCAATGCGGTCTTTATCTGCAGTGATCTGTGGGAGACGGTCGTCAAGCTTTACGGAAAGCGTATGGCGATGCTCTGCGATATCGTTTTTCACAACCTCGCACAGATGACGAACGACGGCTTCCACAGAAAACTCGGAGATTTCCCATTTCGTGCGGTTGTTGTCAAGACGCGACAGGACAAGCAGGTCTCCGACGATACGCGTCATACGGTCGGATTCCTCCACGGCCATGGAAAGAAAGCTTTCACGCATATCGGGCGGCATATCGGGATAACGAAGAACCGTTTCTGCAGCGCCCTTGATCGAGGTCAGCGGCGTACGCAGCTCGTGGGATACGTTTGCAACGAATTCACGGCGGCTGCGGTCCAGCTCGTAGCGTCCCGTGACGTCGTGAATGACCGCGATGACACCCGTCATCGTTTCGTTCTCTTCCATATAGCGGAAATTACCGAGCGACACGTCAAAGATTCGTTCACACAGCGCAATTTCCCGCACGACGTACCCTTCGTCGCCGATCTCGGTGTCACGCTCCAGCGCCGCACGGAAGATCGGGCTGTCCTCGACACCGCATAGGCGCAAAAGCCCGGACAGCGTCAATCCGGAACCCTGCGTCTCCGCCGTATCCTCATCGTCGGTCAGCAGCTGCGCAAACAGATCGCGTGCCGTCGTATTCTGATGCATGACCGAGCCGTCATCGCGGAATGCAACGACCGCATCCTTGAGATAGAAGAAAACCGTTTCCAGCTTTTTCTGTTCCCCGGATACCTGATCGATCGTATTTTTTAAAACGGATTTCATGTGATTGAACGTATCGGTCAGCGTACCGATCTCGTCGCGGGAATGTACGTCGATCTCCTGCTCAAATTCGCCCGCCGCGATCTGCTGTGCACCGCGCGTCAGACTCTGAATCGGAGCGGTGATCGTCTTTGCAAGGAAAAACGACAGAAGGATCGCAAACAGCGTACCGAACAAAAGCGCCTGCAGAATAATGGAGAACAGCATCCAGTTCAGATCCTGCATTTCCTCTTTGCTGTCACGGACGTAGATCAGATACGTCTCCTCTCCGCCGGAAAGCTGCATACAGAAGTCAAAGCAATCCGAACCCGCGCGCTGTATCGATCCGTCGCCGCCGCGCATAACCGAGAGAATATTCGGTGTCAGATAAACGGTATCGCCGACGACGAACATGGATGAGGTATCGGAGGATGCCAGTACCGTGCCGTTTTCATCAAGTACCGCTGCAGAGCGGTTGGCATCCAGCCCAAGATAGCCGGAATAAGCGTCCAGCGTGATCTCCAGCGCCGACGCACCGTCACCGCGGACAACGGCACCGTGCAGATACCCGTAAAGCTCGGCATCCGCATCAAAGCTTTCCTCCATCTGCGTACGGAAGTCGTTGGCAAAATAGGCAGAAACGCCGTTGAGCAGAATGGTACCGACAACGGCCATGACCGTCGCGATAAAAATAATCAGAATCAGAATGATTTTAAAGTAAAGACTGCGGTACGTCCCTCTCACCGTCCTTTCCGCATGATTGGATCCACTGATCCGTTACGCCAGATAATAGCCGTATCCGTGCTTGGAGAAAATATACTCGGGATGGGTAGGATCGCTTTCGATCTTGTTGCGCAGACGGCTGACGGTTACGTCAACGGTACGTCTGTCACCGAAGAATTCCTTGTATCCCCAGACCGATTCCAAAAGCTCCTCCCGCTTGAACGGCTTTCCCTGATTTGCCGCCAAAAACGACAAAAGATCGTACTCGATTTTGGACAGCGCGATCAGATTTCCCGCTTTCGTCACCTGGTATTTTTCGTTGTCGATGACGAGATCGCGGACCGTGAGCACCGTGTCCGATTTTGTTTCACCGATGACGACCTCGTTGGCACTGCGGCGCAGATTCGCCTTGATCCGCGCGAGCAGAACGTTGACGGAAAACGGCTTTGTCACGTAGTCGTCCGCACCGAGATCGAGTCCGAGGATCTTATCCACGTCTTCTTCCTTTGCCGTCACCATAATGATCGGCGTATCCAGACGCATACGGACGCCGCGGCATACCGTAAAGCCGTCCATTTTGGGAAGCATGATATCCAGAAGGATCAGATCGAAGTTACCCTTGAGCGCTTTCCGCAAGCCCTCCTCACCGTCCGATGCGATATCGTAATCGTATCCCGCCTGCATCAGATTGAATGCAAGCACCTGTGCAATATTCTTTTCATCTTCAACGATCAGTATTTTTTTCTTGATGTCCGCCATTTCCATGTCCATACCTTTCCATTGTTTCGGTATCCCCGTCTCACGGGAATACCACCGGGATATCCGCGTCCGAGATTGCCCGTGTCGCGGTTCCCGTCGACGCAAACCGTCCAAGCAGCTCCTCCAGCACCAGCGATGCCACCTCGCTGCAGTGCATACGGATGACGGGATAATAACTGGTCTTCATCGCCGCATCGATCTTATACAGCACCATCTCCGCACTGTACGACGGATCGTGATCCATTGCGGAGATGTTCCAATCCCACAAAAGATAACCCGCATCCGAAAGTGCGCGCTTCTGTGCGTCGGTCAGCGCAATTTTCCCCGATCGGGAACCGTTCGGCATACGGAGAAACCGCGTTTTGCGTCTGACCAAAGCGTATAACAGTTCATTTTCTTCTTCAAAGGAGGCAAGGATGTCCTCCGTTTTCAAAAGCGTCGATTCCTCCGTCGACATACCGTGAAGTCCGATGGCATGACCGCCCGCAAGAATGTCGAGCACGACGTCGGGATATTGCGACATCTGCTCACCGCTGACGAAAAACGTCGCCTTTGCCCCGTGCGTTTTCAGCGTGTCCAGAATGTGCGGCGTATACGTTCCGTCGATATCCTCAAAGGTCAGATATACCGTCTTTGCGCGGTAGATCTCGTCAGAGGTATCGGGCGTTTCCGTCACAGGTTCCGTGACGCGCTCCGTCGTCGGCTGGGTCACCGTCGGTTCGTAAACGTCAAGCAGTGCCCGGAAGGTTTTCTTCTGACCGCCGTCACAGATACGGACCGAGCGATGGTCGTCCGATATTTCAAAGGTCCAGCCGAAATACGAACACATTTCGTGCATCGGCAGATAGCGTTCCTTGGAATACAGCATCGTGCGGATGAGGATCAGCGTACCGCGCTCCGTCTGTGCGTAAGAGCTGTCGTTGATATTGAACGACAGGTATTTTTCCGTTTCGGTGTCCTGAATGACGAAGATCGTATGATTTTTCACGGCACTGCGCTTGACGCGTATGTTCTCCATTTCCTCAAAAAAGCACAGCGGAATCCAGAAGTCCTCCATAGACCCGACGGTATACCCGAGCGACGGATAATACATATCCATCGCCCACGCCGTATCGTTATAGAACAGCGTCGGGGTTTTCACCTCTGCGGCAGACAGCTCGGGCAGCGTCACCGTTCCGACGATGACGGCGGCAATACACAGCCATACTGCCGCAAAGCGAAGCCATACCGCACCTTGATTTTTGCGTCCGATCACGGCTGTACACCTGCCGTTTCCGCATCGTCAAGGCTGTAATAATACGCCACGGCAAGGTCAACGACCAGACCGTAGCTCTTGGTGCCCTCGGTCTGTCCCTGTACCTTCAGATACGTATCGTTGACCGCATTGGAAATCTCCGCAACGGTATTTTCCCTGTATTTATCGTAAAAATCGTTATATGCCTGCATTTCATAGCGGATGCGCATATCAAGCGTGTAGAAGGTCTCCTGCCACAGCTCCTTGTCTGCCGAATACAGTGCGTTTGACAGATACTCGACCAGATTGACGTATCCAGAGTAGCGCGTATACGGCTGATCGGAGTTGATACAGACGAGGAACGCGATAAAGTTCGCTTCTTTTTCCCGTGCAAAGCCGCGCTGATGGGCAAGCTCGTGCGCCGCGGTAAACGGCAGCGAATAATCGGGGAAGTTGACGTTGAGGTTTGCCTCACCCGTAAAGAACGTATAAATGCCCGTGATGTGCGTGTACGACATCGGCTCACTTAATATAACGGGCTTGACCTCTGAAGAAAAGTTTGAAAAGATCGGGTAATCGCGGTGAAGGCGTTCGTAGCCGATCATCAGATCACGGCACATGCGGTCATAAGTTTCAAACGGCATGACGGACGCGCCGCCGAACGCAAAATCGATATCATTACAAAGCTTGTTCGCCTCGTCAATCGCCCACTGCATCGTCTCGGCAAGCTGTAATGCCGATACCTTTTCCTCAGCAATGCCGAGTCTGTCGGACAGCGGGGATGCGCTTGATCCGATGCCGAGCATCGGAACGAACAGCGTAAACAGAATACAGACGACCGACAGAAGCACGCAGACGTAACGGATGCCCGCACGCAGGGAATGTTTTGCACAGCGTACGGCAATGCCAATCAGCACCGCCAGCAAAACGGGCGACACCATCAGAAGACCTTCCGCCAGCGAAAACGGCAGAAGTCCCGTAATTTTGGCAAAGACGAAGCGCAGAATACTGCCGTACCGACGGTTGATCACGTCGGCAAACGCAGGATTGGCGCGTCCCGTCAGATAGATGACGAGCGTGACCAGTGCCGCTGCAAACGAAACGGGAAGAATCGGCGGAACATAACGCTTTATGCGAATTTTCAAAAGTTCAAGCTTGGTTTTCGACATCGCTCATCGCCGTCCTTTCACAAAAATAAGGCATCAAAGCCAAAAAATCATCGGGGATCGCCGCGTATAGGGTCATGCGTCTGCCCGAAACAGGATGATAAAAGGCCGTCATCCGACAGTGCAGAGCCTGCCGTCCGATCAGTGCGCCGTGCTCTTCACCGTACAGAAAATCACCGAGCATCGGACAGCCGAGATGTGCAAAATGGACGCGCAGCTGGTGTGTTCTCCCCGTGATCGGCCGTGCCGCACAAAGCGTCAGGTCTCTGCCGTCGGGCGCTTTGCCGTATGCCAGAACGCGATAACGGGTCAGCGCGGGTGCACCGTCGTTCTCGGTGACCGTCCGCGTGATGACGCTGTCCTCCACACGTTTGATGCATCCACCGATCTCACCGACCTCGGGTGTCAGACGTCCGACGAGCACGCAGAGGTATTCCTTTTCGACCTCGCCCGCCGTATGCGCACACTGAAAATGATACGCCGCCGCGCGGGTCTTGGCTACAGTCACGAGTCCCGAGGTATCACGGTCGAGCCGTGAGCAGGATCGAAACACAAACGGAATACCGCGCGTTTCAAACAAATGCGCAAGCCCGTTGGCAAGCGTGTCGGTATAATGCCCGTGCGACGGATGCGTCGGCATAAACGGCGGCTTGTTGAGCACGATGATCGCATCGTCCTCATAAAGGATATTTAAGGGCATTTCGGTCGGCACAATATTGTCGGAGGATTCCGTGTCGTCAACAGCCAGCGACAGAACGTCGCCCGTCTGCAGCACATACCGCACCGTGACGTGCGTCCCGTTTGCCATAATTCCGACGGGATCTTTTTTGAGTGCGGTGACCTGTGCACCCGACAGATGCAGAACCGTGTGCAGATATGTTTTGACCGTCATTCCGTGTTCTTTTTCCGTCATGCGGTAATCCACAAATCATCCCTCCTCAAAAATTCCATCTTTAATTTATATTATACAGCATTTCCGCCCGTTTTGCAAGTGCTTTTGTCAGATTGCAAAGGACGTATACGAAAAAAAGCGTCCGACGGGCTGAAATCCTGCTGTTTTTGCCACAGCAGCAGAGCCTTGATTGGTGTGATAATGGCGGTATACAACGACGGTTCCCGCACCGCACAGATCGCGTGTCAGTGCACTGACGCAGGAAGCGGCATATCCGCGGCGGCGGTAATCGGGCGCACATTCCACGCCGATCTCGGCAAACCGTTCCGTATCGAATGTCCCCGTACCGAACACGTTGTTGACCGATGCAATGCACACAATCTGCCCGTCCGCAATCTGCGCATACGCACCGCGTGCGGCACAGTCGGCGGGCTTCATCGAGGTCAGATTTTTCATGCCGCATACTGTATCGGTGATACGCACCGTTCCGTCAAGAATCGCAGAGATGGGAACCGCATCTGCACGGTCCTGTATAAGCGAGACACCGTAACGTGATCCAAACATCGCAGGCTTGTATCCCCATGCCGCAAGATGCGGACGCAGGGCGGTGTCAAGTGCGGAAAACGCCTCCTCGGAAAACAGCATATCGGGAGAACAATATTTTTCAAAATGCGCGCGAACCAAAGAACAATTGCTTGGATATGCCGATGCAACGATCCGCTCCCCGACGCATGCAAACGACACCGGAACGATGGCGTTGAGATGCCGCTCCCGCGCGGTCTCGTCTTTGGGGCAAACCAAAAACGTACCGTCTGACACCGTCGGATCCGCACCGTGCCGCAGACATTCCGTCAGCCAGAACCGTTCTGCAGCCGTCATGACGGGAAATCCTTTGGCAGGAATTCATCGTCAATCAGCGTGCGCGTATAGGCGATCAGTTCCGCCGCGGTCTTGTTGTTGGATTCGGCGTAATTACGCACACCGTGTCCCTTTGCCATATCCTCGGTATAATCCTTCTGATACAGAATCGTCTGCCCGAAAAATCCCATATTATAATAGAAAAACGTCGGGATAAACTGCACGTTTTCCAGCCGTCTGTCCTCACCCTCGACGACAAAATCGAGCGACAGCATACCGCCGACCATGTTCTCCGCCTTCGCCATCAGAGAAAAGAAGTTGCCAAGGGAGTAGGCACACAGCATACGGTGACCGTCCTTTCCCTCGATCCATTCCATCGGCTGGATCAGATGCGGATGGTGTCCGACGACGACGTCAACGCCGCAATCGGCAAAAATCCGGGCAAAGGTTTTCTGCTGCTCCGTCAGCGGCTGATAGCTGTCCTCGCCCCAGTGCACCGATACAACGACGAAATCTGCCATGTCGTGAGCAACCGCCGTCTGATAACGGATGACCTCCTCGTCAAGGTACGGAATGATCATATCGTATCCTGCAGGCATCGAAAGTCCGTTTGTACCATAGCAATAGGACAAGAACGCGATTTCCACGCCGTTTACGTTGACAACGCGCGGGGTATTGTAATCAGATTCATTTTTGTAACCGCCGATCAGCGTGACGGGACGGGTATCCCAATAGTCGATCGTCGCCGCAAGACCTTCGGGCAGCATATCCATCATGTGGTTGTTGGCAATATTGACCACGTCAAAGCCCGTGTCAATGATCGCGTCGGCAAGCTCACGCGGTGTGTTGAAGCGCGGATAAGCGGAATAGCCGTACTCCGCACCCGCCATCAGCGTTTCCTGATTGATGAACGTGACGTCATATGCGGCAATGTCGTCGGCAATCAGACGGAACAGATGCGAAAAATCGTAATCGTCGCCGTTTCCCGCATTGCGCGCCGTCTTCTGCGCTTCCATCCAGATGCCCTCGTGCACGATCGCATCACCGACCGCGGCAAACGATGCGCGCATCGGCTCGATCACGACAGGCTCCGTGACCGCTTCGGTGACGACCTCGGTTTCGGTGATGATTTCGGTCACCGCTTCCGTAACGGGCTCCGTGACCGCTTCGGTTTGGGTCATCGGTTCCGTTTCGGTCTGTGTCGGCGTCGGCGCATCGGTCAGTTCCTGTGTATCCGTCTCCGTATCGACCGCTGTCTGACAACCGAGCTGCAGCAGCGCAAGACACAGCACAAGTGCTCCCGCAATCGTATTTTTCAGTTTCATATCGCTTCTCCTGTGTCAAAACAGGCTGCCATACCGTATGTACAGCAGCCCTGTTTCAGAGTGTCTTCGTTGCTTATTTGATTTCGATGAGGGATTCGTCCCACATTTCGGGTGCTTCGTAGCCGAGCAGGTTGACGGTGGTAGCCGCAACGTCGGACAGACCGAAGGTCGCCTTCTGTTCCTTGACGGTGTACTTGTCGGAATAGAAGTTATCGTAGATGATGCAGGGAACGGGATTGAGGGTGTGGGAGGTCTTCGCCTTGGGCGTGCCGTCCTTGTTGCACTTAACTTCAC
>JAZQWK010000326.1:0-2308 GCA_045632325.1 Eubacteriales bacterium
TGGCAACGGTCGCCACCTTGGAAATGTTGTATGCGGCGACCTCCGGCACAACGACGGTGCGGGTGATCTCCGCGGCGGTCTTTCCGATCAGATCAGCGACGCCGCTCTCGTCCGCGTCCTGCGCGTCGATGACGTACTGACGACCACGATCCATCGACATGGTGTAGGGCGTCTGCGTCAGGGCGGTATCGCCCGCCGGATACCCGCCGCCGCTGTTCGGACGACCATACGTCCCCAGCCCGACGAGGTTGAGATCGGGCAAGATGACGGTTTTCGCGCCAACAAACTGCGCGAGGAACACGTTATCCGCCAGCATCCCGGTTTTTGCGACCTGCACGATCTTTCGGTCAATGTCGGTTGCGTATTTGCTTGCGTAAGCAATGTTGTTTGCCATTTTGATTCACTCCTTGTTTTGTTCATCATGAACTCCAAAAAGCCCGCTGGAACGCGTCCATGCCTCCGCTATTGCTCTCGTCGGTCTGCTCGACCGCGCCCGTCGAAGCCTTCGACGCTTCCTGTGCAGCCTTTTCGGATTCCATTCTTTTTTTGCTTTCGAAATGTTGGTTGAGCAAAAATGCGTATGCCAGCGGCATACCCTCGGAGGCAGCTTGCACGACGCTCTTGGGGAGGTCAGAAAACGCCTTGATCTCCGGGAACTCCTTTTGAAGCTGCACGAACTCGTCAGCGATCCGCTGTTCGGTCGTTGCCCGCGCCTCGGTCTCCCGGTTGGCGGCTTCCTGCTCCGCACTCTTGACCCGGTCGTCGCGCTCGGTGTCGTAGAGTCTCATGAGCTTATCGACCACCTCGTCGTCATCGCCGTATCGGTCGCGGAGATCAGCCTCGTACTTGTCCCGCTCCTGCTTGTCCATCGCCGCAAGGAAGTCTTCAGGGTTTTGCCCTCTCGCCGCCGCCGCACGGAACAGCGCGTTATAAGATTGCTCATATCTCATACCCTTCTGTGCCCACGCCCGCGCCTCGTCAGCGGTCAGCCCCTTGTCCTCCTTGTTGTACCGGACCGTCAAGAACGGTTGCTCCGGCTCCTGATCTGCGGTGCCGTTGCTATCCGGCTCGCCGCTCGCGTCGGTGTCGTCTGCGCTCGGTGTGGTAGCCTCGCGCTCGTCCGCCGTCTGTGTCTCCGCCTCGGTCGGTGTGGTTGCCTCCTCCGGCGTGTTCTGGGCGTCAAAATAGTTGTCCATATCGATTTCCTTTCCTTGCCCGGTATGGTAGCCGGGTTAATATGTCATCGGGTCGTAAACCCGGTGAACTCATCGTCACCCTGCGCGTCGCCGTTGTACTTCATAAAATTGTTGTACTCGCGATCAGCCTTTCTGATCCGGGCGATCTGCTCGTCCGTCAACGGTTTTTCGTGCGCTTCGCGGTGCACTTCCGGGCGCGTCTGCCTCTGCCCGATCAGGTATCCGGCGGCGCCCATCAGCACGCCGATCAGCACATAGATTGCGGTTGTCATCCGTCCCATCCTCCCATAACGTCCTCTTGTCTCATGTTGTCTAACCTTGCCATCCTCTGCTCCGGCGTAAGACGCCCCGCGTGTGGATCGGGATGGAAAAAACGAACGTCGAAAAAAGCGTACCGCATCGCGTCCATCGCGTGATTGTCGGCGTCCACCGGCTTATTAATCGGCGTGTCGTTATCTGTGTCATAACGGTATGTGCCGAGCTCCCGCGCCGTATTAACGCACGACGGATGGCAAATGATCTTGTACTCCTGTATCGCCGCGATCCCGTTAAGCACGCTGTCCTTTCCCTTGACCGACGGCATGATCCGCCCGATGCCCATGCGGCGCAGATCATCATTAGATTTTGGTTCGGCTGCGTCCGCCCGGATGCGCTCCTTGGCGTACCCCTTGCTGATGATCGCCGCCGCGATATCGCTGTTGAGCATCTTGGTCTTATATATCTCGTCGTATATATAGACTACCTTATCTAACGGATTCACGATCAACGCCACAAACGCGGTCGGATCGTTCGTATAACCGTAATCCAGCCCGAAGAATGCCCGGTGCTTCCAACCGTCCGGTCCGTCGAGGAGCGCTTTCGCGTCGAACGGTTCGACGCTCCAATTCTCGTAGACCAGCCCTTCCGGCACGCCCCAGTTGCCAAGCCCCGCGACGTCGTACCGTCTGTAATTGGTCTCTTTCATGCGCTCAAAGACCGCGCGGTCGGTATCGTCGAGAAACTCGTTGACGAGATAATTGGTCGAGAAAGTAGTCACCTGATCCTGCGGCTGATCGAAAAACCGACGCTTCAGCCAATGCGTCTCGCTCCACGGGTTAAAGGTCAGCGTGGTC
>JAZQWK010000327.1:0-22616 GCA_045632325.1 Eubacteriales bacterium
GCTGCGGCTCCTTCTCTGCTCGACGATCTCGGTGAGCGAGATCTCGGCGGCATGGTCTACACCATTTTTGACTGTAACGCCCATTCTGCGATCCAGGCAAATATCCCAGGTGAGGAAATGACCGGCGATATTACCAACGACGCACTTCTGACCCGTGACCTCTATTTGGAGGAACGCTATAACTGTGAAATCGAATACATTCAGCAGAACGACATCAATAAGCTCAAATCCATGGTTACCGCAGGCGACGACGAGTGGCAGATGATCATCGCAACGATGGTTTCCCTCAACTCACAGGCAACCGCCGGCTATCTTGCCGATATGTGCTCTATGCCGTATCTGGAAATGGATCAGAACTGGTGGAATCCCCTGATGTATGAAAATATGCGTCTGCACGATGCGATGTATTTCTCGGCGTCCGATATTGCACCCGGCGTCTACAAGATGCCCGGCTGTATGTTCCTCAATCTGAAGCTCTACACCGACTACGATTACGATTTCGATATCTTCCAGTCTGTCATTGACGGCAAGTGGACGGTGGAACAGCTCCGTACGATGACCAAGGACATGGACAACGACCTGAACATGGACAACTCCTGGAACGTTGACGACGACTTCTTTGGCTTTGCCATGCAGAAGAATTCCTCGGAAGCATCGCAGATCCTTCTGTCGGGTGCCGGCGTGCAGTTCTCGCATATCAACGAAGCCGGCGATAACATCACCTGTGATCTGCTTTCCGACAGCTATGCAATACAGGTCATCGAAGGCGTTGCCGATCTGTTCAAGACGATCGAACTCGGTGCCGACGGCGATATCAACGGCTTCTCCAATATCCTCTTTGAAGGTGACCGTGCACTGTTCTTCATGCATAAGCTTGAATCCGCCGCCGTCCATCTGCGCGACATGAAGTCTGACTATCTGATTCTGCCCGCGCCGAAGTGGGACGAAAACCAGGAATCGTACTATTCCTTCCTGTCTCCGTGGGGCTCCTGCTTCATCGCTCTGCCGCAGACCGCTGCCGGAAACGAAAACTACGGTTTCCTCACCGAAGCTCTCGCACGCTATTCCCGCGAAGTCGTCCGTCCCGTTGCGTACGACCTCGTTTATAAGGAAAAGGATACCCGTGACGAGCGCTCTGCACAGGTGCTTGACATTCTGCTTGACTCCACCTATATCGACTTCGCGTCGCTGTACGACTTCGGCGGCATCAACGGCGTTCTCGTTGACGTTCTGTACAAAGACAAGCCTCTTGCGTCCGGTGTTGAAAAGATCCAGAGCAAGATCGATACGTCAATCGTCGACCTCGTTGAAGCATGGAAGCCGATTGAGTAATTGCCTTGATGATAAAACTATCATTGGAAAGGACATTGTCATGCGTATCAGATTTCTGTTTTTGCTGATTGCCGTTATCCTTGTGTCGGGAGCCATCTGCCTCATCGGATGCGACTCGTCACAATCGCAGCCAACCGAAGAAACCGTTTCTCCCGAAGTTCTCAGCGGTCGTTTTGCCGGATACAGTATTGTTCGTCCCGATTCTGCCGCCGAAGGCGAGGTTGATGCGGCCATTTATCTGCGCAGTGTTTTTGAGGAATACGGGGTTGCTATCGATCTTACCACCGACTGGGTGAATCGTGGTGAAGAACCTCCGCAGGGAACCTCGGAGATTCTTGTGGGCAATACCAACCGTCCGGAAACTGCGCAGTATGCGGCGGATCTGCGGCAGGATGAATTTGCCGTTGCCAAGGAAGGAATCCGTTACGTACTGGTCGGCGGTTCCGAAGATGCCGTGCAGGCTGCCTGTACCTGGTTTGTGCAGCACGTCATGCCGTGGAACGGAGAAGGTCTGTATGCGGACGGTGACGCGTTCACGCAAAAGCAGACGTATCGCGTAGAGAATCCTCTCGTTGATGGAAATGCTTTGCAGGAATATCGGATTCTGTACACAGAACAGACGAACAACGAAGAAATCTTTGGCGCAGGTCTTCAGCAAACCATTCTGGAAGAAACAGGATGGCTGCTGCCGTTAAAGAAGATCAGCATCCTCGATCTGGATAACGAGCGGAATGCAAAGCAGATTCTCCTGCAGGTCGATAAGAATATGGAAGAAGGATACCGCATCACGCTGGAGGACGGAAAAATTCGGATCAGCGGCAGCGATCAGATCCAGTTTCAGGGAGCGGTCATGGCTCTTCGGAAAGAAATGGAGGAGAGCAGCATGAACTACACAAGCGGAACAATATTGGAAGGGAAGCTGGAAAAGCAGACTTTGACGCTGTATGCCGATCCCAAAGCCAAAGCAGGCGGAGACGGCAGTGCGTCCGCACCCTTTGCCACCGGCGACGACATCATGGCGGGAATCCTTGCCCGGGCGACGGAGTCTCCCTATGACATTACCGTACAGATGAAGGGCGGAGACTACCGCGTCAGCAATACCATGACGCTGGATTCCATCGGAGTGGGGATATTCGGCTCCACGGTCCGGTTCGTCTGTGAGGATGAAACCGAAGCACGCTTCTGCGCATGGGTTCCGGTGACCGGATTTACAGAAACCACCGTCAACGGCGTAACTGCATGGAGTGCCCCACTGCCCGTTGTCCGTGATGAAATTCTATATCCCAACCAGTGCTTCTCCGTAGTCGGTGAAAGACTGGAGCGACCGCGGTATCCGGAAGGACAAGCTGAGCTGACGGCGGAACCGGCCGGTTGGTCTCTGGACACGGTTCAGTGGAACGAAAGCATGAACGTATTCGGCTACTCGGACGAAACCGTCGAAACATTCTCCCGCCCCGAAGACATCCAGGTCCATATGTTCCACTACTGGAATGATGAACGGTTGGCGATTGCCGCGATCGATCAGGAAGCGAATCGGATCACCACCAAAACAGGCGGCTCCATTGCATTTATCGAATATTACAAGGGCGCACCTTATTACTTTGATAACGTTTATGAAATGCTGCGCCAACCCGGTCAGTTCTACGTAGACAAACTGGAAAACCGTCTGCTCTATATTCCCAAAGACGGCGAGAAGATGGATGACTTCACGCTGTATGCGTCCGATCTTTCCGTAATTCTGACCATCGACGGATTCCATGGAACGGAATCGGCTCCGGCCGTCTCTTTCCGCAATATCGGATTTGTGGGCAGTGACTGGAAAGACACGTCCCGTGCATCCTCGCAGGCTGCATCCGATATCCACGGTGCCGTTCGCATCAACGACAGTTCTTATATTACCTTTGATGACTGCACCTTTACGGGCATCGGTGATTATGCTCTCGAAATTCAGAATGGAGTTTCCCATCTGAACGTCACACATTGTACCTTCCGCGACATCGGTGCCGGCGGCATCACGATCTACGGTGTCAACGCAGTCCCTGTCACGGACGAGGTCAATCACG
The DNA here is from genome assembly GCA_045632325.1 of Eubacteriales bacterium. Lineage (GTDB taxonomy): Bacteria > Bacillota > Clostridia > Oscillospirales > CAG-272 > RGIG3925. The sequence goes on from JAZQWK010000327.1 coordinate 3,396, forward strand.
ATCTGACCATCACCGATAACTACATCGGTTCCTACGGCAGAGTCCATGCCAACGGTGTCGGTATCGTTCTGCGCTACGCCTACGACTGTACCCTGTCTCACAACGAAATCACAGACGGATATTATTCCGGTATCTCCGTAGGCTGGAGTTGGGGATACGAACCTCACGCCACCAGCAATATTTTGGTGGAAAAGAATCACATCTACAACATCGGTCAGTATATGCTCTCCGACATGGGCTGTATCTACACGCTTGGTCTGCAGCCCGGAACCGTTCTGCGCGGGAACCTTGTGCACACGGTATATTCCCGTACCAGCAAAGCGTGGGGACTTTACACTGACGAGGGTTCCACGGGTATTCTGATCGAAAACAACATCTCCTATGATGTCGTATCGGAAGCCTTCCACCAGCACTACGGCAAAGACAACGTTGTCCGCAACAATATTTTGGCATTGGGTCATGACGGTATTGTTATGGTTTCCCGTCTGGAAGAACATACTGCCATCTATCTGGAACGAAACATTCTGCTCTCTGACGGTGCTCCGATCTATCTGCAGCATCCGGACAGCATGAATATGCAGGATGACAGCAATCTGATGTGGAATCTGTCAGGGGATATTTTCTGTTCCGACGAAAAGCTGACTGCGGAAGATATGCAGAAAAGAGGTCTGTTCCGCAATGCCGTCATCGCAGACCCCGGTTTTGCAGATCCGCACAACGGCGACTTCACGCTGCCGGACGATTCTCCCGCCTACGCCATCGGATTTGAACCCATTGACATGAGCGACGTGGGAATTCGGGAAAAGTAACGTATATACATTTCATCAAAAAAGACTGCACATCAGCCAATGAAGGCATACGGTGTGCAGTCTTTCTTTATGGAGTTCTTACTGTTCTTCGATCAGATTTTCAATGACCTTTTCAAACTGTTTGGTAATGCCCTTGACGTTCTTTTCGTAGGTAGAAATCCATGCATCTTTGTTGTCGATCAGACAGGAGCGGAACATGGAATAGGTTTTGCCGCCGACGCTGTCGTTGAAGATTCTTCCGATATCAAAAACGTTGGAACCACGGATGATATCGTACATTTCCGATGCGTCGTTATCGTTTGCGTATTTAACCTTGAGTGCTACTTCAAAGAGCGCCGGGGAGACGGTGCGATAGGATTCGGATGCCATACATTCGAGAATTGCGGCGGACATTGACGGATCCTTTGCATCTACGGGAATACCGTAAAGGGTATACGGGAACGAAGAAACGGTATAGTATCCTTCCTGTGCTTCATCGTATTTCGGCATGGGAAGGATACCGTATTCGACGTCGGAATCGCGCAGATGGTTGGTTGCAAAATAAATTTCGGTTGTTAAGAACAGGGCTCTGCTCTGCAGGAACTGATCGCGGATCAGCTGGTTGTTATCAACGCCGAAATACATATCGTTCTTGGTATAAAAGACGTCGAGCAGCTTCTGCAGCAGTGCCTGTGTCTTTTCTCCGCCGAATTCCTCGGATAACACGGGAAGACCGTCGACACCGACCGCGGTGGTGCGCAGACCGCTTGCGAAGAAGAACGCATCCGACCACACCGAGTGCGTGGTATATCCGTACTGGTCTTCTACGTTTTTTTGACCGTCGCCGTTGAGGTCAATGTAAATACCCTCGGACAGTTCGATGAGCTTATCCAGCGTCCAGCTGCCGTCGCGTACCATTTGATACAGGCTGTCGATCTCAATATCGAAGTTCTGTGCCATGGTTTTGTTGAAATAGGTAGCGTACAGCATATAGATCATATTGGTGGAAATATCGCCGGAGCAGAAGTACAGCTTGTCGCCGCAGGTTGCTTCTTTGATCAGAGATTCGGGCCACCACGGTTTTTCAAAATCGATGTAATCAAGCTCCATCAGGTCTGTGATCAATCGATTGTTTGCAAGGGTTGCGCCGCTCATGGAATAGCCTGCGACGATATCGTTGGAGCCGTCACCTGCCATGGTTGCCTGTGTGACCTGTTTGACCCATGCGCTGCGATCGTTGTATGCACCCGGTGCGAGTGTAAAGGTGAGTTCCAGATTCAAGCGTTCTTCTACGGTGCGGTTGCGGGCGAAAAGTGCATCGTTGACGATATCGCCGTTTTCTTCTTCGACGTAGAATTCGTCGTTGCCGGAACCGTCCCAACCGAAAATATGCGTCGTAACGCCGCCAAAGTCAAGGTCTTCGGGCAGGTCGTCGGGTTCGTATACGGGAACGGCTTCGGTTTCTGCCGTTACAGCGGCTGTCTCGGCGGCAGTTTCGGTATCGGTCGTTGTCTGTGCGGTTTCTCCGCAGGCCGACATGGATGCGGCAAGCAGAAGCGCTGCCAAAAGTGCAGAGGAAATACGAGTGCTGTTTTTCATAGTCGGGTACCTCTTCATAAACAGATGTCATCAATTTTGATTTTTCATCGGGAATGTTTTGAGATGGCTGTTACTGCAATTCTACGTCATTTAAGGACTGATAGAATTTTTCGATGGTCTTAAGAGCCGTTTTTTCCTGTTTTGCATAGAACGAAGCAAAGTCGGCGGATTTCTGCGTCAGAGAAAGATTCGAGAGTGCAAAGAACAGATCGGAGAAGCCGCCGGAGAAGCCGAAATAGTTTCCGCCCGGTTCATAACAGATGGTGTCGAACACGATATCAAGCATCTTGATTGCATTTTCGTCACGCGCGAGCTTGCCGGTGAGTACGGTATCGTAATAGGTGGGAAGAACGGAATTTCCGCTTTCGTATGCCTGAAGCTCCAATACAGCACCGACCATCTCCGGGTTGGCGATGGTAAGCGGAATACCCATCAGACCGCCCCAGTCAAGAGAACGGTAGGTCTCCTGTGCTTCATCATATTTCGGATACGGCAGGAAGCCGAATTCAACGGTAAAATCGCGCATTTTCTCAGCCCAAGTAAGCGTTTCAAGGTCAAACAGCAGACGGCCGGTATCCAGCGTAATATGATATCCTTCATATTCGCTTTGCGGCATGAAGCAGACATCCTGTTTTGCAAGATCGGCAAACAGTTCTATGATGTGCAGCATCTTTTCTGTATTCATGGCCAGTGTGATTTGTCCGTCGGATGTCTTTTCTGTGATATACTGATCCGCACCGGTGACAAAGCTGGTATATTTGGATACTTCGGAGGCGGTTACGCCAAAGCGGTCGTATTCACCTTCCATTTTGCCGTTGCCGTCCAGGTCCGCGACAACGCTGCGTGCCATCTGTGTGAAGACGTCCAGTGTCCAGCGTCCGTCGTAAACGAGCTGATACGGATCTTCAAACTCCAGATCCTTGATCATGTCCTTGGAAAAATAGATGATGTACGGACAGGGGAGCATATAATCGTTGACAGCAAAATAGGTGTTTTGACCCAGCCGCAGGGTGTCCATCTGTTCCTTATTCCACCATTCCGCGTTGATATCGATATGGGGCATCTCATCCAGATTATAAAGATAACCCTGAGACGCAAAGGAAGAGACACCTTCGATACAGTGGAAGAGCACCTGCTGATAGACATCGTCTCCGGCAAGCACGGTCGGCTTAACGGTATTCGGAACTTCCGTGATCGCCGTGGATTCCAAAAGCGTGTGCTGCAGATCAACATTCAGCCGTTCTTCGATCGCACGGGTACGCGCATAGATGGCATCGTTCATGATATCGCCGTTTTCCTCATCGGCAAAGAAATAATAAAGATATCCCTGCCAGGAGAAGGCAATGGTGTGGAAGGATGCGCCGTCGAAGTCAAGGTCTTTCGGCAGTTCGCAATCGGCACGCTTGCTGACGGCTTCCGTTTCCATGGCGGTGTCAACGGCATTGTTCGGCGTATCCGTTGTGATTTCGACGGCATCAGAGGGCTTTGCGCAGGATGCTGCGGATGCGGCAAGCAGAAGTGTTGCCAGGAGTGCAGATGAAATGCGGGCGCTGTTTTTCATGGTCAGTTACCTCTTTTCTTTAATTTTTATTCAGAATACCGGATACATAATAATAGCGATATGTATTGTCAAAGGAAACCTCCACATCCGTCAGTGTGTCGGGAATGTAGATTGTATCCTCAGTTTCGGTTTGTCGGTAGATGACATACGTATTTGTTACGCCGTCCTCGCCCGTGAAATCAACAAGATAATATCTGCGCTTGGTGGTATACGATTCATCAACATATTCCTCCAGCGGCATCCGCTCCTTGTACATCAGTGCGGCATGAGGCTGACCGACGTAGTGGATATGCCACGGCTGGAAGAAGACACCGGTCCACTCGCCTTCCCAGAACGGATAGCGAACGACAAAACCGAATCTCCATGCATTGTGATACAGCCACTCTGCCATATCGGAGGTCATATAGGTACGGAAATCCTCCCCTTCGATGAGCAGGTCGATCGAGGTACCGGTAATGTGCTCGCTCGTGTCGTAGTATTCGATCATGTAGCAGTCGTTTCCGAGATCACGCTCGGGAACGGCACCGTCGATATAGGAGTTGCCCAGCGCAAAGCGGGAGCCGGTTTCGGCTTCTGCCGCGTCAAGCAGCTGTTTCAGTGCATCGGCAACACCGCGGATCATCGTGACAGAGCCGTAACCCTCGATCTCCGTTTCCTCCAGCAGCAGGGAGAAATCCTCGTCGTGGATGAAATAGCGGTCATTGAGGATATACAGACCGTTGGTGTAGTTGATGCCATCAACCTTGCCGCGGCGCAGATCATCGAGTGCATAGTAGGTGATTTCCGTGTCGGGATCGCAGATATCTACGATATAATCGGTATAGGTTACCTCGGAGACCGTTTCAATGCGGCTTCTGCCGAAATAACGGTCAACGATACCCCACGTGACGTTCGGACGAGTGAGCAGGATGATGATCCAGATCAGCGCACACGCGCCGAGGAAGATGCCCCAGTTGCGGGCAAGCAGAAGCCAACGTTTGGTGCGGTTTTTCATTTTGGAATTCCTTTCTTTGGAAAATAACAGGGAATGAGACTAAAACTTATTGCATCGTTTTCTTTTTTGTAGGGACAGACGTCATTGGGGATTGAGAAGAGCTCAGTTTTGAAAGTTGAGCCGAGCTCAATTCTGAAACTGTGCTTTGAACAGCTTGCTGTAAATACCGTCTTCCTTTTGCAGAAGCTCGTCGTGCGTACCCATTTCAGCGACGTTGCCGCCGGAAAGAACGAGAATACAATCGGCGTTGCGGATGGTCGACAGACGGTGTGCAATGACAAAGCAGGTCCTGTCTTGCATCAGACGAACCATCGCTTCCTGAATCTGAATTTCGGTACGGGAGTCGACGTTCGAGGTCGCCTCGTCGAGAATCAGCATCGAAACGTCGGCAAGCATCGCACGGGCAATCGTGAGAAGCTGCTTTTGTCCTTTGGAAATACCGGTACCGTCGTCAGACAGCACGGTCTGATAGCCGTCGGGCAGGGATTCGATGAAGGTATGGATCTTCGCCGCTTTTGCAGCTGCAACGACTTCTTCTTCGGTTGCACCTTCTTTGCCGTAGGCGATGTTGTCAAAGATGGTTCCGCCAAACAGCCAGGTATCCTGCAGTACCATCGTATACGCCGCGCGCAGGCTGTCACGGGTAACGGCACAGATCGGATGCCCGTCCACGGAAATGGTTCCCGACTGCGGATCGTAGAAGCGCATCAGCAGGTTGATGATGGTCGTTTTTCCTGCACCGGTCGGACCGACGATGGCGATCATCTTGCCGGGCGCAACGTCGAGTGACAGATCACCGATGATGATGCGGTCCTCGGTATAACCGAAGCGGACGTGATCGAGCTTCACCTCGCCGCGGACGTCGGTCAGAACCTTGGCGTCGGGAACGTCGGGGATCTCGGACGGCTCGTCCAGCAGACGGAAGACGCGTTCCGCCGCGGCACATGCTGACTGCAGCTCCGCAAAAATGTTTGCCATCTCGTTGATGGGACCTGAAAAACGGCGGCTGTACTGAATAAACGCCGTGACGTTGCCGAGCGTCACGCGCCCGAACATATACAGCATCGCGCCGAACATCGAAATGAGCGACAGCGACAGATTGTTGATGAAGTTGACGCTCGGACCGATCATGCATCCCTGATAATCCGCTTCGTAGTAGGCTGTCACGGCATCGTTGTTATGCGTGTCAAAGCGGTCGACGATGACGGCTTCGCGGTGGTATGCCTTGATGGTCTTCTGTCCCGACAGCATTTCCTCGGCATAGCCGTTAAGCGCACCGAGCATAGCGGAGCGGCGGCGGAACAGAGGCTGAACCTTCTTTGCCTTGTAACGGGTAAAGAGGATCGACATCGGAACGGTGATGCAGAATACGAGCAGAAGAAGCGGGGAGATCTTCACCATCATGATCAGAGAACCGACGATGGTGATAAAGCTGGTGCAGATCTGAATGACGTCGTTTGACAAAGACGCGTTGACGGTATCAATGTCATAGGAAATGTGGCTGATGATCTCACCCGTCTGGTTGACGTCAAAATAACTGACGGGAAGCGTGGTCAGATGCTCAAACACCTCGCGGCGCATCGTTTTGGTGATGCGCTGGGAGAGCCGGATCATCAGCGTTGCGTTGATATAGGAAAGTACCGCCGATACGACGTAAAAGACCAGCATCAATGCGCAGTAGCGGAATACCGACGGGAAATCGACCGCACCCTTGCCGGGTTCGATGGCATCGATCGCCGCGCCCGACAGCGTCGGACCGATTAGCGAGAGAATATTGGAGGTGAGCATCAGAAGCAGGATCGTACCGATCAGTGGCTTGTAGCGCAGCATATAGCCGCCGAGCCGTCGGATGACGCGGATGCGCTGGGCGCCGGTCATAGCCTGATCCTTGACCTGATGTTTTCCCGGGGTTTTACCGCCGGGCTTAAGCGGACCGCCTCTGTTCATTCAAATGCACCTCCCAGCTGAGAATCCGCAATTTCGCGGTAGATTTCACAGGAATCGAGCAGTTCTTCGTGCGTGCCTGCCGCGACGAGCTCACCTTCATCGATGACCAGGATGTGGTCGCAGTGCATGACCGCGGAAATCCGCTGTGCAACGAGAATCGTCGCTTTGGTATCGGTGCAGTTTTCGCGCAGAGCACGGCGCAGATTGGCGTCGGTTTTATAGTCAAGTGCCGAGGAGGAGTCGTCAAGTAAAAGAATTTCGGGGTGTCCCGCCAGTGCACGGGAAATCAGGATTCGCTGTCTCTGACCGCCCGAGACGTTGGTGCCCTTGGTTGTCAGCAGATGGTCAAAGCCGTCGTCAAGTGCGTCAATGAACTCCAAGGCCTGCGCGTGTTCTGCGGCTCGGCGGATGTCCTCGGTCGGAATATCGCGCCCGATGCGGATATTTTCCGCAATGGTATCCTCATAGATAAAGTCGTTCTGCAGAGCCACACCGAACTTTTCGCGCAGCTCGCCGTCCTCCATGGAGCGAATATCCTTGCCGCCGATGCGGATGGCACCGGAATTGACGTCGTAAAAACGCAGAAGCAGTGCAAGCAGCGTCGTTTTGCCCGATCCTGTCGCACCGATGATGCCGAGGGTACCGCCTTCTTTGATGGAAAAGGTAATATCGCGGACGTTGTCGCGCGCGCCGTTGTATGAGAAGGTGACGTGGTCAAAGACCAGGTAATCCTCACCGGGAACGGTCAATTTCTGCATGATTTCCATATCCACGGGGATATCGAGTACCTCGCCGATACGGTTAGCCGATGCAGCGCCCTTGGAATACATGACGAACATACGGGTGATGGACATCATGGCATTGGAAATCAGCGTAAAATACGAAATGAACGCCATGATCTTGCCGGGTTCGCTGATGCCCGCGTTGACGCGGAACGCACCGACGAAAATAACGGCGGTCAGACCGGTATTGAGAAAGATCGTCATAAGCGGGTTGGTTGCCGCCATCGTCACGCCTGCCTTGGTTTCCGAGCGGACAAGCGCTTCGTTGGCTTCTTCGTAACGGCGGCGTTCGTAATCGGTTTTGGACAGTGCCTTGATGACGCGTACGCCCTGAATATTTTCACGGACGACGCGCACCATATTGTCAACCGACTTCTGCATCTGCGTATAGAGCGGAATACCCTTTGCGGAGATTTTCCAGACGACGACGGTGATGAACGGCAGAACCGCGACCATGACCAGTGTCAGAACGGGCTCCATATAAGCAGTGACCAGAATACCGCCGATGAGCAGGATGGGCGCACGGACGCCGAGTCTCTGCATCATGCCGAGCATATGGTGGACGTTATAGGTGTCGGTCGTCAGACGGGATTCCAGAGAGGGGATGGTAAAGGTATCGACCTGTCGGCTGGACAGATACATGGTGCGGGAGAACAGGTCGTGACGGAGAGCCCGGGATGCATCACGCGCAACGGCCGATGCCATGCGGTTGGCAATGACGTTGCCCGCCATGCAGATGACCGAGCAAACGATCATCATGATACCCCACAGAACGATCATCGGCACGTTTTCGGTCGGAACAACCTCGTCGATGATATGCGCAAGGATAAACGGGAGCAGAAGGTCGGTGATCGTACCGAGGAACTTGATGGCAAGTCCCGCGGACATTCGTCCGAGGTACGGCTTGATATAATGCAGAATGTATTTCATACGACTTCATTCACGTCCTTTTCTTTCAGTGTTTCAAGAAAGGGGGCAAGCAAAGCTGTCATTTCCGAAGGGGTTTCTGCTTTCATGATGTCCGCACGGAGCGCGGCGGAACCGGGGAAGCCTTTTGTATACCAGGCAAGATGTTTTCTGCCTTCCTGGACACCGATATAGTCACCTTTCAGCGCGATCAGTTTGTCCAGATGCTCCATCGCGGCACACAGGCGTTCATAGTGGGTCGGCGGCGTATAGGGGATACCGTCCATATCGGCGATGATCTCGTCGAAGATCCACGGATTGCCGTAGACACCGCGCGCGATCATAACGCCGTTACATTCCGTTGTTTGCCGCATATGACGGGCATCGGCGGCGGTGTAAATATCACCGTTGCCGACGACGGGAACGGATGCGTCAACCGCCTGACGGACCGCAGTAATGCAGTCGAGGTCCACAGGAGGCGCATAAAGCTGGGAACGTGTTCTGCCGTGAACGACGATGCAGGAAACGCCCAGCGATGCCGCAAGCTTGGCAATCTCCACGCAGTTTTTGGAATTGGCGTCCCATCCTGCACGGATTTTAACGGTAACGGGGAGATGCGTTGCCGCTCGGACTGCCTCGATGATCCGTCCTGCCAGAACGGGATTTTTCATCAGTGCCGAGCCTTCGCCGTTGTTGACGATCTTGGGCATCGGACAGCCCATGTTGATATCAATGGCGGCAGGGATGCGGGTGCAGGGCGTATCGGGTGCGGAGAGTGTTTTTGCGGCGTATGCCATGATCTCGGGCTCCGAGCCGAAGATCTGGACGGCGCACGGCATCTCTTCCTCGGAGATGCGCGCCAGCACCGCCGTTTTTTTATCGTGATACCACAGTGCTTTGGCCGAGATCATTTCGGTGACGGTATAATCGGCACCGTGTGCACGGCAGACGGCACGGCACGGCGCGTCGGTCACGCCTGCCATCGGTGCCAGCATCAGACCGTGTGCAAGAACCGTTTCTCCGATGGAGAAGGATGTTTTTACGTATTGATCGATCATGCTTGTAAATGATTTCCTTATTTAATAGATGTAGTGATTATGTTCCTGTTTCATTATTTTATAATATAATTATGAACAGGCTTTTAACATCCTGCAAAAAAGTGCGGATTCCCATTGCAAAATCCGAAATTTTATGATAAAATAAGTGCATCACCCATACAAAGAGGAGCGTGTTACCCCATGACCAACAACACAAAGAAGCCGACAGGCAAACAAAAGAAATCAAATCCGCTGATCACCGCCGCGTACGTCATCGGCATTGCCCTTGCCGTCGGCGGATACGTCTTTGCGGAAGCATCGGGTTATCTGATCCCCGGACTTTCCCCGTTTGCGCTTGCTGCCGTCATCGGTGTATATGCGTACGAGCATTATCAAAATAATAAAGCCAACCGCGACGGTATGCTCCTGCCGCAGATGATCATCATCGGAATTCTGGCAGGTGTCAACGTCTTTTGGGGTGCCTTGCAGATTTACGCGGTCATCGTTTCGTAAACCGCCCATAAAACGCAAAAATTCCGGTGAGATGCCGGAATTTTTTGATAGAACCCATTGCAATTTCAAGGGAATTGTTATATAATATATATATTCGTATTTGTTTTCTATACAGCATGACAGAAATGCAAAGATAGATTCACCAACAAAATCGGAAAGGATTGATGATACATGAAGAGAATCTGTATTAAAGAAATTTACCGCGATATGGCAGCGTTCGACGGCAAGACCATCACCGTCGCCGGCTGGGCAAGAAATATCCGCGCAAGCAACGCGTTCGGTTTTATCGAACTGAACGACGGCAGCTATTTCAAGAATCTGCAGGTCGTTCTGGAGGATGAAAAGCTCTCCAACTATAAGGAAATCGCAAAGCAGAACATCGGCTGTGCGCTGATCGTCACCGGTGTCCTCGTTCTGACGCCCGACGCAAAGCAGCCGTTTGAATTAAAGGCAGAAGCAGTCGAGGTCGAGGGTGCATCCACACCCGATTACCCGCTGCAGAAGAAGCGCCACACGATGGAATACCTGCGTACCATCGCACATCTGCGTCCGCGCGCAAACACGTTCAATGCTGTTTTCCGCGTTCGTTCTACCGCGGCTTACGCGATCCATAAGTTCTTCCAGGAACGCGGCTTCGTCTACGTCAACACGCCCATCATCACCGGTTCCGACTGTGAAGGTGCAGGTGAAATGTTCCGCGTTACCACGCTCGACGTCAACAACCCGCCGCGTACCGAGGACGGTTGCGTCGATTGGTCCCAGGACTTCTTCGGTAAGTCTACCAACCTGACCGTTTCCGGTCAGCTGGAAGCAGAGACCTTTGCTATGGCTTACGCAAACATTTACACCTTCGGTCCGACCTTCCGCGCAGAAAACTCCAACACCCAGCGCCATGCATCCGAATTCTGGATGATGGAGCCGGAAATTGCGTTTGCTGACCTCAAGGACGACATGGAGCTGGCGGAGGACATGATCAAGTACGTCATCCGCTACGTCATGGAAGAATGTGCGGCTGAAATGGAATTCTTCAACAACTTTGTGGATAAGGGTCTGATCGAACGTCTGACGGCTCTCGTCAACAGCGAATTCGGTCACGTCACCTACACCGAGGCAGTTGAACTGCTCAAGAACTCCGGCAAGGAATTTGACTATCCCGTTGAATGGGGTATCGACCTGCAGACCGAACACGAACGCTATCTGACTGAAGTCATCTTCGGCAAGCCCGTCTTCGTCACTGACTATCCGGCTGACATCAAGGCGTTCTATATGCGCCTCAACGACGACGGAAAGACCGTTGCCGCAATGGATATGCTGGTTCCCGGTGTCGGCGAGCTGATCGGCGGCTCCCAGCGTGAAGAGCGTCTGGACTATCTGGAACGCGCAATGGCGAAGTTCAACCTCAACCCCGAGGACTACTGGTGGTACACCGAGCTTCGTAAGTACGGCGGAACGCACCATGCCGGCTTCGGTCTTGGCTTTGAACGTCTGATTATGTACATCACCGGTGTTTCCAACATCCGTGACGTAGAAGCTTTCCCGCGTACCAAGGGTCTGGCTGAATTCTGATAGTTTCTGAATAAAACCGAGAGCATCGGCAGATACTTCCGTCAAACGGTACGGAGGTATGGCGATGCTCTCTTTTTTTCTCGGTCTTTGGATCGGCGGTACGGTCGGTGTCGTCGTCATGTGTCTTTTGCAGGCAGGGCATGATACGGACACCTGCGATGAATGATTTTCGCGGAATATGCTGCAGAATTTTGGGTTTTCTATTGACATTTGCGATAAAATATTGTATAATAATTTTCAATTCAAAGGCGATGACGAAGAGGATTTGCAAAGACAGCGACGGGATTTTCCCGACAGAGAAACGGCGGTTGGTGTGAGCCGTGTGCGGTGTCCTGCAGGCAATCTATGGCTTCCGAGCCGGTGTGTCGAGTGTGTATCCGATATGGGAGGGCAGTTAGGCATACCCGTTTGGCCGACGTTACGGCACAGGATTTGAAGGAATCCGACAAAAGAGCGGCGGATGCATGATGCGTCTGCAATTTGAGTGGTACCGCGGGTGAGAATATCTCCCGTCTCAAAAAACAGCAGGAGTGTGACGTTCCTGTTGGTTTGATTGAGACGGTTTTTTTATTTCTTCCGCATAACCGAACAACTACAGAGAAATCAACGAAAGGATGGATATACGATCAACCATGAAAAAGAATTACAGAATCGAAACAAAATGTGTGCAGGGCGGTTATACCCCCGGCAACGGTGAACCCCGCCAGATCCCGATCATCCAGTCCACGACCTTCAAGTATGCATCCGGCACCGAAATGGGCAAGCTGTTTGACCTTGAAGCGTCCGGCTACTTCTATTCCCGTCTGCAGAACCCGACCTGCGACACGGTTGCGGCAAAGATCTGCGAAATGGAAGGCGGTACGGCTGCCATGCTGACCTCCTCCGGTCAGGCAGCTTCCTTCTACGCCGTATTCAACATCGCGTCCGCAGGCGACCACGTCGTCTCCTCTGCGGCAATTTACGGCGGTACCTACAACCTGTTTGCCGTCACGATGAAGCGTATGGGCATCGACTTCACGTTCGTTAATCCCGATTGCACCGAAGAAGAGCTGAACGCGGCATTCCGTCCCAACACCAAGGCTGTCTTCGGCGAAACGATCGCCAATCCTGCGCTGACTGTGCTTGACATCGAGAAGTTTGCTCGCGCGGCACACGCACACGGTGTTCCGCTGATCATCGACAACACCTTTGCAACGCCCGTCAACTGCCGTCCGTTTGAATGGGGTGCTGACATCGTCACCCATTCCACGACCAAGTACATGGACGGTCACGGTGCTGCCGTCGGCGGATGCATCGTCGATTCCGGCAACTTTGACTGGATGGCACATGCCGACAAGTTCCCGGGTCTGACCACGCCCGATGACAGCTATCACGGTGTCACCTATGCCGAACGCTTTGGCAAGGAAGGCGCGTTCATCACCAAGGCAACGGCACAGCTGATGCGTGACTTCGGTTCCGTTCAGTCTCCGCAGAGTGCATTCCTGCTCAACATGGGTCTTGAATCCCTGCACGTCCGCATGGAGCGTCACTGTGCAAACGCCGCCGCTGTTGCAAAGTATCTCGAATCCCACGAAAAGATCGCATGGGTCAACCATCCTTCTTTGGAATCTTGCAAATATCACGAGCTTGCAAAGAAGTATATGCCAAACGGCACCTGCGGTGTTATCAGCTTCGGCGTTAAGGGCGGCAGACAGGCGGCAGAGGACTTCATGGGCCACTTGCAGATCGCTGCCATTGAAACGCACGTTGCCGATGCACGTACCTGCTGTCTGCACCCGGCTTCCACGACCCACCGTCAGATGTCCGATGCAGAACTGCTCGCGGCCGGCGTTTCCGCTGACCTCGTCCGTCTGTCCTGCGGTCTGGAATCTGCAGAAGATCTGATTGCCGACATCGAACAGGCACTTGCACAGATCTGATTACTGAAAAGAAAGGAATCGACATCCCATGCCGATCAAAATACCAAACGAACTGCCCGCCGTACGGACGCTGGCATCGGAAAAGATCTTCGTCATGACCGAGAAGCGCGCCATGACGCAGGATATCCGTCCGCTTCGCATCGTTCTTCTGAATCTGATGCCGACCAAGGTCGTTACGGAAACGCAGTTTTCACGTCTGCTCGGCAATTCGCCCTTGCAGGTGGAGCTGACGCTTCTGCAGACGGCGACCCATCAATCCAAGAACACCTCCGCCGAGCATCTTCTGATGTTCTATAAAACCTTTGATGAAATCCGCGATCAGAAATTTGATGGTATGATCATCACAGGTGCGCCCGTCGAAAAGATGGAATTTGAAGAGGTGGAATACTGGGACGAGCTCTGCGAAATCATGGACTGGAGCAAAAAGAACGTCCACAGCACGCTTCACATCTGCTGGGGCGCGCAGGCGGGACTTTACCATCACTACGGAATCAAAAAATACCCGCTCGATCAGAAAATGTTCGGTGTGTTCCCGCATACCGTGGAAACACAGGACAACACGCTGATGCGCGGTTTTGACGACGTGTTCTATGCACCGCACAGCCGTCACACCACGGTCGACCGCGAGGACATTGAAGAGGTCGATGCGCTCACCATCATCGCTTCCTCCGAGGAGGCCGGTGTTTATGCTGTGGAAAGCGCCAAGCATCGCCAGATCTACATCACCGGTCACTCCGAGTACGATGCCGATACGCTGGAGCGTGAGTATCTGCGCGACAAGAACGCGGGTCTGCCGATTGAGGTACCGAAGAACTACTATCCGAACGACGATGATACCCAGCCGCCGCGTGTCACGTGGCGCGGTCATGCGAATCTGTTGTTCTCCAACTGGCTCAACTATTACGTCTATCAGACGACGCCGTACGAAATTACGAAAATCTGAAAAAATTTCTGCCGCATCTCCTCGTTTGGGGAGTATGCGGCAGTTTTTTGTTATTCAACAGACGTTTTGCGTTCTTTGCGCGCGGATGCTTTTTGTGCACGAACGAGCTTATATAACTCCTCCGCCGCAAGACGCGTTTTGGCAACGACGTCGTGGTCGATCTGCGGGAAGCAGTAATACAGTGTGCTTGTGTCGCCGACGCAGATCATATCGCCGATCTCATACCAATAATAATCGGAATACAGGCTGTAGGACGCAAGCGGCTTCTGACGGTAATCAAGCTGCGGCTGACCTGCATCGTCGTCGCAGCCGATAAGATGGAATCCGTCTTTGTCGTGATGAAGACGACCTGTTCCGACACGGTAAACGGCGCGGGTGTCGACCTGCATACGAATCTCGACGGGAATGTCAAGGGTATACGTACCGTTTTCCAATTCTTCTCTGACACAGCGGCGTTCCCACGCATACCAATCGGGAATATGCGGAAACTCGGTGTTGCCGTCGGTCGCTTCCATCTGTCCGTCTTCACGGAGAATATAATCCTTTTTGCAGGCGGTACAGGTGAGATGGATGCCCTCTGCATGCATATTGGTTTCAGACATACAGTGCGGACACTTATACAGCACGCGGGAAAGTCCGTCTGCACGCTCGGGATGGTCGATGACGATGCCGTTGTCGCGCTGCCATGCGAAATTATCAAAGGAGAAGCGGTCGTTCAGTACCGCCATCAGTTCCTCGGCAGATTTCGTTTTGGTGTCCTCGGGCGAGAACAGGTACTCCATGTCGGCAGTAACGCGTACCTTGCGTGCGCGGAGATTGTTATACAGCGGTGTGCGGGTGAATGCTCCGTAGGTTCGGATCATGATGACGGGTACACCGAGCATTTTGACGAGACTGCCGAGGGAATCGGGAAGCGTCGTTGCCGTTCCGTCAAAGGAGTAGCTTGCCTCGGGATACATCAGCACCGATTCGCGGCGGTTTCTGACGGTGTGGAGCAAATCGCGCACCAGCGTCATGTCGGTGACGAATTTCGTCGTCGGAATACAGCCGATGCCGCGCATGACGAGGTTCAGACCGATGAAGCTGTCGGACGTGGCAACGATGTGATACGGACGCGGGAACAGACACGCCGATGCGATCTTCATGTCAAGAAAGCAGGAATGGTTCATCAGAATCAGACACGGCTCTTTTTTGCCGAGCTTTTCCATGCCGATTTTGTTGACGGCAAAACCCGTTTCCAAAAGCTCGGGAATGGACAGCACGCGGATCAGACCGTGCAGAAAGCGGCTCGGACGACCGGGCTTTTTGTGCTTTTGCTTGGGAAGAGCGATGACCTTTTCGTAAGAAAGGTCGCGTTTGGTGATTTTCATGGCGGAGACGTCCTTCTCTTGTGATTATCTGTTTTGAAACAGCTCTGCCGCACGGCGGAGAACGTCAATCGACGGACCGGGGATTCTGCCAAGTCCATCGGGACCGACATTGACAAGATAATTGATGCCGAGATCGTTCAGCCGTGCGCGGTTGGAGGCAAGCATGGCGGGATCGACCCAGTTGTGATCGCGGTAGTTGAAGCCCCAGGAGTGATTGAGCGTGCAGGCGGATTCATACAGTCCGTACTTCGACGGCTTGAAGCCGCAGATATTCTGATAGTCAATCGAATCGGGATCGACCTTTGACAGCGCTTCCCATGCTTCACGGCTTGCCGGGATTTCGTTGTCTCCGAGGGAAACGTAGTCGTATGCGCCGTTGCCGAGGCGCGAGTTGATCAGACAGTTCGGCTGCAGACGCTTGACCGTATCGTAGATACGCTTTGACTGCTCTGCATTGATGGTCATCGGGACGTCAAACCATGCAAGGAAAACATCGCCGTAGTTGGTCATGATCTCTTCGATCTGCGGCAGGATCTTCTTTTCAAAGCAGATGGAGAAATCCTTGTCGTCGACAGACGGGAAGTCCCAGCTGTTGTCCCACGAAACGCCCGAGCACGGAATGTGGCGTGACAGATAGCCGCCGCCGTGGTATTCGTGCCAGTCAAGGTCCTGCGAATAGTAGAATCCGAGCTTCAGACCGTGCTTCTGACAAGCTGCGGCAAGCTCACCGATCAGGTCACGCTTACAGGGTGTCGCGTCGTAGACGTTGTAGGGATCGACATTGGAGCGGAACAGCGCAAAGCCGTCGTGGTGCTTGGTCGTAACGACGAGATACTTCATGCCGACTTCCTTTGCAAGGCAGACGATCTGCTCCGCATCAAAATAAATCGGATTGAAGACGGATGCCAATTTCTCGTATTCCGCGATCGGAATCGCATGGTACGCACCGATCCATTCGGCATACGCCGAGGACGGCTTGCCTTTGTATTCGCCCGCAAGCAGCGAGTACAGACCGAAGTGCATCATCATGCCGTAGCCGGCTTCTTTGAAATAGGGGATGTTGGGGTTCATTGGAATAGCTCCTTCATTCATATTGTTGATAAAACCATTATAGCAAATATGACGGAAAATGTCAATAAAAACAGAGCGGGAAGCGTTGACTTTTCGGTCAAGAATATGATATAATATAGATAGAACAAAATTTCGATTGCGAGGTGAACCCATGCCGACAAAAAAACCGACCGTTCTCACGCCTGACGCGCCGATTACCGCACTTCCCGGTATCTCCGAGACGCGCGGCGCACTGTTTGCAAAGCTGGGCATTGAGACGCTGTCCGATTTGTGCCGCCATTATCCGCGCACTTACGAAATTCGCGGAAAGACGACGACGGTCGCGGATGCGCTGGCTGACGGCTGCGGACACGGGGAACCGGTTTCCCTGCTTCTGACCGTCGGGACACAGCCAAAGGTCACGACGATCCGCCGCGGCATGGTGCTGACCCGCTTCACCGCGTTTGATGAAACGGGCACGGTACAGATCACCTATTTCAATCAGCCGTATCTGCGCGATGCGTTTGCCGTCGGTACGACATATCGCTTTTTCGGGCGGTGCGAGAAAACGACGGGCGGCAGACTGTCCATGACCTCGCCCAAGCACGAAATGCTCGGCGCGTCTGACCCCGGTGACGGTTCTTCGCTTCCGTCGATTTATCCGATCTACCGCGTGACGGCGGGATTGACGCAGAAGCTGATTGCGCAGTCCGTCGAGCGTGCGCTTGCCGTTGTCTACCCGTCAGACGTGGACGTTCCCGACCCTCTGCCGACATCGGTTCTCACGGAACACAATCTCTGCGGCAGACGGTATGCAGGGGTCAATATCCACGTTCCCGAAAACGAAGCCGCACTCGATGCCGCCCGCAAGCGGCTGATCTTTGAGGAGCTGTTATTGTTCGCGCTCGGTCTGCGTCTGCGCAAAAGCATGAAGGAGCAGCGCACGGCGATTCCGATGACCGCGCCCGACATGACGCCGTTTTACGCGGCACTTCCCTATGCACTGACGGGCGCACAGACGCGCTCGATCGGTGAGTTTCTGCACGACATGACCGAAAAGCCCTCTCCGATGAACCGTCTGCTCTCGGGTGACGTCGGCTCAGGCAAGACCGTCTGTGCCGCGGCGGCGCTGTATATCGCGCTCCAAAACGGCTATCAGGCAGCGCTCATGGCGCCGACGGAGATTCTTGCAACTCAGCATTATGAAGATCTGGCACCGCTGTTTTCCAAACTCGGTTATGACTGTGCACTGCTGGTCGGCAGTACCAAGGCAAGAGAAAAGACCGCCGTCAAGCAAAAGCTCTCCGACGGCACGCTGCCGCTTGTCATCGGTACGCACGCACTGCTGGAGGATAACGTCGTCTTTGCCAACTGTGGTCTTGTCATTACAGATGAGCAGCATCGATTCGGTGTCGGTCAGCGTGCCGCGCTTGCCAAAAAAGCGGAAAACGTGCATACGCTCATCATGTCCGCAACGCCGATTCCGCGCACAATGGCACTGATGCTGTTCGGCGATCTTGAAATGTCGATTCTCGATGAAATGCCGCCCGGACGGCAAAAGGTTTCCACGTTTGCCGTGGACGAGACCTACCGTGAGCGGCTCAACGGCTTCATCCGCAAACAGGTGGAGGAGGGACATCAGGTCTATATCGTCTGTCCAGCCATTGACGAAGCAGAGGAGGACGGCGAGGGTCTCGGCGGAGATACGGTGATCGACGGCCGACCGACGATGAAAGCGGCGGTTGCCTATGCCAAAACGCTGTCGGAGGAGGTCTTCCCCGACCTGTCCGTCGGATTCTTGCACGGAAAGATGAAGCCTGCCGAAAAAGATGCGATCATGCACCGCTTTTCCTCGGGAGAGCTGCCGATCCTCGTTTCCACCACCGTCATTGAGGTCGGTGTCAACGTGCCGACGGCAACCTTGATGGTCGTGGAAAACGCCGAATATTTCGGACTTTCTCAGCTCCATCAGCTGCGCGGCCGCGTCGGTCGCGGTAAGGATAAATCGTGGTGTATTCTCGTCTCCGACAACAAAGGCGAAACCGCCAGACAGCGTCTGGAGATCATGTGCAAAACGAACAACGGCTACGAAATTGCCGAAAAGGACCTTGAACTGCGCGGTCCGGGCGATTTCTTTGCGGCAAATCCCGACGGCGTGTCGTGGGACGTCCGTCAATCGGGCGGTCTGCGCTTTGCCATTGCGTCGTTCTGCGACGATATGGAGTTTTTACAGCGTGCCTTTTCTG
>JAZQWK010000328.1:0-1987 GCA_045632325.1 Eubacteriales bacterium
ACATGGCTACGATCCGACTTCGAACACTGCACTTGCGGCTGTCATGACCACGACCATGAACATCATCACCATGATCATGAGGAACATGACGAACACTGCACTTGCGGCTGTCATGACCACGACCATGAACATCATCACCACGATCATGAGGAGCATGACGAGCACTGCACCTGCGGCTGTCATGACCACCACCATCACCATCATCATGCCGACGAAGTCTTTGTCAACTGGGGACGCGAAACACCGAAGAAGTTTGACCGTGCCGCGCTCGACGCAATTCTTGCAGAACTGGCACGCGAAGACAGCTCCTGCGGCTTCGTTCTGCGCGCAAAAGGCGTTCTGCAAAGCACGGACGGCAGCTGGATGCAGTTTGACCTGACTCCCGGCGAATACGAAATCCGCGAAGGCTCCGCATCTTACACGGGTCTGCTCTGTGTCATCGGCACCGACCTTGACGAGGACAAGCTCTCCGCGCTGTTCGGACTGTAATGGGAGAACATCATGGCAACAAGAGAAGTACCGATTTTTATCTTCAACGGTCTGCTGGAATCCGGTAAGACCACGATGATCGCGCGGTTTTTGCAGAACCCGCAGATCACCGATGACAAAAAAGTTCTGCTGGTCCTCTGTGAGGAGGGTGTCGAGGAGCTTGACGATGCACTGCTTCTGTCCAAGCACGTATCCACCGTTATTTTGGAGGACGAATCCGACTACGGTCCTGCGCTGTTTGAGGATCTTGACAAGAAATACGCACCCGACCTCGTTGTCGTGGAATTCAACGGCATGTGGCGCGGTACGCTTCCCGTCGAGACAATGTATCCCTCGGCATGGCAGCTCGTCGAGATCATGACGACGGTTGACTCCACCACGTTTGAGGCGTATTCCAAGAATCTGCGTGCGATCATGATCGAGCATTACAAGATCGCCGACGTCGTCGTCTTCAACCGTTTCACCGACGATATGGACAAGTTCGGCTTCCGCTCGCTTGTCAAGGCGGCAAACATGAACATTCAGGTCGTCTACGAATATGCGGACGGTCACATCGATGCATCGTTTGACGCGTCGCCCTTCGATCTGACGCAGGATGTGGTCGACATTCCCGATAACGACTACGGAGCATTCTACTTCGACGTCATGGATCACGCGGGCAAGTACGACGGCAAAACCGTCACGTTCCGTGCACTCGTCGTGAAATTACAGGGCACAAAAATGCCCGGCTTCCTCGTCGGACGCTTTGCGATGACCTGCTGTGAAAACGACATTCAGTTCCTGTCCGTTTACTGCCAGAACAACATGAAGTTCAAGAACAAAGCATGGTATCACGTCCGCGCAAAGGTCGTCTGCGTCGATGCTTCCATCTACGGTGAACCCTCGGGTGAGCTGCTTCCCGCACTGGAGGTGCTGGAGCTGACGCCCGCAGAGAAGCCGGAGCAGGAAGTTGTGACGTTCTGATCAGCTTAATAAAACGAAACCGCTGTCCCCGTGGAGAACAGCGGTTTTCTTATGCAGTTTTCGGTTGAATCGGACGATGCATCTGCAATGCAAACGTACTGTGCCGTACGGAATCGTCGGTGTCAGCGGTATTTTTGATACCTTGTTCTATCCATACAACCGCGTCAAAAACCCCTCCGCCTCCGCGCGGTCATGAAACACAAATATTTCTTTTTCCCGATACTTCTCAAGCAGTGCATACACCTGCGGGCGTTTTTCTTCGCGAAAATCACGGACAAACGATGCAAATTCCGCGTCCTCCTCCGTTTCCACCCACGGCATATCGGGACGCACTTTACCGCGGCGCTCACGGATGCCCGCAAGACAGATCTCCGTCGGATAGTCGAGAAAGATCACCGTATCGCACACCGCCATACGCATTTCCATCGTCGAGCCGTAGTTGCCGTCGATGATCCATGCTTCCTGCGCGAGCACCTCACCGAGTCGGCGGCGAAATTCCTCTTTTGTTACGGTGGTTTTGTCGGCGTTCCAGTAC
>JAZQWK010000329.1:0-2004 GCA_045632325.1 Eubacteriales bacterium
TGTACATCTCGTCACACAACTTCGCGTTGTCCTCCTCGATCTCCCTGATCCGGCGTTTCAGCCGATCGTTTTTTCGCGTCTCGTCGAGATAGGCGGTGAAAAACGAGACCAAAAGAATAAGGAACAGAAACGCGAGCGCGAGCGTTACCCAAACGGCGGCTCCGTCAATCAGTATTGTGCTGTTCATATTTAATCCTCCTTTATATAACAGGAATCTCATCGATCCCAAGTTTCTGCGCGACCGCGCAGATCGTCCCGTATCCGTGCTTCTTTGGGCTGCGGAGTATCCCCGAAACCGTTCCGATGGATATCCCGCAGACCTTCGCAAGCCGTTCCTGATTCCATCCCTTATCAAGCATCTTGTGTCGGATCAGCGTGGAGAACCGATCCTCCGGCGTTTCCTTTAACTTCGGCATCCGGCTTTCCCCCCTTCGAAGACGATCTTTTCCCACCCGACGTTATCGCAATACCAGTATCCGAGGATCGCGGCATCTTCGGGATTTGCCTCACAGACCTCGATCACGTCGGACACCGACAGCGATCGCCCGCTGTATCCATTCGGCGGGCAGATATTGAACGTCATGTAAACGCCCTCGACCGAATTCGTGTCGATCTCGCCTTCGAAAACGCAATCGTAGATTTCCGCGTCGATTTGATTGGTGCGTCCATCGGTCGCCTCATAGTACGAGCGGAACAAGAGATCGTGCTTGTCCCGCTCCCGGTTGATTTGGTAAATTCTTACTTTCATAATGACATTCCTTTCTTTCGTAGTTACGCCCGCTCCGCGATGATCTCGCTGATCGCCGTCATGATTTTCTCCCGCGCGGTTTTCGTCTTCTTTCTGCCGTTAAGCAGAGCGTTCAGATAATCGCCGCGGACGCCGATCCTCTCGGCGATTTCCTTCTGTTTGATCTGGTTCATTTTCATAAGGCGAAACGCATCGCCGACCCACGCATCCATTGAATCCCTCCTTTTAAAAAATGGTTGACAAGTACGCAAATGCGTGATATAATTGCCCTTGCAGAAGTCGACAGCTGCAAATTTAATACTGACCTTTAGGGGGTGATCAATATGACCAAAATATTGAACATCCTGTCCCGTGCGGGCAACCATACCCGATGAAGGTGACGTCAGGGGCTTGGTGCGGCAACGACCTCCCGGCGGCGTAAAAGGGCGGATCGCGCCCGGAGCGGCATTATAAATCATCTTGTTTGCTCCCACCGTTGACACGGCTTTGCACCCTTTCCCGGTTCTGTTGCGATCCAGCAGACCGGGATTGCCGCCGTTTGGAAACTCACAATCGGGTTACCAATCCGCTGTGAATCGAGGTGAAGAAAATGCCAAATGATCATCGTGATGATCTGTCCGGTTCTTACGGAATTGTCATCAATCAGATCAATTGCGACGGGGATTTCAGCGTATCTAAATTTTCGGATTTGGGCGATAGCTGGGAACAGCCTGCCGAATGCCCGGCTTGTCATCGAACCGTTTATTTCACGAAAGAAACCGTGAACCGTTTGATTCAATGCGAGTGCGGGGCGAAACTCCAAATTCAGATACCTGAACACCTACTTTAAGCAATCAATCAGATAGCCAATCGGCAGATCCTTGATCGGTTTGAGACTTGTAGTCCCGTCCGGGTGGACGTTCGAAAAAACGTCCTCAACCTCCGCGTCTTCAATCTCAACATCATCGGGCTTGCTTGTGGTAATAACGCCGCTCGATTCGTTGTAGATCGCAAGGACGCGCCTGACATATGTCGCCAAAGACTTTAACCTCCTTCCACGCGCCTGCGTACTTGTCGATTATATAATACTACTCATTTGCGTATTTGTCAACAAAAAAATACGCAAATTCGTAAGTTCGCCTTTTTAAACAGTTTTAAAACACTTATTTGTGTAAATTGATATGTGGTGAAAGTTATGGATTATACTTTGAAAAAGATTATTGAATTGATTGATGAAAGAAAGATAAAGCAAAAAGACCTTGCTGATTTTCTCGGCG
>JAZQWK010000330.1:0-2788 GCA_045632325.1 Eubacteriales bacterium
AACAGAACGAGCGAAATGTAGAACGAAAGCGAGGAAAAGACCGTCGCCGTAAAACCTGCGGGGAAGAAAACGGTCTTACCGATCTTGTAAACCGCCGCACCGATCAGACCGATCGCAGCCGGCTTCAGACCTGTCATCGCACCCTTGACTGCGGTCGATGACTTGAACGCATCATAGCACTTCGCAACAATCAGAATGATGATGAACGAAGGCAGGACAACGCCAAGGGTCGCGCAGATCGCACCGATGATGCCCGCAAACACGGAGCCGAATTCCTTCATGCCCATCTGATTGCCGACGTAGGTTGCAATGTTGATGGCAAACGGACCGGGGGTCGATTCGCTGACGGCGATGAAGTTGACGATCTGCTCGGAGGGAAGCCAGCCCTTGCGCTCAACCTCCGCTTGGATCAGCGGAAGCATTGCATAGCCGCCGCCGAACGTAAACGCGCCGATCAGAAAGAAGGTATAGAATAACTCAATGAAAATCATTTGTTATCGAGCCTCCTTTTGTTAATGAGCGTTGTGATCAGACCGAAGAGGGCAGAGCAAACGATAACGACCATGACGTTCAATCCGGTAAATGCCGAGCAGACAAACGCAAAGACCCAGACGATGTAGGAAACAATTCCCTTGGGACATTTTTTGTACATCGTCCAGAATGCCTTGACGATCAGCGCAAGGACACCTGCGCGGATACCGAAGAACGCGTACTGAACGGCTTTCAGCTCCTGGAACTGCGTCAGAACAAACGAAATCAGCGTAATGATTACAAACGACGGCAGAACAACACCGAGCGTTGCCGCCATTGAACCGAGGACGCCCGCGGTGCGGTAACCGACGAACGTCGCGGAGTTGATGGCAATCGGACCGGGGGTCGATTCGGCGATGGCGATGATTTCGAGAATATCGTCATCGGTGATCCATTTCTTGACCTCAACGGTTTCCTTCTGGATCAGCGGGATCATCGCATAACCGCCGCCGAACGTAAAGCCGCCGATCTTCATAAAGGTCAGAAACAGCTGCAGGATGCGGGATGCGCGTGTATCTTTTTGACTCATAATGTGAAAATTACTCCTCTCGGAACGGATTACTTGACTTCCTCAAACCAGAATTCACGGGCAGAACCGATCCAACCGAGCTGATTGAAGAAGTTGAGTCCGACGTTCATCAGACGTGCACCGGATGCGGTGAGGTTCAGCTCTGCGCAGTAGTAGGTCTTTTCGGGGTCGAGACCCTGCATACGGATCCAGAAGCCATGGTTGAACGTACGCTGGAAGGTAGCCGCTGTCAGCAGAGCCTTGGACTTGTCACGGGAGACGTAGCTCCACACTGCGCGGTCTGCGTGACCGTCGTACGGAGAGATCAGACGGTAGAGATCACCGTAGTGGATGGTATCATAATACTTATGATAATTCACAACCTGCTGTTTGACGAGCGCTTTTTCTTCTTCTGTGAAGGTTCTCGGGTCCATTTCATAGCCGAACGTACCCGCCATAGCAACACAACCGCGCATATTGTAATCACAGATTGCGTCCTTATGCGAAACATGTGCGCCCATAGACGATGCGGGATAGCACAGGGACGTACCGTACTGGATACGGCAGCGATCGATCGGGTAAGTATTGTCAGAAGTCCAGACCTGCGGGGAGTATGCAAGCCAGCCTGCGTCAAAACGTCCGCCGCCGCCGGAGCAGGATTCGAGGAGCAGATGCGGATATTTCTTTGTGAACTTTTCGAGGAACTCATACAGACCGAGCATATAGCGGTGGAAGAATTCAAGTCCATGTTCAGCATCGAGCAGAGCAGAACCCGCTTCCGTGATGTTGCGGTTGAAGTCCCATTTGACGTAGTCGATGTCGTAGTTGTCGAGAACAGAGGACATCTGCTCAAAGATATTATCGCGGACGTCCTGTCTGGAGAAGTCGATGACGTACTGCTGTCTGCCTTCCGTTGCAGGTCTGCCAGGAACGTGAATATGCCAGTCGGGATGCGCACGGAACAGATCGGAATCGGGGCTGATCATTTCCGGTTCATACCAGATACCGAACTTCAGACCCATTGCATGAACCGTATCGGTCAGACGCTTCAGATCGAGCTTGCCTTCGTAGATGTACCAGTCGCCGAGAGAATCGTAGTCGTCGTCGCGGTGACCGAACCAGCCGTCGTCCATGACGAGCATATCAATGCCGATCTCCTTGGCACGTTCCGCAAACGCAATCAGCTTATCGGTATCAAAATCAAAATATGCCGCTTCCCACGAATTGATGAGCAGCGGACGCTTCGTATACGCCCACTGTGCGGGAATCAGATGGTCGAGATACAGACGGTGGAACGTGCGGGACATCTCGCCAAGACCGTTCGCGGAGTAGACGAGGACACATTCGGGTGTCCGGAACGACGCACCGGGTTTGACCTCCCACAGGAAATCGTGGTCGTTGATACCTGCCAAAAGACGCGTGGTACAGCCTGCATCGACTTCTGCGGAAATCGTGAAGTTGCCGGAGTAAACGAGATTGACGGCATAGACTTCACCGTTCTGCTCGTCAGTACCGTTCGTTGCCAGTGCCGCAAAAGGATTGTGGAAGTGACCGGAAGAACCGCGCTTGGAGCCGATCATCTGCGTGCCGTGCTCGAGCTTGGTCATGGAGAGTGCTCTTTCCTGGCAGTGCTGTCCCCAAAGGTGGATCCACTGATAGTCCATCGACGGCAGATCAAGACACAGAGATGCCGCTGCATCGATCTTAAACGTGCGGTCACCTGCGTTTTCGATCTTGACGGAGCGGACG
>JAZQWK010000331.1:0-6925 GCA_045632325.1 Eubacteriales bacterium
TGTATGATAAGGCAAACGAAACCACGCTTTACCACGTCAACACGCATCTTGACCACGGTCCCGAGGAGGTTCGCATGGTCCAGGCGCACTATCTCTACGACTTCATCGAAACACTCGACGCACCCGTTTCCGTCACCGGCGACTTCAACTACGACGAGCGCACGAGTGAGGTTTATAAGTATTTCACCGCAGGCGTGCTTGCCGATTCCAAGTACCTTGCAAAAGACCGTTATGCAGCACCGACCTTCCACGGCTATAAGAATCTCGACGTTATCATCGACTTCTGCTACGTCAGCCGCGATGCGTACGACGTTGCCGATTACCGCGTCATCGATACGCTCTTTGACGGTGAACATCCCTCCGACCACAATCCCGTCGTCGTTACCATCTGCAAGAAATGACAGAAGACACGCAATCCGAGGCGATGCGCGGAGAGGCTGCCGCCGATCACACTCCTCTCCCGCCCAAGCACCGAAACATCATTCTGATCGGCATGCCGGCTGTCGGCAAAACGACGGTAGGCAAACGCATTGCCGCCGCGGCTGATATGACCTTTCTCGATACCGACCGCGTCATCGAAGCCGAAGCCGGAAAACCCATTCCCGAGCTGATCCGCGAACACGGAACGGACGGCTTTCTTGCCATCGAAAACCGCATCTGTGCCGCACTTGACACCGAAAACTGCATCATTGCAACGGGCGGCAGCGTGGTCTACGGCGAGGAAGCCATGCGCAATCTCTCGGAAAACGGCACCGTCGTCTATCTGAAGCTCGCGTATCCGCTGCTTCAGAAGCGCCTGCGGACGCCGAGGGAGCGCGGGGTCGTTCTGCGGCGCGGACAATCCCTGTACGATCTGTACCGCGAACGCGTTCCGCTGTACGAAAAATACGCAGACATCGTCATCGACGAGCACACCTGCTATCCGACGCAGACGGCAGAGCGCGTTTACCGTGCCCTGCGCAGAAACGGATTTTTCCGAGAACGGAAAAACGTCGGCTATCTGCCGCGCACGCTGTTCTCCAAAAAAGCGGAAGAACAGAAGAATGCGGCAAAAGCACAAAAGCAATAACAAAAAATACCGTACGGCTTTGCACATCGGCACTGTCGTACGGTATTGTTGTTTTGAAAAATCTTACTGTTCGTTTTCGATAGCCGTCAGAAGCGCGACGCGTTCGGTGTGACGTCCGCCGCCCTCAAATTCGGTTTCAACAAACAGCTTGACCATATCGAGCGCCAGACCTGCGCCGACCACGCGTCCGCCAAGGCACAGGACGTTTGCGTCGTTGTGCATACGGGTCATACGAGCAGAAAAGGTGTCGGAGCAGCAGGCTGCACGGATGCCCTTATGCTTGTTTGCTGCGATGCTCATACCGATACCGGTACCGCAGACGAGGATGCCGCGTACGCAGTCGCCGGACTGGATCGCCTTGCATACCTTGGAGGCATAAACGGGATAGTTGACGGAAGCGGTGGAATCACAGCCGAAGTCCTCGTATGCGATGCCCTCCTGTTCAAAATACGCGATGATCTCCTTTTTCAGATCGTATCCGCCGTGGTCGCAGGCAATCGCCATTTTCATGTTGTTCATTGTTATTCTCCTTTTTATTCATCCACGCCATCACGGACAAATTCCGCAATGTCGGTCTTTTTCAAATCCAATGCACGGGCAACGTCTTCGCCGTGCGCGATCAGCTCCAATCCCGCAACCGAATGGGAATCGGTGCCGAACGTAAACTGACAGCCCTGTTCTTTTGCGATGCGGTACAATTCTATCAGCCGATTGTTGTCCATATCAAAGGACACCTCGGTGATCGCGCCGACGTTCAGCTCGATATATAAGCCCAGCTTCGCCGCCGCACGGTAACACTCCGCCGCATCCTCATCGCGAACGTGCGAGAGGTATTCGTTTTTCTTTGCGTGCGGAACGCCGCAGGGAGAGAAGGAATGGGCAATCGAAATCGGCAATCTTCCGCACAGCGTCTGCAGCTCGCGGTTGGCAAGCAGGGCACGGAACGTACGCAGATTGCCTTCATTGGTATACCGCATGACGTCGATCTCCAGCTCCGGGAAAATCTTTACAAGATCGGATTCCCGCAAGGATGCCGCCATGGCGTTGACGTTCTTCTCCGGCAGATACGGCAGCTTCTGCGCAAGATCGGCTCGTACCTTTTCGCGCGCTTCGAGGATCTCCGGGAAATCGGACATGACCTCGTTGCGCATATGCAGGTGCGAATGCGGAATCAGAAGATAGTCAAAATGGGACGCACCCTCTGCCGACATTCCGAGCAGATCGCGGCAGGCGTAGTATTCCGTTTCGCAGCCGAACAGCACCCGCATACCGGGCACGGCGAGTGAAAAAGCGTGCTTTGCCTCCTCCGCTTTCAGAATCGGCTGATTTTTGTACCATCCCGATGCACCGGGAACGCGCTCGTCCCAAAGGTGGTTGGAAAGCCCGAACACCTTCATGCCGAGTGCGGCTTCTTTTTCCAGATACGCCGCCGTTGACGCTGTTTTGTCTTCACAGCACGCAGAAAAGACGTTATGGGTGTGAATATCGTGTAAAATCTTCATACAACACCTCTGTCATCCCTGCTTTTCGGCACGTTCGCGCTCTGCCTGCGACGGACGCAGATACGTCGGCTTGAGTGCAAGATCGGTAAACGCAGCCTTGTCCTCCGCCGCATCATATACGGCAAGTGCCGCCGATGCAACCGATACGCCGTTCTGATAACGCATCGCTTCGGGTGCTTCCTTGCAGTGCGGCAGATGGATTTCCTTCTGCGTTACGCGGCAGCCTTCACCGACGAACAGTACGGGAAGCTCCAGCTCCGACAGACGCTGCTGCAGCTCTGCCGCCGACAGCATATCGTCCTCCCACACGCGGGTTTTGACGGTATTGCCCTCCGCATCCGTTTCGTAAAGGAACAGCGCGGTATATACCTGCGAACGGCGCGCATCCATAACGGGACACGCATAAAAATCGTGACCGAACGCTTCTGCCATCGGACGCAGATTTTCCGAAAGCGCGTCAAGCGTAGATACGGGAACGCACGGAACGGTTTTTCCGAACGCCAGTCCCTTGATGATCGAGACACCGATGCGCACGCCGGTGAACGAACCGGGACCTGCGGATACCGCAAGCAGATTAAGATCGTCTGCCGTCAGATGCGCGTTTGCAAGCAGATTTTCGACCATATTGAGCATGGTTTCGGAATGGGTCAGCGTTCCGTTCTGCTGATACGCACCGAGGATGTGTCCGTTCTCCACAAGAGCGGCTGCCGCGGTGACGGCGGTTGTGTCAATGGCTAATATTTTCATAATCTCACCTTCGTGATCGTAATTGTTCTTGCTCGGTCATCGTCCGGATGTTTTTTGATCTCCAGACGGTAATATTCCTCGGGCAAAGCAAACGGAATCTTTTCACTCCATTCGACAAAGCAGTATCCGCCGCGTTCCAGATAATCCCAGTATCCGATGGAGTCCAGCGAATCCTCGTCGTCGATGCGGTACATATCAAAGTGAAAAAGCAAACCGTTTTTCCCGTGGTATTCGTTGACGACGGTATAGGTCGGACTCTGCACGTACGCATCGGGCGCAATCGCCTTTGCAGCGCCGCGCACAAACGCGGTCTTCCCCGCACCGAGGTCACCGTACATCGCAACGAACGCACCGCGCGGCTCGCAGTCCAAAAGATACTGTGCAAAGGAAGCACCGACAGCCTCACTCTGTGCAGGATCCGTCGTATGATACGGATTGTCAAGCAAAAATTCCAAATCTGATCCCTCCCGATTTCGGATCCAACGCCAAAAACGTCGAATCGTCATCATTTCTTTTGATATTATACCATATTCCGCCGCGTTTTGAAAGAGGTTTTTGCAAATAATTGTTTCGGGTATGTGAATTTTATAAAAAAGTATGCATTACCTCTTGCAAAAATCGAAAACTTCTGTTATAATATATTGTGTCAGATTTCGAATGCTCGGAATTTGCCGAACACGAAGTAAAGCAAGATATGAAATAAGGCCATACCAGCCGGGGCGTCAGCGGTGCCTTGTACCTGCAATCCGCTACAGCAGGGGTGGTTTCCTTTTATAAGGTTTTGGCTCGTGTGGTCCGCTTTACAGATGGTCTTTCAATGACGAATGGGTCTTGCGCAATCGAATGCTGTGAACCATGTCAGGTGGGGAACCAAGCAGCATTAAGCAGAAGTTTCGGTGTGTTGCAAGGGTGCCTGTTCCGAGAAAGCCGCTGTATTGACGCGCATGAGTCAACATCGAATTTTGGGTGTATGGTCTTATTTTGCATCTTGCTTTTTTCACAGAAACGGAGGAGACTTTCATGCATCAGACGCTTTACCGTAAATGGCGTCCTCTGACCTTCGACGACGTTTACGGTCAGGAGCACGTTACCTCCATTCTCCGTCATCAGGTCGCAGAGGGCAAAGCCTCGCACGCGTATCTGTTCTGCGGCTCGCGCGGTACAGGCAAAACGACGTGTGCCAAGCTGCTTGCCCGCGCACTCAACTGTGAAAATCCCGATAACGGCAACCCGTGCGGTGTCTGCGATACCTGCCGCGGGATCCTCTCCGGTGCCATTACCGACGTCATCGAAATGGACGCCGCGTCCAACAACGGTGTCGACAACATCCGTGACATCCGCGAGGACGTTGCTTACGCTCCCTCCGAATGTAAAAAGCGCGTGTTCATCATCGACGAGGTCCATATGCTGTCCACGTCGGCGTTCAACGCACTTCTGAAAACGCTGGAGGAACCGCCGGAGCATATCGTTTTCATTTTGGCAACCACTGAGATGCATAAAATTCCCGCGACGATTCTGTCCCGCTGCCAGCGGTACGATTTCCGCCGCATTGAATCCTCCGTCATCGTCTCCCGTCTTCGGCACATTGCCGAAAACGAGCAGATCGCGATCGACGAGGACGCACTGTATCTGATTGCAAAGCTCGCCATGGGCGGTATGCGCGACGCCATCGGTATGCTGGAGTTGTGTGCCGGTGCCGTTTCCGCAAGCGGCGAAGGCATCACCGCACAAAACGCAGCCGCACTGCTCGGCACGTCTCCCATTGAGGAAACCGCCGCCGTGGTCAAGGCCATTTACGAGCGCAATCTTGATGCAATCTTTTCTCATATCGACACGATTTACCGACAGGCGCGTGACATCGGCGTATTTTGGCAATCGCTGATCTCGTTCTACCGCGATATGCTCGTCGTCAAATCCGTTCCCGATCCCGCACCGCTGCTCGATCTGCCCGAAAAACAGCAGATGTATCCAAGAGAGCTTGCGCGTCGGATGTCGATGGAAACGATCCTTTATCACACACGGATTTTGGACGAGGTTCTCTCTGCCCTGCAGCGAAATACCGCACCCGCCCGACTCACCGTCGAAATGGCACTGATCCGTATGTGTGATACCAATCTCGATACGTCCCCCGATGCTTTGCTTGCGCGCATTGCCGATTTGGAAGACAAGCTGGCAATGGTCGGAACCGCTCAGGCGATACGTACCGCCGCAGTCAGTTCCGCCGAAATGATGACGGACGTGCCGCAAACAAACGCCCCGATTCCGTCTGCACAGCCCGCGGCAAACGATATCACCGGCGATGATGCACCGCCGCCGTGGGATATTCCCGCCGACGACGTTCCGCCGATTCCGGACGATTCTTCGTATGCTCCGCCGCCCGCAGAGGAGATTACTCCCATATCGGCAGAAAAGCCGAAGAAAAAGGCTGTCTCTCCCAAAAAGACAACGGTTGCCCCCGCAGTGGATCAGGCGTCGGCTCCGACTGAGAAGAAGGTTCTGCAAAGTCTGCGCGGATGGCAGGAAGCGGTCAAGCGCGTAGAGCGCAACAATCCGATGATCGGATCTTTCCTTCGGGAATACAAGGTCTATACCTGTGAGCAGGACGGTAAGCTGTACCTGCGCGCGGCAAACGCCTTTTCCGTCAAGCTGGTAACGACGAGCGACGACAACGTCACGCAGATCTGTTCTGCCGTCAACGCCGTTCTCGGCACCCCGAAATATACACCTGCCGATCTCATTTTTGATTCCGCGGAAAAGAAGATCACCGACG
Organism: Eubacteriales bacterium; assembly: GCA_045632325.1. Classification (GTDB taxonomy): domain Bacteria; phylum Bacillota; class Clostridia; order Oscillospirales; family CAG-272; genus RGIG3925. Next base: position 6,089 of record JAZQWK010000331.1, read on the forward strand.
GATACGAAAAGATCGACGATCTGATCGAAGCTGCAGGCAATACGGCAGACGTCAGCCAATAACTACGTATAAAAACGAAACGTGATTTCCGATCATCGGACATCTCCGATTCGAGCTTATAAAAAACAAACATTATTCTGCATAACGCAGATACAAGAAAGGATTCAATACCATGAAAGCAAGATTACCCAAGGGTATGGGCGGCGGCGCCCAGAACATGAACGCAATGATCCGTCAGGCACAGCAGATGCAGGAAGATATGACCAACCTGCAGGAAGAGCTTGATGCAAAGGAATATGAAATCACGGCAGGCGGCGGTGTCGTCACCATCAAGATCAACGGCAAGAAGGAAGTTCTCTCCCTCGACATCAAGCCCGAGATCGTCGATCCCGATGATATCGAAACCCTGACCGACGTTCTCGTCGCAGGCATCAACGAAGCCATCAAGAAGGTTGAAGACGTCAATTCCGAGGAAATGTCCAAGATCACCGGCGGCATCTCCATCCCCGGTCTGTTCTGATTTCCCACTCAATGACGGGATATATCCTACCGCTCGAAAAACTGATCGAACAGTTTGAGCGTCTGCCCGGTATCGGGCACAAAACCGCCGTCCGACTTGCGTTTTCCGTTTTGGAAGGCTCCGAGGAGGACGCGCAGACCTTTGCGCAGGCCCTGCTTGATGCAAAGCAAAAGATCATGCGCTGCAAGATCTGTCAGAACATCAGCGATACGGAGGTCTGCTCCGTATGTGCCGATCCCAAGCGCGACCGCTCGATGATCTGCGTGGTCGAGGACTCCAAGGCTGTCATGGCACTGGAGCGTGTCAAGGAGTATACG
>JAZQWK010000332.1:0-7632 GCA_045632325.1 Eubacteriales bacterium
TGCTCGGTGCACTTCTCGACGTTACCCTGCTGTATTTCGGTTGCCCCGATACGCTTTCCGCCGTGATCACCGTCAGCTTCATCATGCTCATCCGTATTCTGTCCGCCCGTTTCCGCTGGAATCTGCCGCGGTATCCAAAACAATAAACAAACTTCACATACAAAGGAGAACTACCATGCCGTTTATCCGTACAACCACCAATCGCCCCGTTGCAAAATCCACCGCTGACAAAATCACCGCCGCATGCGGTCAGGCGATCACCCTGCTTCGCGGCAAGACCGAGGAATGGCTCATGGTCGAGGTCACAGGCGACAAAAACCTGTACTTCAAGGGTACCGACGAGCCCTGTGCCATCGCCGAGGTTCAGATTCTCGGCAAAGCCAATCCCGCCGAGCTTGACAATCTGACCGATGCCATGACGAAGATTTTGTCTGCCGCACTCGACGTCCCTGCCGACCGCATTTACGTCCGCTACGAAGAAGTCGCCTACTGGGGCTGGAACGGAGCGAATTTCTGATGATGCACGCCACGTTCAAGCCGCACCATTTTCTCGATTTTCTCCATGAGATCGCAGAAAACAACGGTGTTTTTTCAGAGGAAAGTCCATCCGGGCACGTCATGGGCTATTACGGCAATCTCCTTGCCGCCGGTAAGATCGATACCGTGACCTTCACCTCGGGTGCCGACGACCCGTGTAAGCCCTGCCGTAAGCTCAAGGACGGCATCTGCACCGACCGCTTTGACGCGGCAACGACCGCCCGTTACGGCACCGACAGCAAATACGAATACAACAAATCCCTCGATCTGCAGTTTTCAGCACTGCTGCCGGAGATCTTCTCCTTTGACCGAGAGCGCAGCATCGACGAGGTTTACGCGTATCTGCAGGCGCACCTGACCCCCGAAATCATCCTCAAAAACTGGCCGCGCGACCGTCGTGTGGAGTTGACCGTGCAGGGTCTTGCCATGGCTATGGAAGCAAGAAAAGGCAAGTGAGCCGAGAAACGCCCTCCAACACACCTATGGCGTACCCACCTCCCTCTCAGAGGGAGGCTTTTTTTGCAATTATCGTTTCCAACCATTGACAAAGCACCCAATTCGTTATATAATTAAATATCAAACATCAGATGCTTTCAGCGGAAAGGAATCCTATTATGAACCGTACACGCATCAAGCTCAACGAGAACTGGCATTTTCATGAAGGCGATATCGAATTCACGCCTCTGACCGATAAAAACTCCGCGTATCAGCATGCAAAGACACAGCGTGCCCTCGGCGGTCCCGCATCCGTACCCTATAACAGCAATCCCGACAACTGGGATACCTCACGCCCGCATCCGACCGAGCCGTGGGTCTCCGTCACGCTCCCGCACGACTATATCATCACGCAGACGCCTGATCCCAAAAACAACAATACGCTCGGCTATTTCTCCTACGGCAACGCATGGTACAGAAAGCACTTCCGTCTGGAGGAAACAGACGCTGATAAACGCATCACCCTGACCTTTGAAGCCGTTTCCACGGAAGCAACCGTTTGGGTCAACGGCTGCAAAATGGCGCACCATCACACGGGGTATTCTCCGTTCATCGTCGATATCACCGACGTTGCCAACTTCGGCGGGGACAACGTCATTGCCGTTTACGTGCAATCCGGCGATCACGAAAGCTGGTGGTACGAGGGTGCGGGCATCGTCCGTCACGTTTGGCTGCAGAAAACAGCGATGACGTCCGTTGACGACTGGGGCGTCTTTGTCCATCCCGAAAAGCAGGCGGACGGTCTTTGGCTGTGCCCCGTTGACGTCACCGTGCGCAACGACTTATTTGAAGATACCACGGTCTGTGTCCGCACGTCCGTCATCGATGAAAACGGCACAACGCTTGCCTCGACCGACACTTCCCTCTCCGTGCCGCTCAAGGACAAGCGCGAAATTACGCTTTCCCTGCAGGTAAACAATCCCGCACTCTGGGATACCGACGACGTTCATATGCATACGCTCCGCACCGAGATCACCGATGCGAACGGCAATATCATCGATACGCTTGACACGCGCTTTGGCTTCCGCGAAATCCGCTTTGACGCAAACGAAGGCTTTTTCTTAAACGGCAGATCGGTCAAAATCAACGGCGTCTGCTGTCATCAGGACTACGGTCTGACAGGACGCGCGATGCCCGATAACATCCACGTCTACCGCACACGGCTCCTGCGTGAAATGGGTGCCAACGGCTACCGCTGTGCACACTACCCGACCTCGGAATACGCGATGGACGTTTTTGACGATATGGGTATGCTCGTCATGGACGAAGTGCGCTGGTTCTCGACCGCAAAGGAACATCTGGAGGAACTGGAAACGCTGATCCGCCGCGACCGCAACCATCCGTCGGTCATCTTCTGGAGCATGGGCAACGAGGAACCGTTCTTCAGAAATGATCACGGCAGACGCATCATCAAGACGATGATCGCAATGACGCACAGACTCGACCCGACCCGTCCGACCACGGCGGCCGTCAATACGACCTCCGCACACGAAGCCATTCAGGATCTGGTCGACGTCATGGGTACGAACTATTATATTGAAGACCTCGATACCCTGCATGCAAAATATCCCGACAAGCCGATCGTCTCCGCGGAATGTTGTGCGATGGGTACGACGCGCGGATGGTATTATCCCGACGATCCCGCGCGCGGCTATATCTACGCGTTCAACCGCGTCGGCAACGATTGGGTGCACGCCCGCGATATTACGTGGAAGCATTTCATGCAAAGACCCTTCGTCATGGGCGGCTATCAGTGGGCAGGCATTGAGCACCGCGGAGAAACCGTCTGGCCGAGACTTTGCTCTCAATCCGGCGCACTTGACCTGTTCTTGGTCAAAAAGGACGCCTTCTATCAGAATCTTTCCATGTGGTCGGAGAAACCCATGGTACACATTCTACCGCACTGGAATCTGCCCGCGCTTGTCGGACAGACCATCCCCGTCATCGTTTGTACCAACTGTGACACGCTGGAACTGTTTGTCAACGGCATCTCGCAGGGCAAGCAGGAAATCGACCTCTGCGGCTTTGGCGAATGGCAGGTTGCATATCAGCCGGGTACCGTTTCCGTCAAGGGCTATCGAAACGGCGTTCTCTGTGCCGAGGAATCGATTTCCACGACCAAGGCACCGCATCGCCTGCATCTGGAAGTACAGAATGACGGCGAATTCTCGGCAAACGGTGAAGACCTAATCGTCGTTCACTGTACCGTGCTTGACGAGGACGGCGATCCTGTTCCCGACGCATCTCCGTACGTTTCGTTCACCGCATCGGGTGCAGCATCCGTCATCGGCACAGGCTCCGACGTTGCCGACCATATCCCGCCGCAGAATCCGTGCCGCCGTATGCGTGCCGGTGTCATCGTCTGTGCACTCCGTACAGGGAAGATCGCAGGGGATGTCCGCATCATCGCGGAATGTGAACACCTGCTCCCGACTTCCCTGACCGTCTCCGTCCCATCTCAAACGTAAAAGGAATCCCATCATTATGACCAAACTGACTGACAAAAAGAAAATCAATGCGCTGATCTTCCTCTGTGCCGCGGCGTATTTCATCTCGTATCTTTCCCGACTCAATTACGCCGCTGTCATGGCGGAGTTCATTGCAGAAAGCGGACTTCCAAAGGCAACCGCCGTCAAACCGATCACAGCGATCTCCATCACCTACGGTCTCGGACAGCTGGTCTCCGGCTACCTCGGTGACCGCATCAAGCCGCGTCATATCATCACAGGCGGCTTTGTTCTGACAACGATCATGAACTTTATCATGCCGCTTGCCGCACCGAACGTCACCGCTATGACCGCCGTCTGGGCAATCAACGGCTTTGCACAGGCCATGATGTGGCCGCCGCTGGTCAAGATCATGACATCGGCACTTGACCGCAAGACGTACGATCGCGCAACGGTGCTGGTCTCCTACGGCTCCTCCTCGGGTACCATTGCCGTCTATCTGATCGCTCCTACCTTTATCTCCCTCGCCGCAGGCTGGCGCTCGATCTTCTTCTTCTCCGGATGCTGTGCACTCGCGCTCATTTTCATCTGGAATATCGCGATGAACCGCTTTGAGAAAGCCGGAATCCCGCAGCCCGAGTTGAACCGCGGCAAAAAGGAAGACAAAGGCGCATCCGGAACGTCTGCCGTCATCCGTGCTCTCGGCGTGGCTCTGCCGCTGATTATGCTCGCCATCGTCGCACAGGGCATGATCCGTGACGGCGTTACCAGCTGGATGCCGACGTTCATCGGAGAAACCTACAACCTCGGCACGTCGATCTCGATTCTGTCCGGCGTCATTCTGCCGATCTTCTCGATCATTTCCTTTGAAATCACGTCGTACGTCCACCACCATTGGTTCAAAAATGAACTGCTCTGCGCAGGCATCATTGCAACCGTTGCGGCAGGCTGCTCGCTTCTTCTGTCCCTGCTGCTCGGTCTGAACGCGATCGTCGCCATTCTGCTGTCCGCGCTGATCGTTGCGTGTATGCACGGTATGAACCTGATTCTGATCTGTATGCTGCCCGCATCGTTCGGTCGGTTCGGCAACGTCTCGATGGTCTCGGGTCTGCTCAATTTCTGTACGTATATCGGCTCTGCGATCTCTACTTACGGCATGGGTAAGATCTCCGATATCTTCGGCTGGGATGCCGTTATCCTCTCGTGGATCATCATTTCCGCCGCAGCCGCTGTCTGCTGCTTCGTTTGCATCGGCAAATGGAAAAAGTTTAAAGAGGAATAATACGATCGCGTGATAAAACAACCGCTGTCAGACGGAAATTCGCAGAAAAAATGATCCGTAGAAAAACCCAAACGGGAGATGAAATCTCCCGTTTTTCTTTGATCAAAATATTAAGATTGGATACTTTCGGAGTCGTACAGTGTATAAAGCAAAAGGACAATACCATTTTCAAAAACCTTGTAACACTATCATAAATCTGTCTTGATTTATTTACGATTCTATGCTATAATGAAATGAACGGAGATATTAACGAAACCAGCTTATATCGTATCCGCACAGGAAAAGAAAATGAAAACTTTTGAAAAGAATTTACAGGAATATACTGACGCTCTGCTAACTGATAAGTGATCAAGCACAGGCAATTTACAAGGAGGTCACACATGAACCAATACTCATTTGAAATCGAACCTTTCGGACGCGCTTTCGTTGAAAACAGAAGAAAATCCATGGAAGAACGTGTCGGTGCCGGCATGAAGGAAGCGGCAAAGTATCTGCCGATCTCCTTCCCCGAAAACTGTATGCTGCCAACGGTCGGTGCTGCGGCGGTCAACGGTGCGTTTTTCTATAGTTACGGCGGCGGTGTCAGCTTTGATGGCAATCGCTTCTCGCAGCTGTTGGAAGAATATCCCGAACACACAGAAGATCTTGAATCCATTCGTGACGAGATTCTCCCGATCTGCTGGTGGTCGCGTTCTGAGCGTATGAAGACTGATGTGGACAAGCGTCTGCGTTCTGCCATGGCGTGCTGGGGCGGTGACTGGGGCGGACATTCCAACCCCGACTATGACCGTTATCTGCACCTTGGTACCAACGGCATCCGTGCACTGATTGAAGAATGTCGCGCAATAAATCCCGGAAACGACGGCTTTTACAACGGTTGTCGTGACGCGATGGATGCGCTTGACATTGTCGGCGGCAGAATCCGCGAAATGGCGGAAGCAAATGCCAAGACTGATACAGAGAGAAGTGCTGAGTGGAACCGAATCGCCGAAACCTTTGCGCGTGTTCCGATGGAACCAGCTTACGATATGTACTCCGCGACGATGATGTTCTGGATGCTGTTCACGCTCGACGGTGTGGATTCTCCCGGTCGCTACGATCAGTTCATGATCGACTATTACAACGCAAGCTCGGAAGAAGAAAGCCGTGAGATGGTCTACCGATTCCTGGAGGCCATGCACAACGTCCGCGGCTGGAATGTCTGTATCTCGGGTTCTGACGAAAATTGGAACGACGAAACGAATGCGCTTTCCTATCTCGTGCTTGAGCTTGTCACGGAAATGAAGTATCAGACACCGAACCTGACGATGCGTGTCCACAGAAATACTCCCGCCGATCTTTGGCGTGCGGCGGCAGAATGTATCGCAACGGGCATCGGTCTTCCCGCCATTTACAACGACGAGGTCGTCTGCACGGCTCTGGAAGCCATCGGCATCACCTCCGAGGACAGCCATGATTACTGCATGAACGGCTGTAACCAGATCGACATCATGGGCAAATCCCACATGGGCTTGGAGGACGGTGAGGTCAATCTTGGTAAGGTACTGGAATTCACTCTGCACAACGGCTACGATTTTGCATCGGGCGGCGTGGAACTGATCTCCAACCAGTACGGCGACCCGCGTGACTGCGAGACTTTTGAAGAATTCCTTGCCCTGTTCTATCAGCAGATGGAGCATATCACCAATGCCGTCGTGCGCATGTCCAACGCCGCACAGGAAACCTTTGCTCGTTTCTCACCGAATCCGCTTCGTTCCTGCATGATTCAGGGATGCCTGGAAAAGGGACGCGACTACAAGTGGGGCGGTCCGCTCTACGGTCACGGACAGGTGCTTGCCGAGGGCATTGCCGATACCGCAGACGCGCTCTATGCCGTCAAGACGCTTGTATTTGAGCAGAAGAAATACACGATGGATGAGATGATCACCGCACTTGAGGACAACTTCGAGGGTCACGATACCCTGTGGCAGGACTGCAAAAACGCACCGAAATTCGGCAATGACATTCCTGAGGTTGATAATCTCTGCGCCGCAATGGTTGACCACTTCTTTGCGTATCTGAAGACGAAAAACACCTTCCGCGGCGGCGTGTTCACCGGCGGATGCAGTCCGTTCAGCCGTGCGGCGAACAACGGACGTGCGACGGGCGCACTTCCCAACGGCAGACACTCTGGTGATGCAACCTTTGCCGACAGCGTTGCGGCAGTCCCCGGGTGTGACGTCAAGGGACCGACGGCGGCTCTCAAATCGATGATGTGCTACAACCAGACCGAAGCCTGCTCCGGCTTTGTCACGCAGATGAAGTTTGACAAAAAGCTCTTTGCATCGGACAAGGGCATCGAAACCTTTATCATGATGGCGAAAACCTACTTTGCAAACGGCGGACAGCAGCTGTCGATCAACGTCCTCGACCGCGCAACGCTCCTTGCCGCACAGAAAAATCCCGAGCAGTACAAGAATCTGGTCGTCCGCGTCGGCGGTTATAGTGATTATTTCTGTAACATTTCCAAGGATTTACAGCAGAACGTCATTGATCGGTCGGAGTTTGCGTTTTAAGGATCTTTGATATTCACATCGACAAACGCATCAATGCAGTCATTGAAGTTTGATCCTTTTACATCGTCCTTTACCAACCGCTTAATCTTATAGTCGTTAAATTTGTCTGGGTAATCCCATTCAAGGGATTCACGCTGTTTTTCTGTCAGATAAACATTTTGATATTGACCGCAAGCGTAACGCATATCCTCTCTGTCTTTCTTACTCTTATCAGTATACTCTATATCAGTATTATTAGATGGCAAATTCTTCTCCATTCAAGATGCAGGATCCTGCACGTCCATTGCGCAGATATTACCATCTGGTGATGCAGAAA
>JAZQWK010000333.1:0-16903 GCA_045632325.1 Eubacteriales bacterium
CCTTCTTCTTTGGTATGCGTACATTTGGTATAGCGGCACTGACCGATCAGCGGGACAAATTCGCGGAACGTGTACGGCAGCTCCTCAACTGAGAAGAAATCAAACCGCACAAAGTCAAGCATCGAAAATCCGGGTGTGTCCGCAAGATAACCGTGATACCGTCCATCCGAACAATGATCGAGCGAGAAAAGATGAACCGCACGGGTCGTATGCTTGCCGCGCGCGATCTTTTCGCTGATCTCGCCCGTTTCAAGATCGAGATGCGGGAACAGACGGTTCATCAGCGTTGACTTTCCGACGCCCGATGCTCCGCAGAACGCGGCAATGGTGTTCTGACCGAACGATTCAAGATACGCGGTGATCCGAGCGTCCTCCGATGCGGTTTCGGCATCGGTGACGAACACGGTAAAACCGCATTTCTCGTATTTTACCCGCATCTGCTCGGCACGGTGCGCGTCAAGATCGGCTTTCGTGACGATCAGAACAGGCTCAATTTCCTGATATTCGAGGATACACAGCAGCTTGTCGAGAAAACGCAGGGACGGATCGGGGTCTTTTGCCGCGGCGACGACAAACATCACGTCGAGATTTGCCATCGCGGGACGGATCAGCGCATTGCGGCGCGGATAGATCTCCGAGATCATCGCACCGGTCTGCGCACCGCGCTCCTGCTTATTTTCCATTTCGTCGTCTACGGTCACATGGACACGGTCACCGACAAGCGGTGTCATGCCGTCATGACGGAAGGTTCCTTTGGCACGGCAATCGGTTTCCGATCCGTTTTCCTCACGGACCGTGTAAAGACCGCCGACTCCGCGGATGATCGTTGCATCAAATTCCCGATTCACGAAGCACCACCGTTTTCGCCTTCCGCAGAAGTCTCTTCTGCTGCTTCCGTTTCTTCTTCCACCTTCGGCGGTTCATAATCGGGACCGCCCGATACGGTAAAATCGATCTTGGTGGCAGATTTCGGCACCGACGCAAATTCCGGCTTGGACTGCGACAGGATCGTACCGATCGGCTGATCGGATACGACGTAATTGACCTTACCGAGCGCCAGATCATTTTCGATGAGGATCTTCATTGCCTCACTCCGATCAAGACCCAGGAAGTTCGGAACCGAGACGTATTCCACCTTCTGTCCGCGGGAAACGTACAGCGTGACCGCATCACCCGAGGTTACCGTATCACCCGCAGGCGGATCCATCTTATACACGTAACCGTCAAGTGCCGTATCGTGGTATTCCTCCACGACCTTGCAGGCAAGTCCCATACGCGAGAGCAAAAGCTCTGCCTGTCGGTATTCCTGACCTGTCAGATCCGCGAGCTTGAAGGTCTGTGCACCGAGAGAGACCGTCAGCACAACGGTACATTTCTGACCGTGCTTTTCACTGACCTTTCTCGAGGTTCCTTCCACAGGCTCCTGTGCAATGACCGTGTTTTCAGGTGCTTCGGCATCATAAACGGAATCGATCTCAATGTTGTAATACTTTGCATGCTCCATAGAATCGAGCAGCGTTCCGGAATACAGCATACCGACAAAGTTCTCAATTTCGATGGTCTTATAATCCTCGTCGCTCTCCGCAATGATCAGCTGCTGAAGCACGTAGAAGATCGCAACGCCCATGACGATCATGAACGACAGCGCAACACCGAGAATCACGGGAAACATCGAATAACTGCCGCGTCTGCGCTTTCTGCGTACCGAAGACGTCGGTGCAACCTTTTTTCTTCCGCGGAAAACGTCCTCTTCTTCCTGATCCGGTTTTCTCGTCGGGAAGATGGTATCGGGACGCTGACGCAGCTGCATCACGCAGCGCATCATATCCGTCGCATTCTGATAACGGTATTCGGGATCCTTTTCCATCGCACAGAGAATCAACTGTTCCAGACCCTGCGGCAGAGACGGATTCAGTTCACCCGGCGGAACGGGATTGTCATTGACCTGCATCAAAACGACGGAAACGGAGGATTCCGCATAAAACGGCAGCTGACCCGTAACCATTTCGTAAAGCATGGCACCGAGGGAATATAAGTCGGAGCGCGGGTCGATCTGCTTGCCCGATGCCTGCTCGGGACTGATATAATACACCGTACCGATGGCTTTGTCGGTCATCGTCACAGTATCGGTATTCGGCAGCTTGGCAATACCGAAGTCCGTAACCTTGATGACACCGTTTTTCAGCAGCATGATATTCTGCGGCTTGATATCACGGTGAATGATGCCTTTGGCATGGGCGTGCTCCAGCGCACGGAGGATCTGTTCCATATAAGACAGTGCTTCCTTCCAGCCGATGACACCCTTACGGTTCATATAATTTTTGAGGGTAATGCCATGGATGTATTCCATGACGATATACTTGATATCATCCTTTACCGAAACGTCGTAAATATTGACAATGTTCGGGTGATTGAGCATCGCTACGGCACGGGATTCGTTGATGAAGCGCTTGACCGACTGTGCGTCATTGTTGATCTCTTCCTTGAGCATCTTGACCGCAACCGTACGGTTCATCAGCATGTCATGTGCTTCAAAAACGACCGCCATACCACCGATGCCGATGATTTTGTTGATCTTATAACGTCGGTCAAAGACCTGTCCGACGTATTTTTCAAATTGCTCCATGCTCATGCATTATCGTCCTTCGCTTCTTTGTTTTTTGCGTTTCCGAGACGCATCAGAACCACCGTGATGTTATCGATACCGCCGGCAGCATTCGCCGCGTCGACCAGCGACGATGCAATCGCATCTCCGTCGTACGTTCCATTCTCCGCAATGCCTGCGGAAAGCATGAAACGAATGTCGTCTGCCTCCACGTATCCCGACAGACCGTCAGAGCACAGCATCGCACAGGCATCCTCGTGCAATCTTGACAAATCGACCGAGAAGATATCCGATTCAATGCTGCGTTCAATGCCGACCGCCCGCGTGATGACGTTGCGGTTGGGATAATCCTTTGCTTCTTCCTTGGTCAGCTTCCCCGTATCGAGAAGATACTGTACCAGAGAATGGTCGCGCGTGATCTGCGTCAGACGACCGTGGTTGTAAAGATACAGTCTTGAGTCACCGACGTTGACGGCATACAGCACGTCACGGACAACGAGCGCCGCAACCAGCGTGGTTCCCATGCCCTTGAGGCTTTTGTCCTTTTCGGTACTGCTGTACACGCATTGATTGGCATCTGTCACCGCATGAGCCAGCATGGAGGAATAATCACCTTCCGTTGCAAGTCCCGTGCGTACTTTTTCCGAATTCATAAACGATTCAACCGCCGCGACGAAATGCTCACAGGCAAGTGCCGAGGCAATATTGCCGCCGTTTGCACCGCCCATGCCGTCACAGACGACGCCGAGTGCGCAGTTGATGTCTTCCCAGTGGCGGATCACAAAGCTGTCCTGGTTGTTCTTACGCCGTTTTCCGATATCTGTTTTCCCATTGAGGATCATAGCAGATCACACTCCCTTTCTCCGTATTGTGATAACGGGATGATTACGTCAAAATATGCTTCTGAATCTGATTTTCGCGGTTGCGCAGCTGTCCGCAGGATGCGTTGATATCGGGTCCCAGCGTTCTGCGTACCGTCGCCGTCATGCCGTTTTTCTCAAGGATCGCGGCAAAGCGGCGGACGTTTGCCATATCAGACGACGCAAAATCGCGCTCCTTGATCGGGTTGACAGGAATCAGATTGATATGAATCGGCATTTTTCTGCCGACGTACTTTTTCATCGTCTGAACCAGCTGAGCCGCACCTTCCGCGGTATCGTTCTTTCCTGCAATGAGCGTATATTCAAACGAGATACGGCGTCCGGTCTTTTCAAAATAACGGACGGAAGCAGATAACAGCTGTGCGATGTTCCACTTTTTGTTGACGGGCATGATCTCCGAGCGGAGTGCATCCGTCGGTGCGTGCAGAGAAATGGAAAGCGTGACGGGCATGCCTTCCTCTGCAAGTCGGTCAATGCCGTCGACAAGTCCGCAGGTGGAAAGGGAAATATGGCGGTAACCGATGTTAAGACCCGCCTCGTCACCGACCAGACGCAGGAACTTCATGACGTTGTCGTAATTGTCCAGCGGCTCACCGATGCCCATCAGCACGATACCCGAGATGCGTTCTCCCATATCGCGCTGGGCGGTGATGACCTGTCCGAGCATTTCCGACGGCGTCAGGTCACGGACCTTACCGCCGAGCGTCGATGCACAGAACGCACATCCCATGCGGCATCCCGCCTGTGTGGAAATGCAGATGGTATTGCCGTGATGATAGCGCATGAAAACACTCTCAATGTTCTGTCCGTCCGACAGCTCCCACAGATATTTGACGGTACCGTCCTGTGCGGAGACGTATTTTTCTGCGATTGCGGGATACGGCAGTACCGCCGTATCATTTAACTTTTCGCGCAGTGCTTTGGAGAGATTCGACATTTCGTCAAATCCGACGCCTGCATGCATCCATTTGAAGATCTGTCCCGCGCGGAACTTCGGTTCACCGATGGTTTTGCAGAACGCTTCCAGCTCGGCGACGTTCATGGACAGAAGATCGGTTTTGGTTACAGTTTCACTCATCATTACTATCTATATAATATGTTACTTGATTCTTTTCATTTTTGCAACGAAGAAGCCGTCACAGCCGTGATATTCATCGGGGAACAGCGAAAGCATACCTGCTTCAACCGTTTTGGAACCGACCGTAAAGGGAACGGCTTCAAATTCCGAATGGGAGGCAAGGAAGCGCGTGACGTTATCCTCATTTTCCGCGCGGTTCAGCGTACAGGTGGAGTATACAAGAATACCGCCCATCTTGACGTAGCGGCTGCAATTCTCCAGAATGGCGTACTGGATGGCGGGAAGACGCTCAATTTCATCTGCAGTCTTATGACGAATGTCAGGCTTCTTGGACAGAACGCCGAGACCCGAGCAGGGAACGTCACACAGCACGCGGTCTGCCGCATACTCGAATTCCGGAACAAAGACCGATCCGTTCTGCTCTCTCGTTTCAATGATCGAAATACCGAGCCGCTCTGCACCTTCCGATACGAGCTTCAGCTTGTTTTTATGAAGATCGCAGGAAAGGATCTTGCCGGAATCGTTCATCCACAGTGCTGTGGAAAAACTCTTACCACCCGGACAAGAGCATGCGTCGATCACAAAGTCTCCCGGCTGTGCACCGAGAACGTAAGATGCAATCTGCGACGCCTCATCCTGTACAAAACATTCACCTGCGGAAAATCCGGGAATTTCCTCGATCGGACAATGTCCCTGCAGACGGATACCGCCCGGCACATACGCCGTCGGTGCATATTTGATATTGTTCTGCTTCATCGCATCGCCAAGGACCTGGGCGGTCGTTTTCTGTGTATTGACACGCAGCGTGATCGGCGGATTTTCATCAAACGCACGAAAGATCGATTCCGTTTTTTCGATTCCGTACATCTCTGACCACAGTTTGCACAGCCACTCGGGATACGCATACGTCACGCTGAGATAGCGGACGGGATCCTTTTGGGAATCAGGGAAGCGCAGGCGTTTTTCCTCTCTGCGATACGCATGAAGCACCGCATTGACAAACGAAACGGCACTCTTTGCGGCAAATCGCTTGCAAAGCTCGGCGGCATCGTTGACAATGGCGTAGTCGGGAACGCGGTCGAGATAGCGCATCTGATACAGCGACAGGCGCAGAATGATGCGGACGTTGGCATCGATCTCGCGCTTTTTATCGCAGAGGCTGTCGATGATATAGTCAAGCGTGATCTTGCGCTCAACCGTTCCGTAAAAGATCGCCGTGTAAAGCGCGCGGTCGGCACCGTCAAGTCCGTTGCGGCGGATGGCGGTATCTGCCTCGATATTGGCAAATTTTTTATTGTTTTCGTATTTCTGCAGCGATACAAACGCCGCTTCTCTTGCTGTCATAAATTACCTTTTCGATTGATGAATATTTTCAGCGTCTTCTTCTTTCGTTGCTTGATACGATCGACCACAGACGCAGAAGCTGCAGCAGTGCCGAAAGCAGAGCCGCAACGTACGTCATTGCTGCCGCAGAGAGCACCTTTTTCGCGCCCGACAGTTCGTCACGGTCCAGTGAACCGCCGTCCTCAAGTGCCGTGATCGCACGTCGGGATGCATTGAATTCAACCGGCAGCGTCACCAGCTGGAAAAACGCAACGACGGCGTACAGCCAGAATCCAACGTAAGCAAGCGTACCGAACGACAGTAAAATCCCGAACATCAGAAGATAGATGGACCATCGGGACGCAAACTGTGTCAGCGAAACGATTGAGGCGCGCAGCTTGATCGGTCCGTAACCCGTTGCATACTGCACCGCGTGTCCCGCTTCATGTGCAGCAACACCGACAGCGGCAATCGACGGGGTGTTGTATACGGCATCGGACAGACGGATCACGTCTGCCTTCGGGTCGTAATGGTCGGTCAGATTGCCGGATACCTGCTCGATTGCGACGTGATAAAGACCGTTGCGGTCAAGAATCATGCGTGCCGCGTCATATCCCGTCATACGGCGTTTGTTCATGACCTTGTTATATCGATTGAACGTCGTTGTCACCGAACTCTGCGCCCAGAGCGAGAAGATCAGAATCGGAACGAGAAGCAGGATATACGTAATATCGTATCCACCGTAATAGATCACAGGCACCGAAAGCCTCCTTTTTATTTCTTATCAAATTCGGGGGTCAGCAGGATATCTCCCGCATCGATCTTTCTGCCGCGGATGAAGTCTCCTGCGTTCATTTTACCCTTTCCTTCGGGAACGAGTGCCGTGATGCCGAGAACGCCTTCTCCGCACGCAACACAGATCAGACCCTTTTTGGCGTCAACAGACAGAACTTTGCCGATCTCTCCGTGAGTGCCTTCTTTTTCCACAACGACTGTGGAAACGATTTTCATATTCTTCGTTTCTTTTTCATTTTTCAGAACCGCAGCACCAAGCGGTGCGGGGGACAGTGCACGGATCTTGTTATGCAGCGTCTGTGCAGACAGCGAAAAATCAAGCGCACATTCCGCCTTTTCAATTTTTGCGGCGTAGGTAGCAAGAGAATCATCCTGCACTTCACGCACGACGGTACCGTTTTCGATCATCGGAATGACGGAAACAAGCAGCTTGCCGCCGGATTTGCCCATGCGGTCATAAAGAGAACCGAAGTCTTCGTTTTCGCCGATTGCGACCTCGTCCTTTGCAATCATATCGCCCGTATCGATGCCGTCCGCCATAAACTGAATCGTATTGCCGGTGACCGTCAGACCGTCCATGATGGCACGCTGGATCGGAGCAGCACCACGATACGCGGGAAGATGAGAGCCGTGCACGTTGATGCAGCCGTATTTCGGATAATCGAGCACGCTGCGCGGCAGAATCTTTCCGTAAGCCGCAACAACGATCAACTCGGGATCGAGCTGCGCCAGCAGTTCTGCAAACGCTTCATCGCGCAGAGTGGTCGGCTGATACACGGTCAGACCGATGGATTCAGCATATTCCTTTGTAGGGGTAGGGATCAGCTTATAGCCGCGTCCCTTGGGTTTATCGGGCTGAGACAGAACGCCGACGATCTCCCAGCCGTTTGCATCCTTGTTTTCCCAAAGTGCCGTCAGCTGATCGCGGGCAAATTCCGGTGTGCCCATGAATAAGATTCTCATTTAATTCTTCCTGTTCCGTAAAATTCGTTTATTCAGTCTTCTTCTACTACCATTTCTGCGTGGTCGATATACAAAATACCGTCGAGATGATCGATCTCGTGGCAGAATGCTCTTGCAAGCAGACCTTCGCCTTCCAGTGTGACCGTTTCGCCTTTGCGGTTGAGTGCTTCGACCTTGACGTACATCGGACGGTCGGTATAGCCCTGTCTGCCGGGAACGGAGAGACAGCCTTCCAGCTCGTGCTGCTTGCCGCTCTTTTCCACGATAACGGGGTTGATGAGCTCCAGAACGTTGCCGGGTTCACATTCAATGACGACAACGCGGCGCAGAACACCGATCTGCGGAGCCGCAAGACCGACACCGTCCGCCTGACGCATGGTTTCCGTCATATCGTCAAGCAAGGTCAGAATTCGTTTGTTGATATCGGTAACGGGACGGCTCTTCAAGCGCAGTGCGGTATCGCCGTCCTTGAGAATTTTCAGTTTTGCCATGATTGTATTTCTCCTAAAATGATATTAAAGATTGCTCGGATTGACGTCGATGGAAACGGCAACTCTGCCTGCGCAGACCGTATACGAATCCGTCAAGATCTGATCGAGCAGCGCACGGGTCCGTCGGTTCAGCCGACATTTGAGGATCATGCGCATACGGAATTTTTCGTTGACTTTATAAACCTGTGCTTCAAACGGTCCGAAAACCGCCATCTGCACGTCGTGATAGTCTCCGCCCGGTGCAATCAGTTCACGCAGACGGGATGCGATCTTCGCCGCGGCGTTCATGACCTCTACTTCTTCGCTCGAGGACAGAGAAAGCAGAACAAGCTCGCAGAACGGAGGGAACACCATAGCTTCCCGCATACGGATCGCTCCCTGATAGAAGGTCTCATAGTCCTGCGCCGCCGCCAATTTCAAAATTTCATTGTCGGGACTGTACGTCTGAATGATGGCGCGTCCCGGTTTATCGCCGCGTCCCGCACGTCCGATGACCTGTGTGATCAGCGAAAACGCCTTTTCCGAGGCACGGTAATCGTCCTGGTAGAGCATTGCATCTGCTGACAGGATACCGACGAGCGTAACGTCGGGGAAGTCGTGACCCTTGGTGACCATCTGTGTTCCGAGAAGCACGTCAAAGGTTTTGTTGCGGAACGATTTCAGAATCAGATCGTGAGAAAATTTCTCTTTCGTCGTATCCATATCCATCCGTTGCGTACGGATGTCGGGGAATCGCGTTTCGAGATCATCCTCGGCCCGCTGGGTTCCGTAGCCGAAGGCATGCAGATGCGGTGCCTGGCAGGAGGGACACACCTGCGGCGTTCTGACGTGTGTTCCGCAGTAATGGCAGACGAGAATCCCGCCGATGGTTCCCTGCGGTTGTGTCGGATCGATGACGGTATCTGTTGCGGTCATACCGCCTTTTTTGTGAAGCGTCATCGGAACCGAGCAATGCGGACACATCACAGGCGTTTTACAGGAAAGACAGGATACGTACTTATGATACCCACGTCGGTTGATAAATAAAATCGCCTGCTCGTTTTTTTCTTTGGTTTCAGCAAGAGCGGAGGACAAAATCCCGCCGAGCGGCGTATCTCCGCTTCCGTTTAAGGTTTCGCCGTGCATATCCGCCATGATGACTTCGGGAAGACGCGCATTGCCGTATCTGTTTTTCAAGGTAATCAGCGAATAGATCCCGCGTTCTGCCTTGTAATAGCTTTCCAGAGACGGGGTCGCGGATGCAAGCAGCATGAGAGCCTTGCTGTGCGCACAACGGAAGCGTGCGGCATCGCGGGCATGGTATTTCGGATTGCTGTCTGATTTATAAGTGTGCTCCTGCTCCTCGTCGATGACGATCATGCCGAGACGCTCAAACGGCACGAAGACCGCCGAGCGCGTACCGATGACGATATCGACCTCGCCGCGCTTGACTCGGCGCCAGACGTCAAGACGTTCTCCCGCCGACAGTGCCGAGTGCAGCAATGCAACGCGATTTCCGTAATAAGAGCAGAAGATCGACACAGATTGCGGTGTCAGTGAGATTTCAGGCACGAGCATAATGACCTGTCTGCCGTCGGCAAGCACTTCATCCATCATCGCCTTGATGACGCGGGTCTTACCTGAACCGGTAACACCGTGCAGAAGTGCAGCCTTCGGTTCATGCGTTCGGTACAGTGCGGACAGCTGATCGAATGCGCCCTGCTGTTCCTCACTTAAGACGTTATCGTCCTTTGGTTTTTCCTGATATGCGGATTCGTACGGATTGCGGAAGACCTGCTCACGGCGCACCGTCAGAAATCCTTCTTTTGCAAGCACACGCAGTGCGGTCGAGCCGATAACGTCTTGTGTATCCAGCGTGTTGACCTGCAATTCCTCACCGTCCGCTGCGGCAATTCTCTGCATCACAGCGTTGTACGCATCGCTTTTGTGCCGATATCCGTACTTTGCGCGCAGCTCTTCATTCCCTGCCAGCATACTGCGGATATCTTCTGCGGGAATCGGTGATGAAATGAACATCTGATAAACCGCGTTTTCGGAATCGGACAGACGGTACGTGCGGTCGAGTAAACCTTTTTTTACCATCGCATCGGCGCATTTGATGGCATCTGCACCGAAATGTTCCGCAATCTTTTCCCGTCGGACAGTGCTCTTTTTCTGAAGCAGAGACAGAATATCGCCTTCCAGCGACGATGCCCCCGTAAGGGATGCAAGATAGTCCTCAGCCTTGGCTTTTTGCTCACGTTCCGTCGGAAATGCAAACAGCTCGTGAATACGGCGCAGTGCCCCCGTCGGGATGACGGCCTTCGCGGCGTCTCCGAAGGAACAGAACGTCATCTCCTTCATATAGCGGCAAAGTCCCATCAATTCCTCGTCCAGAACAAATTCCCCGGAAACGACCTTTGCAATCGGCTTGCAGCGATCAAACGGAAAATCTGCGGGGAGATCGGACGGAGATTGAAGCTCCGTCACAATACCCATGACTTTTCTGTTGCTGACACCAAACGGCACCATGACAAAGCATCCTACGGACGCTGTACCCGCAAGCTCCGGCGTCAGATAGTATGTGAACGGCTTATCAACATGATAGGGGATATCCAGAATCCTGACAACTGCATACTGGCGCAAAAGCGCTCTGCTGTTTTCCGATTCCATAAAATCCCCCCTTTTGTTTTTATTTTGTTTCGTGAAGCTTACGCTTCTTCTTCGTCCTCAAGCTCCTCGTCAAGCGCTTCTTCGTCTTCGTCATCAAAGAACGAAACGGCAGCCTCCGCAGCAACTTCTACTGCTTCCTTTGTCTGTGCAAGTGCTTCTTCCGGTTCTTCCTTACCTTCGCAGATAACGAAATCGCCGTTGTACAGACGCTTGATCGCGTTCTTAACAGCCTTTTCATCGCGGATTTCGCGCTTGATCATGGATGCAAGGCTCTTATCGGTTTCCTTGTTTGCGAGCATCTTTTCTGCGATCTCGCGCTGTTCGACGTATTCATCGGTGACGATGCGTGCGCACTTTGCGGTTGCGATGCAGAGGGTATAACGGTTGTACTGACCTTTGGTAATTTCATCGATAGACGGATAAATCATAGTATTTTTTCTCCTTTTCGGTATATGGATTGTTGTTTTTTATTTTATTTATCAAAAAAATGGATCGCGTTTTCAAGATTGCGGCTGACCTTATGCTGCTCGGATGCAATGATGTTTACAATTTCATCGGCAGCAGCTTCTGCACCGTCGTTTTCATTGATGACGATGTAATCGTAATCGGGCAGGCAGCGGATTTCCTCACGTGCCGTTGCAAGACGGTTTGCAATATCCTCCTCGGTATTGGTGCCGCGACCGCGCAGACGTGCTTCCAGAGTCTCTGCATCCGGCGGAAGAACATAAATGAGGACAGCTTCGGGACAGAGTCGTCTGACGTTCATTGCGCCCTCAACTTCAATTTCCAGAATGACGTTAATGCCGGAAACCGTGCGCTCGTAAAGCTCCTTCTTCGGCGTTCCGTAATAATTACCGCAGTAGGAGGTATATTCGAGAATCTGCTGATCGTCGATCCGACGCTCAAATTCTTCTCTGGTGATAAAGTAGTAGTGAACGCCGTCCACCTCGCCGACGCGCGGTGCTCTGGTCGTTGCGGAAACGGAAAGTGCGAAGGCATCGGGATATTTCTTCAGCAGTTCCTTGACGATGGTGCCTTTTCCGCATCCGGACGGACCGGAGAGGACAAAGGGAATACCGGGTAACTTCTTGTTGTTCATTTCATGAGTCCTTTCGTGATGTCACATAGATTCAAGGTCTGTCTCATCATCTTCTGCCGCAGACGTACTGTCTGTGGTACCGTTCAGACGCGCGGTGATGGTTTCCGTCATCAGGGCACACATGATGACGTGACCCGTATCTGCAACCAGAACCGCTCTCGTTTTTCTGCCGCCGGTGACGTCAATGGCACGTCCTTCTTCTTTGGCATCCTGCACCAGACGCTTGATGGGCTGGGACTCCGGCGATACCACCGCAACGACACGCGCGGCGGCGATCATATTTCCGTGTCCGATGTTGATAAACTTACTCATCGTTTTCCCTTGTTATTCGATATTCTGAATCTGTTCGCGGATCTTTTCAATCTCGTTCTTCATCTCGATGACGATCTTTGCAATCCGCATATCGTTTGCCTTGGAGCCGATGGTATTGGTTTCGCGGTTCATTTCCTGAATCAGGAAATCAAGCTTACGGCCGATGGGCTCCTCAGACAGAAGCATTTCGTCAAATGCCTTGAAGTGGCTTCTCAGACGAACCGTTTCTTCATCCACGGCGACCTTATCGGCAAAGATGGCACATTCGGTCAGAATACGGGATTCCTCAATGTGCAGCTCGTGATCCTCAAGCACCTGGCGAAGACGCGCTTCGAGCTTTGCCGCATAGCTGTTGGTATCTTCCTTGGACAGCGCTTCAATGGTCGGGACACACGCTTCAAGCGATGCCTTCTTTGCGCAAATATCCTCACAGAGACGTGCACCTTCCGCTTCTCTCATTGCGAGGAATGCGTCGACCGCCTCACCGAGTACGACACAGAGATCGTTCCAGTCTCCTTCGGTATCCTCTTCGGGCTTTGTCACCGCAAAGATATCGCGGTTGGATGCAACGCGCATCACGGAGATGTCATCCTTGAGATCAAACGTATCACGCAAACGGTACAGCGCGTCGATATAGCTTCTTGTATACGCCTCGTCCAGCGCAACGGTAACGCCCTGCGTATCGATCAGATCGATGTTGACGTAAATGTCGATCTTGCCGCGGTTGATGCCGCGTTCCTTGATATAAGACTTGATGCGTTCCTCTAAAAATCCATAGAGTCTGGAAATTTTGACGGAACAGTCAAAATAACGGTTGTTGACGGACTTGACCTCGACGGTGATATCTTTGCCGCCGATCTGTGCTTTTGCGCGTCCGTATGCGGTCATGGAACGGATCATATGCGATCGGATGCCTCCTTGAAACAAGTGGTGTATTTTAAGGGATATATATATAATATTGTACTTCAAAATCTTGCGTTTGTCAACTTTTTCTTCAAAATATTATAATATTATTAACACTTTTCTTTCGCATCCTCACGTTTTCAAAAATAAATATTGGGAAAATGCCGATATCCCCTTGACAAGTTCACAAAAATACATTAAAATAGATATGTTATAGAATGCCATACGAATGCCCACTTCCTTTATGCTGAAAAACTTTTTTTGCGAGATGGTACCGCAGAGATCGTCCGTGCATCGGATTTTGGATAGTTCACGTGGAATCGTAACAACATTTTATTCGTATCCGAATCATATTGAATCAAACCAGGAGGAAATACCGATGCATTACGTATTTTACCCCTTGGTTGCTGTCATTTGTCTTGCCATCGGCGTGCTCGGCGGCTGGATCGGACGCAAGCGTATCGGTGAAGCTGCGATCGGTTCCGCGGAAGCAAAGGCACAATCGATCGTCGAAGAAGCTGAAAAGCTCGGCGAGACAAAGAAAAAAGAAGCTCTGATTGAGGCGAAGGAAGAAATCCTCCGCAACAAGAACGAAACCGAGCGGGAACTGAAGGAACGCCGTGCAGAAATCTCCCGTCTGGAGCGCAAGAACGCCCAGAAGGAAGAAGCGCTTGACCGCAAGCACGAGGCCATCGACCGCAAGGAAGAAGCTTTGAACAAGAAGATGAAAGAGAATACCGAAGCCGCAGAGGAAATCGAACGTCTGAAAGCACAGGAGATCACCGTGCTGGAAGAACTTTCCGGTCTGACGGTTGCGGAAGCCAAGAACGAGCTTGTTTCCAAGATTGAGGAAGAGGCAAAGCTCGATGCGGCAAAGCGTGTCATCGAAATCGAACAGCAGTCAAGAGAAGAAGCAGACGCAAAAGCAACCAACATCATCACCCTCGCCATCCAGCGGCTTTCTGCCGACATGGTGTCCGAGGCAACCGTTTCCGTTGTGAACCTTCCCAACTATGAAATGACGGGCCGCATCATCGGTCGTGAGGGCAGAAATATCCGTACCATTGAAACGCTGACCGGTGTCGATCTCATCATCGACGATATGCCGGAAGCGATCACGCTGTCCAGCTTTGACCCGATCCGCCGAGAGGTCGCTCGTCTCGCACTCGAAAAACTCATCGTCGACGGTCGTATTCATCCCGCGCGCATTGAAGAAATGGTGGAAAAATCCCGCCGTGAAGTCGATGCAATCATCAAGCAGGCCGGCGAACGCGCTGTCTTTGAAGTCGGTATCCACGGCATCAACGCCGAAATGGTCCGTCTTCTCGGTCGTCTGAAGTTCCGTACCAGCTACGGTCAGAACGTACTCAACCACTCCATCGAGGTCGCTCTGCTCTCCGGCATGATCGCCGACGAGCTTGGTGCCGATCCCGTCCTTGCAAAGCGCGCAGGTCTTCTGCACGATATCGGTAAGGCCCTGACGCAGGAAGTCGAAGGCTCCCACGTTCAGCTCGGTGTCGATATCGCCCGCAAGTACAAGGAAAACAAGGAAGTTATCCATGCCATTGAAGCGCACCACGGTGACGTAGAGCCGCAGACGCTGACTGCACTCATCGTCGATGCAGCAGACGATCTGTCCGCTGCAAGACCCGGTGCAAGACGCGAGGATCTTGAAAACTACATCAAGCGTCTGCAGAAGCTTGAAGAAATCGCAGGCAGCTTCCCCGGTGTCGATAAGACCTTCGCCATCCAGGCAGGCCGCGAGATCCGCATTATGGTCAAGCCGGAGGAGGTCTCCGACGAACGTATGGTGCTGGTCGCAAAGGATATCGTCAAGAAGATCGAATCCGAACTGGAATATCCCGGACAGATCAAGGTCAGCCTGATCCGCGAAAGCCGCGCCATCGACTACGCAAAATAAGCAGTCCTTTTTGTGGCTGCTGCCACAAAATAACAAATCAATGCAAATACGAAGGACTGTCTCATCCGATGTATCCCATCGGACGGCAGTCCTTTTCTTTTTTCCACAATCATGTTTGAAAGGAACCCCAATGAGTCAAATCCGTATTCTCACGATCGGCGACGTCGTCGGTCCAGCAGCACTTGATAAGCTCACGCAAGTCCTCTATCCGCTCAAAAACGAATACAAGGCAGACTTCGTCATCGTCAACGGCGAAAACGCATCTCCTGGCAACGGCATTGACGTTCCGTCTGCAAAGACGCTTTTGTATTCCGGTACCGACGTCATCACGACGGGAAATCACGTCTGGCAAAAGAAAGACATCCGTGACTTTCTCTGCGACAGTGAACAGATCATCCGTCCCGCCAACTATCCGCCTGCCTGTCCGGGAGCAGGATATACCGTCCGCGATTGTATGGGTTGGCGCGTGCTCGTCATCAACGTCATGGGTACGGTTTACATGGAAGCGTTGGAATCGCCGTTTGCGGTCGTCGACAGAATATTGGAGCGTGAACGCGGCAGATATGACGTTGCGATTCTCGACGTTCATGCGGAAGCAACGAGTGAAAAAATCGCACTCGGACACTACTTTGACGGGCGTATCAATATCATCTTCGGTACGCATACCCACGTTCCGACCGCCGACTTACGCATTTTGCCGGGAGGTTCCGGATATATCACCGATCTTGGCATGGTGGGCCCCGAGGAAAGCGTCCTCGGTGTCAAAACAGAAATTATCATCGAAAAAATGACGACCAAAATGCCGGTGCGTTTTGAAATTGCAGACGGTACGCTTCTTCTCTGCGGCGCGTGCTTTACTTATGATACCGAGAAAACGTGCGTGACAGAGGTACAGCAGGTCATGAAACGGTATCCGGAGGTATGATACCTATATCTCTGTAGGGGCGATTCACGAATCGCCCGCAGTATATTTCATTTCTAACCATCAGCAACATCTGAACGCACCGTTTCGGGCGATTCTTGAATCGCCCCTACAATCATCAATAAGCATTTGCATCAATCGATCCCAAAGACCATGAAAACAATCTCAACCAAAATAGATATTCAAAAAGAAAGGACTACAGACTATGTTTGAAAACGAAAAAATTATCATGACCATTCCGCGCCAGAAGAATATCGCACTCATCGCGCACGACTCCAAAAAGCACGACATGATCGATTGGTGCATGAAAAATAAGGAAATTTTAGAGCGTCACTTCCTCTGCGGTACGGGCACGACCGCGCGTATGGTTGCCGAGGAAACGGGACTTCCCGTTCGCGGCTACAACTCCGGTCCGCTCGGCGGTGACCAGCAGATCGGCGCGCGCATCGTCGACGGCAAGATTGATCTTGTCATCTTCTTCTCCGATCCGCTTGCCGCACAGCCGCATGACCCCGACGTCAAGGCGCTGCTCCGTATTGCGCAGGTCTACGACATTCCGATCGCCAACAACCGTTCCACCGCCGACTTCATCATTACCTCGTCCTACATGAACGGCGAATACTCCCACGACATCATCAACTTCCGCAAAAACATCGAAGACCGCGCGAACACACTTTAAGAATATCATGAAATACACAACACTTTTGTTCGATTTAGACGGTACATTGCTTGATACCCTTTCCGATTTAAATCTTGCTGTTTTTCATGCGCTGGATGCGTTTGATATGCCGCAGAGAAACAAAGATGAGGTTCGGATGATGGTCGGAAACGGCATCAAAAATCTGATTGACCGTGCCGTTCCCGAAGGCACACCGCCGGAGAAAACCGCACAGGTTCTCGAAGTATTCCGCGACTATTACAGCAAAAACAGCCGCATCAAAACAGCTCCTTATGACGG
>JAZQWK010000334.1:0-1347 GCA_045632325.1 Eubacteriales bacterium
CGGACAAAAACGCCTTCCCGATGATCTCCTCGCTGATTTATCCGTGGGTCTACGGCAATGCGGGAGAATGTATGCGTGCGTACGTCAACCAGGCATTCGTCGAAACCGCAAAGGAATCGCCCGATAAGTTCATCATCTGTCCGCTTGACGACCTGCCTCCCGTTTGGGCATCTAATCTCGGCAACCATCCGATCCATCCCGCACATAAGTACCGCCTCGGCTCCCGTATGGCACGTCTCGCACTTGCGAATACCTACGGTCAGGCAGGACAGAAGGCTCCCGCAACGCTCGATTCCTACGCGCTTGACGGAAACCGCTTGATTCTGAAGTTTGCCGACGTCGGATGCGGTCTGTACGTCAAGGACGGTCACATCGATGGGCTGTACATCGCAGGTGAGGACCGTCACTATCTGCCCGCGGAATGTGAAATTCTCTCCGCTGATACGATGGCAGTATGGCATCCGTATTTAGACAAGCCCGTTCATGCGGCTTACGATATCTCCTCGTTCGCCTGCGGTGCAAATTTGTGGGCAGGAGAGCTTCCCACGGCGCCGTTCGCAACCGATATAGCAAATAAAGAGCTTATTCGTCTTGAATCCATGCCGTTCCTCAATCCCGACCTCGTCAGCGTCTGGGAGACCCGCATGAATCCCAGCCAGCAGCCGCTGGAGGTCTACTATTTCCCGATCTGGAAGCCGATGTGCGGCTCGGAGGTCTGCCAGGACAACGCGTTTGTCGAGAGCACCGAGGGTTACGCCCACTCCGTCCGTATTTCCGGTAACGGCAATCCGATCGGCGCGTACGTCAGCGCAACGGAATACCATCTTCTGCATCTGCAGAAATATTCCGCGATGGAAATCGATCTCTATCATCGCGGCACGGTCAGCGGCTATCTTGAAATGGAATACGCCATGGAAAACGGCGTGAAGACGACCGTGCAGCGTCCGATCACCGAAACCGAGGGAGCACCGTACACGTTCAAGCGATACACAGCTGACCTGACAAATCTCCCTGCAGGTAGGATCGCGCATCTGCGTTTTGTCTTCACAGTCGAGGACGATCAGAAGCTGTACTTCGTCAACGTCGCAAAGATCGTTTTGAAACCGTAAATTTTCTATACAGAAAGGAGTCAAATCATGTTATTAACCAAGAACAGAGAAGCGCTTGTTTCCATTTACCTCTCAAACGCACAGCTGCAGGACAACAACTGCACCGCACTGTATGCTGCAAAGGAGCTTCGTTACTACCTCGACCGCATGACCTCCGCTTCTATTCAGATTGCGGAAAATACCGAACCCGCACCCGGTATTTATCTCGGTGATATCGCAGGCATTGATACCTCCGATC
>JAZQWK010000335.1:0-37758 GCA_045632325.1 Eubacteriales bacterium
TGCAAAAACCGCGGCTTCGTTTACCCCGGCTCCGAAATTTACGGCGGCCTTGCAAACTCCTGGGACTACGGTCCTCTCGGCGTTGAGCTGAAGAACAACGTCAAGCGTGCTTGGTGGAAGAAGTTTGTTCAGGAATGTCCGTACAACGTCGGTCTGGACTCCGCAATCCTGATGAATCCCGAAACGTGGGTTGCTTCCGGTCACCTCGGCGGCTTCTCCGACCCGCTGATGGACTGCAAGGTCTGTAAGACCCGTCACCGCGCGGACAAGCTCATCGAAGAATACGTTGCGGAAAACAACCTCACCGACAATCCCGCAGGTATGTCCGATGCTGAAATGCAGGACTACATCAAGGAACACCACATCACCTGCCCGTCCTGTGGCTCCGCTGACTTCACCGATATCCGTAAGTTCAACCTGATGTTCAAGACGTTCCAGGGCGTTACCGAGGACTCCTCCAACACCCTGTATCTCCGTCCCGAAACCGCACAGGGTATCTTCGTCAACTTCAAGAACGTTGCAAGAACCACCCGTAAGAAGGTTCCCTTCGGCGTTGCACAGGTCGGTAAGTCCTTCAGAAACGAAATCACCCCCGGTAACTTCACGTTCCGTACCCGTGAATTCGAGCAGATGGAACTGGAATTCTTCTGCAAGCCCGGCACGGACCTTGAATGGTTCGCATACTGGAAGGATTACTGCGCAAACTTCCTCTACAACCTCAACATGAAGCGTGAAAATCTCCGTCTCCGTGACCACGATCCGGAAGAACTCTGCTTCTACTCCCGCGCAACGACCGACTTTGAATACCTCTTCCCGTTCGGTTGGGGCGAACTCTGGGGCATTGCGGACAGAACCGACTACGACCTGACCCAGCACCAGAACCACTCCGGTCAGTCCATGGATTACTTCGATCCCGATACCAACGAAAAGTACATTCCGTACGTTGTTGAGCCGTCCCTCGGTGCAGACCGCGTCACGCTCGCATTCCTCGTTGAAGCATACGACGAAGAAGTCATCGACGAAAAGGATACCCGCGTTGTCATGCGCTTCCATCCGGCACTCGCGCCCATCAAGGCTGCCGTTCTGCCGCTCTCCAAGAAGCTCGGCGACAAGGCAATGGAAATCTACGCTGAACTTTCCAAGTACTTCGCAGTTGATTACGACGATGCAGGCTCCATCGGTAAGCGTTACCGCCGTGAAGACGAAATCGGTACGCCCTACTGCATCACCGTTGACTTCGACACCGTCGGCGACGAAGCAAAGGGCATCGAAGCTGACAACTGTGTCACCGTCCGTGACCGCGATACCATGGAACAGGTCAGAATGCCGATCGCAGACCTCGTTTCCTATCTGCAGGAGAAGATGTTCTACTAATACTAAACCAATAAAAAGCAAGGTACCGTTGGCACAATGCCTTCGGTACCTTATTTTTATGATGTATATTTCATTCCTGTTCGTTGAGAATTTCCATTGTTTTTGCAACCAGTGATTCAACCTTGGTCTTTGCCGATGCAATCTTGGATGCAAGGTCGCTCTTACCGTTCATAAGCTGCGTTTCAATCTGTGTTGAAATCGAGCTTGTCCAGCCAAATGTACTTCCGATTTCAGGTACACGGGAATCACGGATGATGTTCATCATTTCAATGGAATCCTCGTTGCGCAGCCCCTTTTGTGTCAGCGTGACATCATAATATGCAGGAAGAATGTCGGTATAGCTGTAATAAGACAGTGCATCAACCACAGCACCGCTTGCCTCCATATCCGAAACAGTCACAGGCAGGCAGACAACGCATGATGTACCTGTTCTCATACAGCGATAGTTCTCCTGTGATTCATCATACTTGGGCATTGGAAGGATTCCGAATTCATCTTCCATACTGCGGAACTTTGTCGTTGCTTTAACCTGTGCAATCGTCATAAGCGCACGACCGTCGCGGAAGATCAATTCATAATGAATATCGCCGTTGTTGAAATTATTGAATTCACCGGAAGTTTCCGTCAGCGAAGCGATCTTTTCAGCAACATTGAAGAAGCGTTCATTTTCAATTGCAAGATACGGCATACCGGTATTATCGAGCCGAATGTAGTCCTCTCCCGCGGCAATCACCATCGCATGCGGGAAGGTCGAGTAGGAAACTATACCGTACTGTGCGGGTCCGTTTGCGTCGTATTTGTCAAAAGAATCCGCGCCGTTGAGATTTGCGCCCGCTTTTGCATATTCACCGAGCTTATCAAATGTCCATGTACCGGCACGAACCAGATCATATGGGGACTCCAGATCGAGATTATTCAGAATCCGCTCATTGAAGAACGGTACAACCGTACATTCAAGTCCCGTCAGCGAAAGCTCGGATGCAGCAAACCAGACAACATCCTTACCTCCAAGATTATACACCGTCAGGATTTCCTGATCCCACCATTCCCGATCAAACTGAACCGTATCGCAGGCACGCATATCCATCAGCATCTGCTCCTGGATCAGAGGAGAAATATTACTGAGCGCAATCAGTGCAGACTGATATACATCCTCACCGGCGTTCACCGTTTTGCGAAGTTCATTTGCCGCCGATCCAATGTCTTTATCTACGCCAAGCAGTTTCACATTGAACATTTCCTCAACCTTACGATTGCGATTGAATACAGCATCGTCCAGCGTATCACCCGTCTGTTCTTCCAGATCAAAGGTGGTATAAAAGCCCCAATTCGTTATGGAATTCAGAATGGTGAACGTCCCACCACCGAGGTCAAGCGCCGGCATCTGATAAGTTTCCTCCGTGACAGCCTCTGTCTGTACGGTTTCAGAAACAGCCGAAGTCTGATTTTCAGTCATGCCAACATTACTCTCTCCGCCGCATGCAGAAAAAAGACCGAGTAAAATCAGAACACCAATCGCTGTGTTATACTGTTTTCTCATGAAGACCACGCACCTTTCAGATATAGTTTCCTATATATTTTTGGTCATTATATCACAACACAAATGGTTTGTCAAGCAATTCTTGTGCTTTCAGACGGATTATTAAATTAAATATTCTATAACCGCAACATCCTTTGCTGCAACGGTTGTGGACTTACCGAAAACTTCAACGGTCGTTTCCTTCTCCGTTGTATTCCAGAAGGTGACGATAAAGTCGCCGTTTGCGCGGACAAATTTCGCGGCGCGGATGCCTGCGGGCAAGGATTCACACGACAGGGTTTCAAATCTGCCGTGGTGGAAATAGTCGTGATACTGCGCCTTGATGGCAGTCAGGTACTGCACATGTGCGGCATAGTCGGGAAGTCCCGCGATACCGATCATCCGTCCGCGCCAGATGCAGACATCGAAGATCATGCCGTAGACAAAGGCGTAGTTGAGATGATCGACAAAGCCTGCCTTGTCGTCGTGGATAAAGCGGTTGGAAACGGGAATACCCGGGAATGTATGCAGATAAATGTCGGGGAATGCGTCGGGGACATAGTTATGCGCCGTACCGCAGCCGTGGATATAGTCGACGAGATTGGTATAACGGTCACAGACCCACTCCGTACCGATGGCTTTTCCCGCAGGTGTTACGGCACGGATGGCCTTGATGTTTTCGTATCTGCCCATACCGTCCTCGTCGATGCGGTTTCCGTGCGGATGGGTCGTATCAAAGCAGAGCTTCAGACAGCAGCCAAGCTGGTCAAAGAAAATCGAATCGGGATCTAACGACAGCTTGAGTTTCGCCACACGGACGAGATTGTCCTGCCATTCTTTGGTTCTGTGGCATGCCGTATCAAAGGACTTATAGCCGTAATTGCGCAGGACGGTACCGTCGTTTGAGAACTGATAATGCTCGCGGTACTCATTGCCGTCGATGTCCTTGTGAGAGATTTTCTGACCGATATCGCGGTAGAACTTGGTTTTGACGTCGATCAGATTGCCGTTGGTATAGAGCAGGACATGACCGCCGCGTCTTTGCACCTCGGCAATGGCATCCCGCAGACCTTCCTCACCACCAAGTGCGGGGTCCGCCTCATATTCGGGATAATTGTTGTCAAACCGACCTTTCCACCAGCCGAAAACCAGCAGCGCATTCAGTCCCGACCGCTTGCCTTCTTCATAAAGCCGCGGCAAATCCTCGTATTTCCAGAAAATTTCGCCGTACTGATGCTTGAGAATGACACGCTGCCAGCCTGTGATGTCCTGCACCCATTCGGGAATATTCTGCTCGACACGCCAGGTTTTCTCCGACCAGTCGCGGTAATACGCCGCACCGTCGCGCCAGTCGCCGTCAAACAGCGCAAGAACACTCTGTGCCGTATCGACGCGCTCGCCACATCGAACCGCAGGATAGTGCGACATCTGACACATCAGTGCCGAGCGGTGATGACGCGGCGGAATACCGATATTGAAGCCCGTGATGCGCATCTCGGGATTGTGTTCGCCAAAGTACAGGAAATGCTTGCCCAGCTGCAGACCCATCCACGGCATCGACATTCCGCGGGATCCGTAAGCAGGAGGATAGGTATGTGTCATCCAGGTGGATTTGTAGTCGGCGCTCATATACTCGGAGTGGCACCACGACACGCGCTGACGGATGTTGACGGTCTTCGCGCCCAGTCCTTCCGCGATGTACAGGGTTTCCTTTGCAGGATCGCAGCCCCAGTCGTACGCATCGACAAACGGCAGCTGCAGCTCATTGACGATCACATCGTCGCGGTTGTC
Organism: Eubacteriales bacterium; assembly: GCA_045632325.1. Classification (GTDB taxonomy): domain Bacteria; phylum Bacillota; class Clostridia; order Oscillospirales; family CAG-272; genus RGIG3925. The sequence goes on from JAZQWK010000335.1 coordinate 4,685, forward strand.
AATCATCGCCGAAAACCGCAGAGAACCGTCATCCTCATGTGTCACGTTCACCGTCAGAGAAACGTCGTAGGTGACACCGTCCTCTGCCAACAGTCTGTCATACCGCACGGACATCACGCCGTCGTGCTCCTCTGCGGAAATCGGGGTCTGCATATGCGAGTAGACCGACAGCTCACGGATTTCGTCCGTATCCAGAAACGCGCGCCAGAAGTCGCCGTCTTCGCGTCCGACCGTTGCAAAGCCTTCACTCATCAGTCGGATGCCGTATTGAAAATCAAATTGCAGTTTTTGTTGTGTTCCCATCATGTACTCCGTTTCATCTGCTTCCTTTGGGCAGCTCGGGGCAGAATACCAGTCCGTTGATGACATCGCGGATCACGTCGTAATCCTCGCGCGGCAGAAGGTAACTCTGCTGTCCTCCGTTTTCCGCGTGCCATGCCGTGATACCGTCGTCATCGACCGTCACACGACCAAACGGATGCAGATTCCAATATCCCGCATCGGGACGAACGGCATAGAGAAGTGCCGTATGATCCCAGCTTTCCCGTCCGTAGTCGCGTCCGCAGGGATGCAGTTCATACGCGCGGCGAACAGGGTCTTCCTTCGGTGCCGTCTGTGCATATCCTTTCATCGTAACGCACCACAGCCCGATCTCGTAACCGGAGAAGATCAGCTCACCCGGCCACTCGCGGCACAGCGTCTGCGCGGCGGGAACGTCGGCATGGATATTCCACTCCCACGTTACGGTAAAATCTCCGCCTAAAACGATCGGCATCGGCCACGTGCCGAAAAATCTGCCGCCCATGACGACCGTGCGCAGAACCTTCTGCGCAATCAGAGCCTTGCCGTCGAGCGGGGAAAGATCGTCTGCCGGACTCTGCACCAGTGCCGCAAGCGATGCCATCGAGCCGGTTGCGCAGAGCGTCACGCTGTGATCGTCGGCGGATGCAAGTACACGGCGCATGACCGATACGGTATCGGGAATCTCTTTCTCCCGTTCCGGCGGATAGCCGTTTTCAAATTCCTCACAAAGACCTTTTGCATAAACCCCCGGCTCTGCCGACGGCTTTCCGTGCAGAATACCGACGGGGACCTCGCGTTTGTAATAGCGGTTGATCGCATCAATGCATCCTGCGACGTACGGGGATGCGTAGCATGCGGTAACCGCAAGCAGCTCACATTCACCGAGATCACACAGGCGATGAAGCATGGCAAGCGCACCTGCGTCGTCACAATCGCCGCCGATATCCGTGTCAAATAAGATTTTGGCAATCGGCTTTTCTATTGTAGTCATAACGTAATACCTCCCGTATCCGTATTATTCTGCTTCCATTATATCCAAGAGAAATCGATTTGTCAAGACATAAAGACCAGAATACAATATCCGTAAAATTTCAGTGATTTTCGTTCGTTTTCACAAGATTTTTTTCGCAAAATGACTTGCAATTTCAGAGAAAATATGATAAAATTATAATATCTGTGTATCCAAAAATTGACGTATTTCAAAACAAGAAAAGGAGTTCACTATGAAACGCATTGCATACTTTCTTATGGCGGTTCTGACCATTGCCTCGGTTGTTTCCTGTGCGGATCAGGCATCTTCCGACAACGGTACCGTTACCAACGTTGAAAATTCCACGCAGGCAGCGACCGACGCTGTTACCGAGGAGCCGTCTCTGCTGGATTCGCTCGGCGAAAAGGATCTGGGCGGACTTGTTTATACCATTTTCGACTGCAACCAGCATCCCGATAAGCAGTTCAACATCCCCGGTGAGGAAATGAACGGTGACGTTGTCAACGACGCACTTCTGACCCGTGACCTGTATCTGGAAGAAACCTACAACTGCTCCATCGAATATTTCCAGGAAGACGCCATCAGCAAGCTGAAGACGATGGTATCCGCAGGTGACGATGAATGGCAGATGATCATTCATTCTCTCGGCGGTCTTTCCGGTCAGGCAACCTCCGGCTACCTGGCAGATATGTGCAATATGCCTTATATGGAAATGAATCAGAGCTGGTGGAACCCGCTGCTGTACGAAAACCTCCGTCTGCATGAAGCAATGTATATCACGTCTTCCGATATCGCACCCGGTATCTATCAGATGCCCTGCTGCCTGTTCCTCAACCTCAAGCTGTACACCGACTACGACTATGACTTCGATATTTTCCAGTCTGTCATCGACGGCAAGTGGACGATGGATCAGCTCCGTTCCATGATTAAGGATATGGACGTTGACATGAACGCCGACAACAAGTGGTCCGTTTACGACGACTTCTTCGGTTTTGCAATGCACAACTCCTCCGAAGCCGTTCTGACGACGCTCATCGGCTGCGGTGTCCAGATGTCGAAGATCACCGACGACGGTACCAACATCGTCTGCAACATCCGCAACGACGAGCATGCAATCGAGGTCGTTGAAAACGTCGTCGATATGTATAAGAATATCACTTGGGATTCCGATATCAACGATTACTCCAACATCCTGTTCCAGGGTGACCGCGCACTGTTCTTCATGCATAAGCTCGAGTCTGCGGCTGTTCATCTGCGTGATATGGAATCCGACTATCTGATCCTGCCGTCTCCGAAGTGGGACGAAGGACAGGAATCCTACTACTCCTTCCTCTCTCCGCACGGCTCCTGCTTCGTCGGTCTGCCGCAGACGGTTGCAGGAAACGAAGACTACGGTTTCCTGACCGAAGCACTTGCTCGTTACTCCAACCAGTACGTCCGTCCCGTTGCGTACGATCTGGTATACAAGGAAAAGGACTCCCGCGATCCCCGTTCTGTTGACGTTCTGAACATCCTGCTCGACAGCCTGTACATCGACTTCCAGTCTCTGTACAACTTCGGTACGCTCAACGACTCCCTCGTTACGGTCTTCTTCCAGGATAAGCCTCTCGTTTCCACCATCGAAAAGAGACAGGCTTCCATTGACAAGGCGATCGTCAAGCTGGTTGAAAACTGGATGCCCGTTGAATAATCAAATACCCGTCGATCCATACAAGGACTGCTGCATTTTTCTTTGCGGCAGTCCTTTTGTGCGTTGAAAATAAAGGAAATATTTATCAATACCCCTTCCCATCCAAGTCAATTTATGATATAATAAAAACAACAACGATCCCAAGGAGGTTTCCATGAAATATATCCATACGTTTTCGGGGGATATCCCCGTTTCGCAGATCGCCCTCGGCTGTATGCGCATCTCCTCGATGACTGCGGCTGAATGTGAGGCGTACATCAGCCACGCACTGGATTGCGGTATCAATTACTTCGATCATGCCGATATCTACGGCGGCGGAACGTGCGAGGAGGTTTTCGGTTCTGCACTGGCACTCAATCCCTCCCTGCGCGATAAGATGATCATCCAGACCAAGTGCGGCATCCGTCCCGGAAGATACGATTTTTCCAAGGAGCACATCGTAGCGTCCGCAGAAAAGTCGCTTGCCAAGCTCGGCATTGAGCAGATCGACGTTCTTCTGCTGCACCGTCCCGATCTTCTGATGGAGCCGGAGGAGGTCGCAGAAGCGTTTGACCGTCTCTATACCGCGGGTAAGGTTCGCGCGTTCGGCGTTTCCAACCATTCTGCATTGCAGATCGAGCTTCTGCAGAAATACGTCGCACAGCCGATTACGATCAATCAGATGCAGCTCAGCATCACAAACGCGGCAATGGTTGCATCCGGCGCCAACGTCAATCTGACCGATCGCGACGGCATCAACTGCGACGGTTATCTGCGCGATTACTGCCGCCTGCACGGCATTACGATCCAGCCGTGGTCTCCGCTGCAGCACGGATTCATTTCGGGCACGTTCCTCGGTTCTCCCGATTATCCCGAGCTGAACGCAAAGCTGTGTGCGCTTGGTGAAAAATACGGCACCTCCGATACCGGCATTGCCATCGCATGGCTCACGCGTCTGCCGGATCAGATGCAGCCCGTTGTCGGTTCTACCAACGCTGCCCGCATTGAAGAAATTGCAAAAGCTGCCGACATTACACTTTCAAGAGAGGATTGGTACGATATTTACCGTACCGCAGGTTACAGATTGCCATGATTTACCGTTACGATTTACATATTCACACCGCCGAATGTGACCTTGCGGCACACGTTCCTGCGGCGGAAATCGTCCGTATGTACCATGAGGCAGGTTACAACGGACTCGTCATCACTGACCACTGCTTCTCCATCTTCTTTGATTGGTTCAAGGAAGAACTGGACGGCAAATCCCACAAGGAGATCACCGAGCGCTGGCTTCGCGGCTATTACGAAGCAAGAAACGAAGGCGAAAAGCTCGGCATGACGATCCTGCCCGGTGCGGAAGTGCGCTTTGACGGCACGATCAACGACTATCTTGTGTACGGTCTGACGGAGGACTTTTTCTATCAAGCGCCCCAGATGAACCGTCTGAAGAATCTGAATGAGCTGCTTGCGGTTCTGCCGGAGGATGCATGCGTTGTCCATGCGCATCCGTTCCGCGTCAACATGACGGTCATCGATCCGACACCGCTGTTCGGTATTGAGATCTACAACGGCGGCACCGATGCCTACCGCAATCATCTTGCCGAGGATCTTGCCCTGCATTACGGCAAGGTCATGACCTCCGGCTCAGACTTCCATCATGCATCCCACCTTGCGCGCGGCGGTATCATGACGCAGACGAAGATCGAAACGCCTGCCGATCTCGTTTCCGTGCTGAAAAAAGGTGCGTATTCCGTCATCAAGACATAATTGTTTCGAAAATGCAGATCGGAGAGATGCCGAAAACATCTCTCCGATTTCCTTTTATTTTTTTGCAATCAGCAGAAGCGTTCCTTCTACACCGACGGTGCAGTAAAGCACCTCGGCGAAGCCTGCCTGTTTTAAGACTTCCGCTTCGTCATACGCCATTTTCGGGCGATCGACGTGGACGAAATCGCCTTCGCCGACGTCGGTATTCATTGCACGTCGAATGCGCCAGTGTTCTTCGCACATCTCGACTTCTTCCTCACACGCGGCAAAGTAGTCGCACTGCAGGAACACGCCGCCGTCTTTCAGTGCCTCGCGGACACGGCGGAACAGAGGGAGCTTTTCCTCAAGCGAGAAGTGGTGAATGGATTCGACGGACACGGCACAGTCAAACTCCGCTTTGCCGAGCGGCACTTCAAAGTAACTTCCCATTTTTACCGTAATTTCTTTGTCGGGATGTTTGGCATACAGCTGATCGACCAGTGCCTGTGTCATGTCAACGCCGACCACGCGCGGAAATGCGCGGTTTTCCCGCTTGCAGATGCGGTCGAGCGCATCAAGCTCCAGACCGGTACCGCAGCCGAGATCAAGCAGGGATTTGCAATCTGCGGGAATATGGGACGCCGTCACGTCGTAGCACGGCGCGAACTGCATCATGTGCTCGTCGTATCCGTTCTCGCGTTTGGTGAAAAAATCGGACATTTCTTCAGCCGCACCGCGCTCGCACATCTGCGCAATATAAGCGCGTGTGTCTGCAAGGTGCTTTTCCATATCGGAACGGAGCGGCGGAAGCTCGTGATAGTTTTTGGTAATCATTGATTATTCCTTTTCCGATGCAGCGGTTTGACACAGTGTACAAGCTTTTGCAAGTGCGGCATCAATATCAGGCAAAAGGTTGTCTTCACCAATTTCACGGTCAAAACCGGCCTTTTTCATAGCGGCAAGCGGCTGTTCGTTGACGTGGGAGAGCAGAAGCGTAATGCCGCGGTCATCGCAGACAGATTTGATGGCACGGAGCGCGCGCATTGCGGAGATATCGAGCGTATGAACGCCGCGCATACGCAGAATCATGACGCGGACGCCTTCTCTGATCGGAATAGAGCGGAAGGTATCGGACGATGCAAAGAACATCGGGCCTTCCATTTCGTATACGTCGGTTTCAAACGGGATCTTCTTTCCTTCTTTGTGGACGTGCTCCTCCGCATAAGCATCAGCGGCAGACCATGCGCGGATGTTGGTGACGTCTGCCATATGCTTCATGAAAAGGACGACTGCCAGAAGCATACCGACTTCAATGGCAACGACGAGGTCGAAGACGACTGTCAGAACGAAGGTAACGACGAGAACGAGAATATCTGCGGGCTGTGCCGTTTTGCAGATTTCGACGAAATGACGCCATTCGCACATGTTGTACGCGACGATGAACAGAATCGCTGCGATGATCGGCATCGGGATCCAGGCAGCAAGCGGCATGAGGACGACCAATACGAGCAGAAGCACGAGCGCGTGAACGATACCTGCGACGGGCGTTCTGCCGCCGTTCTTGACGTTTGCCGCGGTTCGAGCTATGGCACCCGTTGCGGGAATACCGCCGAACAGACCCGACGCGATGTTGCCAAGACCCTGTGCGATCAGTTCGGTGTTGGAGTTGTGGCGGTCGGAGATCATACCGTCGGAAACGACGCAGGAAAGCAGAGATTCGATTGCCGCGAGGACTGCGATCGTCACAGCGGACGGGAACAGCTCTCCGATCAGTGCAAAATCAAAAGCAGGAACCGACGGCGTGGGCAGCGTGCGTCCGATCTCATAAAGATCACCGATGGTATTGACGTTCATGCCGGTCAGCTTGACGAGGGCAGTGCCTGCAACGACGGCGATCAGCGAGCCGGGAATCTTTTTGCCGACCACGGGAACGTACGGCCACGCGATCAGAATGGCAAGTCCGATCAGACCGACGAGGAGTGCGGGAAGATGCAGTGTTCCGATGGAGGAGGCGACCGCTTCCACCTTTTCCATCGTTTCAACGGCGTGGGTGCCGGGTGCGAAGGTCAGTCCGAGGAAGTCCTTGAGCTGACCGATGACGATGGTCAGGGCAATACCCGAGGTAAAACCTGTGGTGATGGTATAGGGGATGTACTTGATGAGCACGCCGAAACGGCAGATGCCCATCAGAATGAGCATAATACCTGCCATGAGCGTTGCAATGACAAGTCCTTCGATTCCGAACTGCGCGACAATTCCGGCAACGATCGTTGCGAATGCCGCCGTCGGACCGGAGATATTGACGCGGCTGCCGCCGAAGAACGAAATGACGAAGCCTGCAACGATGGCGGTGTAGATGCCCTTTTCGGGCGAGACACCGGATGCAATGGCAAGTGCGATGGACAAGGGAAGTGCGATGATAGCGACGATGATGCCCGCGATCAGGTCACGGGTCAGGGAAGATGCGTTGTAGCCGCGCATCGTGTCCTTTGAGAAGAGTTTGGGCTGAAAGAGTTTCATATACAAAAGACCTTTCTTAAAATCATGCAGAAAATCTGCAATTATCTTATATATTATAGCGCGTTTCTTCAAAATATACAAGATGTTTTTTGAAAAAAATGAAATTTTCAATGTATATTCTTGCATCCAAGTTGACAAAAAGATGAATCCGTGCTATAATGTAGAAAAATATTAAACGGGTATCCGAAATCGATTGTTCGGATACCCAAAACATATCACAGGAGAATGATTATGAAACACACAAAACGACTGACAACCGCCGCTTTGCTTGCACTTCTGCTTCTGCAGACCGCGTCCTGCGCGTCCGACGACAGCGGCGTGACCGGTGATACTGCTGCAGACACACAGACGGAAACCGAAGCGGTTACCGTCGATCAGAAGGAAGCCGACAAGCAGGCATATTTTGCATCCCTTCCCGCCATTGTAAATCCCGGTGAGGAGATTGTTTTTTCGGCGATCAACATCGGTTCGGAGGATATGGGTGACAACGATATCGCAACGGCGGCTGAAAACGGCGCAAAGATGAACGACGCGATTTACAAGCGTCAGCGCGACATCGAAGAAAAACTCGGCATCAAGATCGTCTGTAACGGTTTCGACTCTGACGGCGACCAGCAGACCGCTATTTCCAACGACGTTCTGTCGGGTGAGGGCTACTACGATATTATCAATGCAAAGACAACGGTTCAGGCAGTGCTCTTCAACAACGGCTATCTTTCCGATCTTTCCACGGTTCCGAATCTGCAGCTCGATCAGGCTTGGTGGAACAAGGACGCAAACGAAGCGTTTACCATCGGCGGTCTGCAGTTCGTCCTGCTTTCTCCGCTTTGTCACTATGCCGACTCTGTCGCATGGTTCGTCATGTTCAACAAGGCTCTGTTTGCCGATTACGATCTTCCCGATCCTTATCAGATGGTTCGTGAAGGTACCTGGACGCTCGATGCTATGTATGAAATGATGAAGGTCATTCCGATCGACTCCAACGGTAACGGTCAGACCGACGGTGACGATATGTTTGGCTGTGTTGCGCAGATGTTTGACGCACTTGCACTGACCACTTCCTTTGGCTGTAAGATTTTTGAAAAGGACGCAAACGACGTTCCGCAGTTCGTCCTCCCTGATGAAGCCAATATTGATAAGATGCAGGTCATTTCGGAATTCTTCTCCGATACCGCCCGTACCATCGTCGTCAACCACAGTATGTATAAGGGCGTTGACAATGCATGGGACGTTCTTTGGGCGGATAAGTTTGCAAGCGGCAACGGTCTGTTCATGTTCAACTGCCCCGGCAACCTCGGCGGCTTTACCGATATGGAACAGGATTTCGGTATTCTCCCGATTCCGAAGTACAATGCAGATCAGAAGGAATACTACACGATGACCTCCATCTGGTTCACGACCTCTCTGTCCGTTCCGAAGGTTCACGGCGCTGACAGCAGCGACATCGGTACGGTTATGGATGCAATGTCCTATCTGTCTTACGTTGACGTTGAACCGACCTTTGCGGAAACCTATCTGCAGAACCGTTACATCCGTGACGAGGACTCCGTCGAAATGCTGAACATCATTACCGCGTCCAAGCAGTATGACCCCGGCTTCGTCTTCAACTGGTCGTCTGCAATCACACTGCCGCAGAACTGTGTTGAAAAGGGCGGCGAGCAGCTCGCGTCCACCATTGAACGTGCGCGTAAGGGCATCGAATCCGCGGTTAAGAAGACCGTTGAAATGGCACAGGAGCTGGCAAACGAGTAAACCTATGAAAATTCTGTTTACGGTTCCCGTCGGCGGCAATCGCGATAAATATTTCCCGCCGAAGCTGATGGCACGGCTGGAAGCGCTCGGTGAGGTCATCAAAAACCCGCACAGCCGTCAGTATACGCGGGATGAACTGAAGGATCTTTTACCCGATATTGATATCATCGTCACGCACTGGGGTTCGACGCAGTATGACGCGGAACTGCTTGATTGTGCGCCGAAACTGAAACTGCTTGCGCACTGTGCAGGAACGGTTGCGCACATTGCAAGTGAAACCTGTTACGAACGGAATATTCCCGTATTGAGTGCCAATCCGATCATGGCAAAATACGTTGCCGAGGGCGCACTTGGGTATATCCTTGCGGGCATTCGTGCCATCCGCGCGTACGACGGCAATATGCGCACGGGACTTTGGCATCAGAATATGCCCGTGACCAATACCATCGTCGGCGGTGAGATCGGTCTGGTCGGTCTCGGTGCCGTCGGACGCAATCTGCTCGATATGCTCCGTCCGTTCGGCTGTACGGTCAAGGTCTACGACCCGTACCTGCCCGCAGATGCACTGGAAGCATGGGACTTTGCCGAGACGTGTACCTTTGAGGACGCAATGAAAAATCCCGTCGTTTCGATTCACGCCTCCCAAACTCCCGAAACCTATCACATGGTCAACGCCGAAGCATTGGCACTGATGCCGGATGACGCACTGCTGGTCAACACAGCGCGCGGTTCTCTGGTTGATATGGAAGCATTGATTCCCGAGCTGCAATCGGGGCGTCTTCGTGCAGTGCTGGACGTTTATGAGCGTGAAAACCGTCCGCAGGATGAACGCCTGCTTGCTTGCACGGATAAGCTGACGCTGCAGCCGCATCTTGCCGGTATGCCGTCGGGTTCTGCGATGACGGCGGCGATCATCGACGACCTGGAACGGCTGATTTGTGGAGAATCTCTGCGTCTGACAGTATCGCATGAACAGTATCTGCACATGACGCAGGAATAAGCTTTTTCTGTTCCTGTGATGCGGAAAATGAATAATTTTCAAAAGATTCCTGCATATAGATTGACAATTACGGAAAACCATGGTATAATAATGCAATCAAAGGAATCACAAGAAAGGACTTTGTTATGAAAATCCAATACCTCATTTCGATCGCACTCTATATGGCTGCGGTCATCGGCATCGGTGTTTGGTGCTCCAAGCGCGCAAACAAGAATGCCGAAGCATACTTTATCGGCGGCAGAACGCTCGGTCCGTGGGTCTCCGCAATGAGTGCGGAAGCCTCCGATATGTCCGGCTGGCTTCTCATGGGTCTGCCCGGTCTTGCATACTGGAGCGGTCTTGCCGATGCAGGCTGGACGGCAATCGGTCTGGCACTCGGTACTTATCTGAACTGGCTGATCATCAGTAAGCGTCTGCGCCGTTATTCCGAGCGCATCGGGGCCATTACCATTCCCGACTTCTTCTCCAAGCGTTTCCACGAAAAGAATAAGATTCTGCTGATCGTTGCTTCGCTTCTGATCATCGTCTTCTTCACGCCTTACGCAGGCTCCTGTCTGATGGCATGCGGCAAGCTGTTCTCCCAGCTGTTCGGTACGTCCTATGAGCTGATGGTCGTCATCGCCGCAGTTTTCGTCCTCGCATATACGTTCCTCGGCGGCTTCCTCGGCGAATCCGCATCGGACTTCATGCAGGCAATCGTCATGGTCATTGCGCTGATCTGCGTGCTGTGTATCGGTACTGCCAATGCAGGCGGCATCGGTGCCGTTATGGAAAACTCCAAGGAAATCCCCGGATTCCTCTCTCTGTTTGAAAAGGCAGTGCAGACCGGTGTCGATGAAGCCGGTATGCCCATCTTTGGTGAGCCTGCTGCTATGGGCTTCATCCCGATTCTTTCCGGTCTTGTTTGGGGTCTCGGTTACTTCGGTATGCCGCAGGTTCTGCTCCGCTTCATGGCAATCCGCGACGAAAAGGAACTCAAGCTCTCCCGCCGCGTTGCAACCGTTTGGGTTCTGATCTCCCTGGCTGCGGCAATCCTTATCGGTATCATCGGCCGTACCCTGTATCCCGGTGCTTATGCCGAATACGGTGCGGGCAACACGGAAAACATCTTCATTCTGATGACCACCAGCATGCTTCCCGCAATCCTTGCAGGTCTTGTCTGTGCAGGTATTCTTGCGGCAGCAATCTCCTCCTCCGACTCTTATCTGCTGATCTCCGCGTCTGCCATCGCTGAAAACGTCTATCACGGCGTCTTCAAGAAGAATGCGACCGACAAGCAGGTCATGACGTTCACCCGTATCATTCTGGTCGTTATCATGCTGTTCGCGATGCTCGTCGCAACCGGCGGCAACCAGGTCATTTTCTCCATCGTTGACTTCGCATGGGCAGGTCTCGGTGCGACGTTCGGTCCGCTGATGATCTACTCCCTGTTCTGGAAGCGCACGACCTATCAAGGTGCGATTGCAGGTATGGTGACCGGCGGTGTCGTTGCAATCGTCTGGAACTTCTTCATCGCTCCGCTCGGCGGCATCTTCGCAGTTTACGAGCTGGCGCCCGCGTTCCTGCTCTCCTGCGCTGCAATCACCGTTGTCTCTCTGATGACTGCAAAGCCGAACAAGGAAATCGAAGAAGATTACGATTACGTTCTCTCCGGCAAATAATCTCAAACAATCCGATCAAACACAAAGGACTGCGGTACCGAAATACCGCAGTCCTTTTGCTGTGTTGACTGATTTTGGTTGATTTACTGTGCCAGTACGCGGAACAGCTCTCCGAACAGCGCATCACGGTGAATGTACGTGACGCGGCGGATGAGCGGACGGTTCTGCGTGAACGCATAGTATCCGTCATACTCGGGAATGGGTGCAGGCTCCAGCACCGAGGTCATGAAGCGGTCGCCGTCGTTGAGCAGCCATGCAACGGCAGTGACGTCCCAGATGACGCGGCTCCAGACACGACCGGCGGCATAGGATTCTGCTTCCTCAACGGTATGGTCGATCAGATAGTCGCAAAGTGCGTTTTTGCCGCGCAGCCAGTATTCCAGCTCCGGCTGCGTCGTATAGAACGCGGAAACAACGCCCATACACGGCAGCTGAATGACGGGAGCACCGCAGCCGAAGACAACGCGTGCCGCTGCAACGTCCTGCCACAGATTGAATTCCTTCGTATCGGGCCAGGTCTTGTCATGACCGCCCAGCCACACGATGACGATGCGGTCGATGATATCGGGATTGTACAGGATTGCGGATGCGACGTTGGTGATGGCACCGATGGCAACGACGTACAGCGGTTTTTCGGGCGTATACTGCATCGCAAGATCACACAGATGATCGGCGGCGGGAGACGGAACCGGCGTCTTTTCGTTGGGCATATAGGTACGGCTGCCGCGATGGGTGATGGCTTTCTTTTCGGGGACACCCATCAGTGCAAGCAGATTGAGAATTTCATCGTAGCTCTTTTCCATACCGTCCTCAGGAGAGGTGGAGTTGTTGTTGTAGAACGGCGCGGCGTAAAGTGCCTTGACGTTGAATTTTTCGTGCTTGAGCATCAAAGACAGCGCGTATTGGTCGTCGATTTCATTGTACGTATCGGTGTCCAGCACGCAGTCAATGGGACCTGTGGGAACGTTCAGATTTTTGAGGCGTTGTGCTTCTGTCATGGCAAAGAAATCCTTTCTTCGTTTTTTCTTTAGTATAACGGATTTTGGGAAAAAAAGCAAGGGGTTTTGAAAAAAACGAAAAAGAATCTCCGCAGACTTTTGGCATTTATCTTGATTTCATGCAGGAGAATATGATATAATGTATACAAATCTTTCCGAACGAAAAAGGAGAACAACACTATGATGAGAATGGAACCCATTGAAAAGTGGATATGGCTGCCCAAGGACAAATATCCGACGCATCAGACCACCCGTCTGATCGTTTCTGACAAAGAGGAAACGTATGCCGTCTGCCACGTCAAAAAGTGCTTCTGCGCCAAAAAAGCCATCCGCGAGATGGACTTGCGTTTTTCCGCGGATACGCAGTTTTTGCTGTATCTGAACGGCAAGCATCTTGCGACCGGTCCCTCCAGCATCGGCGGCGACTTTCTGTTCAATGAACGCGTCTATCCCCAGCAGTATGCAACCGAGCTGCATCTGAGCGCAGAGGACAGTGCTGCTTTCGCCGAAGGTATTGCGGATTTCTTTGCTGTTGTCAAAATGCAGCCTGCCCGCTGGCTTGAAATTTCCCACGGTCACGGCGGCTTTTTCTTAACCGCCCATGTGACCTTTGAGGATGGCACCAAGACTGTCTATCTCACCGACGAAACGTGGGATATCCGCTATATGAGTGAATATTACCGTCCGGGATGCTTTGATGGAACCCATAAAAACGAGGGTTGGGTCAAGGCGGAAAACATTCCCAATATCTGGCACTGTCTGACTTCTCCTCTTGCTCCCTGTACCGAGCATGAGGTGATTCCCGAAAACAACGTCATCACTGCCGCACCCGGTGAAACCGTCTCCCGTACGATGGAGCTTGACAAGATCTACGCGGCGTATATCACCGCCAACGTCAAGACGACGGGTCCCGTCCGTGTGAAGGTCTGGGCTTCGGAAACCGGCGAGCAGGGCTCTGCAGAGAACTATCTGTTTACGGAGGACACCTGTTACCGCGGCTTTGACATCCATTCCGCAGGCGCGCTGATGGTTGACGTTACAAACGAAGGCGACGCACCCGCAACCGTGGAAGTCGGTCTGCTTGCAACCCATTATCCCGTTTACGTCCACGCAAAGACCGTTACCTCCGATGACGATCTGAACCTCGTCACCGACGTTTGTGCGCACACGCTCAAGTATTGCCGTCAGACGCTGCACCTTGACAGCCCGCGTCACTGCGAGCCGATGGCATGCACGGGTGACTACTACATCGAAGCGATGATGACGCAGTTTACGTTCGGCGATCAGACGCTTTCCGCGTTTGACGTTCGCCGTACGGCTCAGCTTCTGCGCTACCGCGACGGCCGTATGTTCCACACGACCTATTCTCTCATCTGGGTTCAGATGCTGTGGGACGTCTATATGCTGAACGGTGACAAGACGCTGCTTTCCGATTGTGAAGATGCACTGACGATCCTGCTCGAGCGCTTTGCGACCTACGTCGGCGACAACGGCATCATCGAAAATCCGCCGGACTATATGTTCATCGACTGGCTGTATCCGGACGGCATCAATATGCACCATCCGCCCAAGGCACTCGGTCAATCCTGCATGAATATGTACTACTACGGCGCACTGATGACCGCTGTCAAGGTCTACGAAACGATCGGTGAGACCGCAATGGCAGACATGAACAGAAAGGCGGCAGCTTCGCTTCAGAAGGCCGTCTGCGAAATCCTTTACGACAAGGAACGCGGTCTGTTCTTTGAAGGTCTGAATACGCCGACGGCGGCACATCTGATCAACGAATGGTCGATGCCGCAGAACGTCGAGAAGCGCTATTACCGCAAGCATGCCAACGTCCTCGCCGCTTACTTCGGCATTGTCGACCGCGATACCTGCCGCGATCTGCTGACCAAGGTCATGACCGACGAATCTCTCGGCGAGCTGCAGCCGTATTTCACGCACTTCCTGCTCGATGCCGTTTATAGAAACGGTCTGCGCGCGGAATATACCGATACGGTTCTCCGTCAGTGGGTTGCACCGTGCAAGGACTGCTCCAAGGGTCTTGCAGAAGGCTTCATCGCGCCCGAGGGCTATCACTTCGACCACAGCCACGCATGGGGCGGTACTCCTGCTTACGCACTTCCGCTGGCACTGTCGGGACTCGTTCTCCATGAACCGGGCTATGATAAGATTTCGCTGAATCCCGACCTGCTCGGACTTGAAACTGCTCACGTGGAAATTCCCACACCGCACGGCATGATCGTCCTTGATCTGAAGCGCGGAGAAAACGGCGAAACGGTCGCTGAAACCGTCATTCCCGCAGGCATTGAAGTTATTTAACAATCAATGAAAAGGAGAGACTGTATGAAATCCCGTATCTCTGTTTTGTTCCTTACCGTGCTTCTGTTGATCTCGTTTGTGATGCCGATCTCTGCCGCACGTCCCGGTGATGTTGCGGGAAAATACTACAGCACGGACATTGTCACGACGCTGAACGGTGCGGAAATCGACGCGATCAATATCGGCGGTCAGACGCTGATCTCAGCAGAAGATATGCGGTATTTCAGTCACTCCGTGGTATGGTCTGCCGTTGACCGCACCCTGCACATTACGGAAATGACCGGTGAGGTCAAAAATCCGCCCAAGGTCAGCCGCAATACCAAGCCGTCAGGTTCTGTGCTCGGCAATTATTACGTCACTGACATTGTGACGTATCTGGAAGGTACGCCGATTACGGCATACAACATTGGCGGCAGAACCTATATCCATGCCGAGGCGATGCGCGATTTCGGCTATATCGTCAACTGGTTTGGGAATACTCGCCGACTGGAAATCACCAGCCCGAAGCCGGCAGGCTATGTATACAGCATTCCGCTGACACAGGGTGCGGAAAAGCAGGAAGGCGACGCGGCGATCGGTATGTTTTCCGTTACCATGACAAAAGGCGGCATCAGAACCACGGGAGATGCGGACTTTTTCGATCTTTCCGTGCGGTCTGACGGCGGCGGATATACCTTCACGATGGCATTTTACCAGTATTCCGGTCTCTTTTACTCCGGCGCACTGTTTCATCTGCTCGATCCGCTGGTCAGCCAAAGCTACGACGGCTCCGTTTCGCGCAATCCTGCATCCCTTTATGACAAAATCGGTGACGTTCTGACCGTCACGGTCAACGGACACCGCGCAGAGGAGATTGTCATCAGCACAGGTGCGGGCAACGGTCACCGCGATTATGTTATTGAGGTCAAGGGACTTCCCCATCTGACAGAAGCACAGATCAAAGAGATTACAATCACACTTATCGAACCTTGATAAAAGGAGAACATCATGTCACGCTGGCAAATCATCAGAAACGGTCATGCCGTTGCCTGGGACGTTACCCCAGGGGATCTGCATACCGACGATATTGAAATGGCGGGCTTCGGATGCGCACAGGTCGTCCGTTACGGTATGACGGAGGTTGGCTTCGTGTTGGAGCACCATCCCGTCTTCCCGACCCTGCGTACCCGTCCCAACAATACCCACGCCTCTTATCAGATGGCAATTCCCGCAGACTGTCTGCCCAAGCTGCTTGCAGGCGGTGCACCGATTGCTGAAACCCTTCTGCGCGCGGAACTGGACGGCACGCTGACCCTGTTTACCGCGGCAAACGGCGGTGCGCTTCGTCTGAACCATCAATGCTTTCCGTCCTCTGACAAGCGTTTGTGCTTTGAGCGTGTCACCGTGGAAAACACATCCGACACGCCCGTCACGCTCGACGTTACCGCACCCGATCCCTGTCTCGGACGCGATATGGGACCGATGGGTATCAATCTCATCGAATATACCACCGATTTTGCACCGATCACGCTGGATGCAGGTGCGAAGTATACCTATTCCATCGCGATTTCCGGTCGTGTCGCACATGAGCCGATTCCCGCAGAAAATGCAGACGATGCACTGCGCAAGCGCCGCGAAACGGTACGCCGTCTGACCGAGCCGATGCAGCTCGACACCGGCAATGACGTGCTTGACACGATGTTCCGTTTTGCAAAGCTCCGTGCCGGTGAGAGCATTTTCGATACCCGTTTCGGTTACGGCAAGCTTCACGCACCGGGTGGCTTCAGCTATTACGCCGCAACGTGGTGCAACGACCAGGTCGAATACGCGGGTCCTTACTTTGCGTACACGGGCGATCCCGTGCTGCTTGATGCCGCCATGAACGCGTACCGTATGTACATTCCGTTCATGTGTGACGCGTATCTGCCGATTCCGTCCTCCGTCATCGCGGAAGGCGTTGACTACTGGAACGGTGCCGGTGACCGAGGCGATGCTGCGATGTATCTCTACGGTGCATCCCGTTACGCGCTGACGACGGGCGACCGAACCGTTGCGGAAGAACTGCTTCCCGCAATCGAATGGTGTGCGGAATACTGTGAGCGCAAGAAGAACGCCGCAGGTGTCATTGCGTCTGATTCCGACGAGCTGGAAGGTCGTTTCCCGGCAGGGGAAGCCAATCTCTGTACCTCCACGCTCACCTATGCCGGTCTGCTCGGACTTGCCGCTTTGGAGCGTGCGTTTGGATACGAAGAAAAGGCAGAACTGTTTGAAGAACGTGCGGCAAAGCTGGCATCTGCCATCGAAGCGCATTTCGGTCACGATCTGCACGGCATGGCGACCTATCGCTATTATGACGGATGCGAAAAGCTCCGCTCGTGGATCTGCATGCCGCTATGTGTCGGTCTTTACGGTCGCACCCGCGGTACGGTTGATGCGCTCTGCTCGGAATATCTGATGAAGCCCGACGGATTCTTGACGGAGGAGGGCAGTGTCACGATCTGGGACCGCTCGACCTTGTATACCTTGCGCGGTATCTTTGCGGCAGGGGAAACGGAAACGGCGCTTGATCTGCTTCTGCGCTACTCGAACAACCGTCTGCTCGGCGAGCGTGTTCCGTATGCCGTTGAGGCATATCCCGAGGGCGGACGCAGACAGCTGTCGGGTGAATCGGCGCTGTACTGCAAGGTCATCACGGAAGGTCTTCTGTGCATGATCCCCACAGGTCTTCATTCCTTTACGATCAAGCCGACGCTGCCCAAAGCACTTGATCATCTGTATCTGAAAAATATCGTCGCCCACGGTGCGGTATTTGACGTCCTTTTGGAGCGTGACGGCTGGCGTGTTGTTCGCGCGGACGGCACCGAACTCGGACGCGGCGCAAACGGCACGATGGCGGAAATCCACGTCTGACCAATATTACGTATTTCACTCGGAGAAGAAACCTTGATACAATCGACTCAACTTGGTGAATCACCAAGACAACAATTCCTGCGCGGTCTGCGGGATGGCGTACCGATCGGACTCGGATATCTGTCCGTATCGTTTGCGTTCGGCATCACCGCAGTATCGCGCGGTGTTCCCGGATGGATCGCTCTTTTGATCTCCATGACCAATCTGACCTCGGCGGGACAGCTGGCGGGACTCGATCTGATGGTACTCGGCTGTGCCATGGGCGAGATGATTCTGACGCAGTGCGTCATCAATATGCGTTATGCGCTCATGAGCGTGTCGCTTTCACAAAAGATCGACGGCACCGTCCGTCTGCGTGACCGCTTTTTGATCGCCTTCGGCAACACCGACGAGGTCTTTGCCGTGGCGTCGGGACAGCCGGGCAAGGTCGGACGGTATTACCTGTTCGGTCTGATCGTCGCGCCGTATATCGGCTGGTCCTCGGGCACCTTGCTTGGGACCGTCGCGTCGGGAATCCTTCCCGCATCGGTTATGGCGGCGCTCGGTATTGCCATCTACGGCATGTTCGTTGCCATCGTCATTCCGCCTGCGAAGAAAAGCCGTGCGGTGGCGCTGGTGCTCGGCGGTGCGGTGGCACTTGCCTGTGCGTTCCGCTATATTCCCATTCTGTCCGGTGTTTCCGGCGGATTTGTCATTATCATCTGTGCGGTCATTGCGGCATCCCTCGGGGCTGTGTTCGCGCCGATCCCCGATGATGACGGAGAGGAGGCGGAATCCATATGACGACCACGATCCCGATGCTCTTGTTATATACCTTCGTGATGGCGGCGGTGACGTATCTCATCCGTATGCTTCCGTTCGTCGTGTTCCGCAAACCCATCAAAAACCGCTTCATTAAGTCCTTTCTGTACTACGTTCCCTATGCAGTACTGGGCGCGATGACGTTCCCCGCGATTCTGTACTCGACGTCAAATCTTATTTCCGCCGCCGTCGGTCTGGCGGTTTCCGTCGTTCTTGCATGGTTCGGCAGAGGACTGCTGACCGTTGCGGTCTCGGCGTGTATCGCCGTGTATCTGACGGAATGGGTGATGGTGCTGTTGTGAACCGAACTTAACAAAATGACACCCCGTGACAGCGTTTCATCGCCGATCACGGGGTGTCATCATATTATTCAAACAAGGGTGTGGAGAAATAGCGTTCTGCCGTATCGGGAAGGACGGTCACGACCGTTTTGCCTTTGCCCAGTACTTTCGCCAGCTTCATTGCCGCAGCAACGTTGGTGCCGCTGGAAATACCGCAGAGAATACCTTCCTTGAGTGCCAGGTCTTTGGATACCTGCAATGCTTCTTCGTCCTTGACAATGCAGATGTCGTTATAGATGTTCGTGTTCAGGATCGCGGGAATGACACCGTCGCCGATACCCATCTGCACATGCGTACCGATGGAGCCGCCGGAGAGGATCGCGGCGTTTTCCGGCTCAACTGCCCAGACGGTCATATCGGGATTTGCAGCCTTGAGCGCTTCGCCGATACCGGTGATCGTACCGCCCGTACCGATGCCGGAGCAGAAGCCGTCGATCGGACCGTCGACATCCTCCAGAATTTCCTGTGCCGTCTGACTGCGCTGGATGGCGGAGTTCGCGGGGTTTTCAAACTGCTGGGGAACAAAGACATTCGGGTCTTCTTCCTTCATGCGCAGTGCGGTATTCAGACATTCCTCAATGCAGGCACCGATGTTGCCCGCGTCGTGAATCAGAATGACCTCTGCACCGTAATGCTCGACGAGAAGTCTTCGCTCCACGGAAACGGAGTCGGGCATGATGATCTTCGTTTGATAACCGCGAACCGCACCGACGAGCGCCAGACCGATGCCCTGATTGCCGGAGGTCGGTTCAACGATGATCGTATCGGGACCGATCAAACCTCTTTCCTCCGCATCGCGGATCATATTGAATGCCGTGCGGGTCTTGATAGAACCGCCGACGTTAAGTCCTTCAAATTTGACGAGAATTTCCGCCGCGTCGGGATCACAGAGACGCTGAAGACGAATCATGGGCGTGTGTCCCATGGCTTCGAGAATGGTATTGTAAATCATTGCGTGCTTTCCTTTGCTAACAAGCTGAAATAGATACTATATTTTACCACAGAACCGCACGCATTGCAAGACTTTTCGGGAAATTCGCCGAGGGAATTACAGTTTTATCGTCACGCACGCATCCGGCGAGTCCACTTCCACCATCTTCCATCCGGGAATACGGAAGCGTGTGATCCAATACGCGATAATCAGCCGATGAAACATCCAAAAACAGTTCCATGGGGAAATCGGCAGTGATTTGATCCATTTTGCGCCGCAGATCCGTGCAATCAGCAGAACCACAAGTCCGATGATTGCCGTAATGTGATTGAATATCAGCACAGAGGGGAACAGAATGGGAATCGGAAAACGGAATTCCTCGGGTTTTACGATGATGCGCATCTTACTCCACCGTGATTTCGACATAATCACCGTCGGCATCCTGTACCTCGACCAGCTTCCCGATCACACCCTGTTCCACCAAAAGCATGATCTGACTCCAGTCGATGTTTCCGATGACCTCATTGTGCATCTGCATCTGTAGCTGCGGAATCGCCATTCCCGATTCCAGACAGATTTTGATCAGCGCAAGCGGCAGATTGACACGGACGATATCACCGTCTGCGGAATTGACCTTGATGCGAAGCATCATCTGATGGAAGCTCTTGCGCTCCTCGGGTGATGCAATGCGGGCATCCGGGACGGATTCTTCTCCTTTGAGCAGAATGTCGGTCGTCACACCGTACAGCTCACTGATCTGCGGCAGAAGCATGATATCGGGACAGGACTGATCATTCTCCCATTTGGAAACCGCCTGCGGGGAAACATTCAGCCGTTCCGCAGCTTCGTCCTGTGTCATGTTCTTTGCTTTGCGCAATCTCTGTAACCGTGCACCAAGTGTTTCATTTGTCATCATATTCAAACGCTCCTGTATTGTATGGATTCGGCAGTGATGTTCCGCCGTTGACAGTATCATACCATATCTCAAAGAATTTCGGAATGGAACAGGTGTGGATTTCGCTCAACCAAACGTGGATTTTTCCCGCAACCGGCGGTTGATGTTCCGAAAAACCGATATGTTACTCCACCTACGGTTATTTTAGGGAGATTCCCAGACACAATATCGGCAACGGAGTACGGATGGCGCGCAGAGCATCTCCCATCGATGAAAAATACCGTCCGCGCAGATAGCCGAGATTGGTGACGATATACCCGTGTTCCGTGTGATGCAGCTCTACCGTGTGGATCCCATGAAAACGCGGATTCCAATATGCATACAGAACGACATTCTCTGTCACTGTATCAAAATCCCGTTTACGATATCTCCGATACGCTATCCCGTACCTGCGGCAGAACGGAATCAGCGCACGCGGTCTTGTCCCCCAAAGCCCGAACAGCCAAAGTCCGATCTCCGAGCAGACCGCTGTCACTTCAAAAAAGGAAGCGGTGATACCGAGCGATAGCAGCGCATGATAACAGGCGATGACTTCACATCCGTTATAGTCCATGGTTTTCCAGCCGTATCTCATGTGTCGGACAGGCTCGTCGTTCTGGGAGCGGATATAGCCGTCAATGCGGAATCCTTCATTATGGGTGCGATTTCGACGGGCAAAATAACGTCCGAGCATCGGTCACGCCTCCCCGATCAGTACCGCGCGACACGGTGCACCCTCGCATCCCGCGATGTTGAGAGGAAGCGCACAAAGGGTATACGCGCCCATCGGAACATGAGAGAGCACCAGACCTTCGAGCAGGATGACTTCTGCCCGAAGCAGTCTGAGATGAACTGCCATCGGCGCGTCAGCAGGTCCGACCGATTGGGAATCCACACCGACAAGACGCACGCCGTGCCGCAGAAAGACCTCTGCCGCATCCTCTGTTACAACCGTGCCGCCCGACAGTAAAATTCTCTCACCGCCGCCGACCGATTCTGCCGCGATGCAGATGGTTTCCGCATCTTCTGCCGACAGCACCCCTTCCTGACGATAAACATAACAGCTTCCGATACAGGCAGATATATCAAGCTGTTCCACCGTTTTTCCATCCGCCAAAAAATGCGCCGGCGCATCGATATGCGTGCCGTTGTGTACGCACATGGAGACAGAGGACAGGTTGTATACTTCTCCATCCTCCATGCGTTTGAGCGGTGTTACGGTTGGTTTGGGGTCGCCCGGATATACCGAGCAGGACAACAGCTCCTGCGAAATATCGTAAATCATGGTCGTCTCCTTTTACAACGTGTTTTCTGTTTCCATCATATCACAAAAATGCGCCGCCGTCAAGAAAAATTGCCAAAACCGTATTGACAAATGATCATAAATCCGCTATACTGAAATCAAAGAAAATCATTTCGGAAAGGAACGATCTTATGAAAGATTTGAAAGCATTTCAGAATCCGGCTCTGCAATACCGCGTCTTCCCGATGACCCATCATTGGATGGAGGACTACAACGCGCACATGGATGCCTACCGTGATTACGGTTACGGCGGTGCGGTCACCAACGTCCCGTTTGCAAACGGCTTTACCTCCTCCAAAGAAAATCTTGAAAAGTTCTCCGTTCTGCTCGATGCGATGGAGGCGCATGACCTTGGCATCTGGATCTATGACGAGGACGGCTATCCGAGCGGACAGGGCGGCGGTCTGGTGCTCGACGGACATCCCGAGCTTCGCGCAAAAGGCTTTTATATGGTGCGCCGTATTGCATATGAATCCAAGCACGTTCATTATCATCTTGACGACGTCTCCGACAAGATCGTCTGGGCGGCGAAGTATCCGCTGTATATCCCGCGCCTGGATGACACCTACGTGCGGTTTGATAAAATGGAAGCCGTGCCGTTCATGGAAACCGAAGTTGTCTGTGATCTTGCCGAGCGTGAGATTCTGTACATCTTCTGTGTCAAGGATGCGCACGAAGGCTCTCACAGCACGCACAATGTCTCTTCCTTTAAGAACAACATCAACGTCATGGATAAGCGTGCCGTCAAGCGGTTCCTCGATCTGTGCTTTGAGCCGATCGTAAAGGCAATTCCCGATGCGTACCGCCGTGCGGCAAACGTCTTTACCGATGAGCCGAGTCTGCATACGTCCTATGCGCGCGACTATGAAACGTGGAATTACGCGCTGGTTCCGTGGGTTGACGGCTTGTTTGAAGCCTATGAGGCGGAATACGGCGAATCGATGCTGCCGACACTCCCGCTGCTTTTTGAGGGACATCAGAATGCCTATCCCGTCCGCGTGAAGTTTTACGAGCTGGTCGGTAAGCTCGTTGCAGAAGCATATTCCGGTCAGATCGCAGCGTGGTGTGAGGAGCACGGCGGTGGATTCTCCGGGCACTACGTCTGCGAGGAAGCCATCAGTCAGCACGTCATGCAGTACGGAAGTTACGTTCGCGTTGTTTCTGCCGCAAGCTATCCCGGCATTGACGTTCTTTGCTGTTATCCCGAAATTTATGACTACAATACTGCGAAATTTGCGCAGATGGTCGTGCGCAAGAAGCAAACCAATGGCATGATGGTTGAAATCTGCCCGTTTGCCGACGTTGAAACCTTTAAGAAGGCACCGCTTGACAATATGACTGCCGTAATGGGTATGCTGTATCTCGGCGGTGTCCGCAAGACCCATTCCTATTTCTCGGCGGACTTCTCTGCATGGCGCGGCGGACGGTTCCCCAATGCCAAGGGTTACACGAATCAGGAGGAAACCGTTTGGTTCAACGAGTACGTCGGACGACTCGGTACGATGCTCGATGGGCTTCACAACGACTGCGATACATTTATCTACTATCC
The DNA here is from genome assembly GCA_045632325.1 of Eubacteriales bacterium. Taxonomy (GTDB): domain Bacteria; phylum Bacillota; class Clostridia; order Oscillospirales; family CAG-272; genus RGIG3925. The sequence continues at coordinate 28,398 of JAZQWK010000335.1, forward strand.
GCTGGAGGACGCGCAGGCAAAAGAAAAGCCTGCTTACAGCGGAAGCTGGCAGAACGGTGACCGCAAGGCCGATCATGCAACGGCGACGCTGATGCGTGCGGTATATGAAGCAGGTCATGACTATTATTACGTTGACCGCGAGGATATTTTGGAAGCCGCACGAACAGCAGAAGAAACGGGCACGGCGATGATCTCCGGCTGTGCTGTGAAGAACCTGCTTCTGCCGGGTGTGGACGTTATGTACGGTGACGCGCACGACGCACTGGAAATTCTCGCCCGCGCCGGTGTCAACGTCGTCTTCTTCCATGAAAAGCCGCGCTTTGATGCGCTGACAGGCGGTGATCTTTCCAAAAACACGGTGCCGACCGCCGAGCTTCCCGAAATTCTCGCACAGCTTGCATAGGACGATACCTCTGCATTCCGCGGAATGGCAGAGGGCGGTACTGTCCTGCGCGGCAGATTCGTCACAACGGAAGGTAAGACGCTGTATATGCTTGCAAACAAGTCTCGCTGTGATGCAAAGATTGCCTATTCCGGCACGGCTGATGCCGAGATCTGGGATCCGTCTGACGGTACGGTGAAATCCCTTGCCGCAGGAGCGGACCTGACCGTTCCCGCGATGCGCGCGCTGTTTGTCATGCAATAAAAGATTTTGAGGGAACGCTGATTCGTCATGGAATGCGTTCCCTCTTTTGTGATTATCGTTCGTACTGCTTTAATATATCGACAACGTCGGCAAACCGCGGGTGTTCCCGCACGCTGTCATAGCGCGGGCTCTGCAGACGGTCGAGCATGTACCAGCACTGTGAGTGTTCCGTCAGTTCATGAAACTCCTTGCTGGGTTCCGGATAGACTACTTTGTCAACCAGAATGGACGTAAAGCACTTTCCGTGGTCATAGAGATACGACTTATCGTATTCGACGGTGTGAAACGCCATGCGCGCAAGCGAGTCGAGTGCTTCTTCCGTCTTGCCAAGCGACATCTGAAACGTCGATTTCAGCCATTCGTTGTGCGCGATCCGATTGTGATGGAACAGCAGATCGTCCCCGTAGATCATGCGGTAGAGCGCGGTCGAAATGTCGAGGATTTCGATCTTGCGCTCCCATGTATCGGAACCGTTGGGAAGATCTTCGCTCAGCGTATAGTTGCGGATGCAAAGCCCGAGACTGTCGGTCAGCTTGTCGATCTCATCCTGAATGTAAAGCTCCGTTTTGCCGTCGCCGATGCCTGAGGACAGCGCAAATTCGCGGCAGTATTTCATCGGTGCCAGTAAATTTGCCGTTTCCAAAGCTTTTTCGGTCTGCCCCGTTTCGCCGTAAAGGCTGATGAGCAGATTGATCGCGTCATAGCGTGTGTCATCGTCCCTGCATTCCGCAACAACGGTTTTGCAAAGCCCCTCCATTTCCGCAAAGAGCGCGGGATCGCGGTTTTCATCCCAGATAAAGTAGATGCATACAGCGAGATTTTCTTTGATTTCATAGTCCGACGGAAACAGCGCGTGTGCACGTCTGGCAAATGCAAGTCGTTCCTCGACGGTGCCAACCTCGGCAAGGCGGTTCATTTCCGTTTTGATGTCTGCAAGTGCCGCTTCGCGCTCGGATAATTTGTAACCGAGCAGCTCATCAATGCTGACGGAAAAGAAATCGGCGAGCGCGGGCAGCGTTTCGATGTCGGGATAGCCGTTTGCAGATTCCCAGCGCGAGATCGCCTGCGGCGTGACACCGATGGCGGCGGCAAGTGTGTCCTGTGTGATATTATGTTCTGCACGAAGTTTTTTGATGATCGTGCCGATCTTCAGATTCATGTTGTACCCCCAAAATATGATTTTGTAAGCTTACGGTGATATTATACCATGTAAGGATTGATCGGTCAATGATCAATTCCTTGTTGCAATGAACAAGCGATCATTGATACAGTGCTCGGCAACAGATGGAATCAGAATCGGAAAAGCTGCCGATATAAAATTATTTTTGAAAAACCTATTGACAAATCGGATTTGATGTGTTATAATATTATACGTCGCAAGGTGAGGAAGTCATCTGACACCTTCAATGCTGGTGTGGCTCAATGTCAGAGCAGCTGATTTGTAATCAGCAGGTTGTTGGTTCGACTCCGATCACCAGCTCCATATGGGGGATTTCCCGAGTGGCCAAAGGGGACAGACTGTAAATCTGCTGTCTATCGACTTCGGTGGTCCGAATCCACCATCCCCCACCAAAAACCCGATTACGTAAGTGATCGGGTTTTTACTTTTTCACTTTTCACTCTTAACTTTTACCTCATCGCTTCGACCTCGGTTCGGGGCTATGATAAGTATCGTTTTCCCCATTTCCTTGTGATAAAGCGATTGTATCACTTCGTACCAATTGCCGAGTTGTTTCTGTGTAGAATCGCAATAAAAAAAGAAAGAGCAAAAGAGACGTACTCTTAAGGACAGTTTTTAACATAGCGTATCATCTCCTGAAAGGGGGAGCAAGAACCTGCAAGGTTCGAATATTGTAAGGTTTCCTAACGAATAGGGCGGTTTGAGTGAAAATTCAAGCCGTCCTATTTACATTTGGGCGGTTTTATGATATAATGTATCTATTAGATAAACTTGAATTTAACGAGTAAATGGCAACAGCAAGTTGCTTGTCAATCTTTATGGTCCGTGATATAATATAATCACAAACTTACAAGGCGGTGATTATATGAAAACAAAGGACATTATTCGTGAACTAAGAACGAAAAAAGGTCTTTCGCAAGAGGAGCTTGCCGAAAAGATCTTTGTAACAAGACAGGCTGTTTCCCGTTGGGAAACAGGGGAAACGATACCGAATATAGATACACTCAAACTCCTTACCAAATTGTTTGACGTGTCAATCAATACTCTACTTGGTGCTCCGCGAGAGCTTATTTGCGAGTGTTGCGGTATGCCGATGGAAGATTGCAATATCAGCCGTGAGAAAGACGGAATTTTCAATGAGGAATACTGCAAGTGGTGCTATGTAGACGGTGAATACACCCTTGATATTTGGAAGCGATATGCTCAAATCGGCGGAAAAGAAAAGCTCGAAGAATTTAAGCGACAGCTTATACACGAATTCAACTCGCTTCTACATATTGAAGGGTTGCCCAAGGTGGAAAATCTGAACGTGTTGTCGGGCGAATTCATCAATATGGAATACACGTTGCCGAACGGTGAAAAAGTCATATTTCTTGACGATAAACAGACCTATCTCGGAAGTCAGCTTGAAAGCGAATTTGGCGGCAGATGCTTTGGTATTGCCGCAAATATGGATTTTCTTCTCGTCTGCACATATGAGGAAAATGGAGAAAATCCCGAGCTTGTGATATATAAGAAAAGATAACAAATTCCAATTTGTCGAACAGACAACATAATAGCAGATAGCCACGGCTCACAGCGAGCCGTGGCTTTTTCTCGCCATACATATTATAGTGCCGATTTTTCTTACTGGCAGAAAAAATGACATCTTTTTTGATGATTTTATTTATCAAGATGTCATTTTTTTACTATAATATAGCAAAAGCATTTTTTGCTATAAAATTTGTAAAGCACAGAATATGGAAGGAGTGAAAATACAGTATGGATAAGGATTTTGAGGCTTTTATATATTGCGATAAAGGTATTTGTAAAATTCGCTTACTTTCCGGGAGGCTTTGACTCGTGCAACTCGAAAGTCCGTCTGCTTTTCCTGACAAGCACTGCATTTGTGGACACAAACGCAAAAAACAGCATACCCCTTTCGAGATATGCCGTATTTTGAGGCTGTGCACAGATGTAGCCATCACTCCGCGCCAATTGCCGAGTTGCTTCTGCGTAGAATCGCAATAAAAAAAGAAAGAGCAAATGCTCTTTCTTTTTTATGGTGACCCGTAGGAGAATCGAACTCCTGTTACCGCCGTGAAAGGGCGGTGTCTTAACCGCTTGACCAACGGGCCTGGTAGCGGAAGTTGGACTTGAACCCACGACCTATCGGGTATGAACCGATTGCTCTAGCCAGCTGAGCTATTCCGCCATGTATTTTTCGTTTGCTTTAATATTATATCACGGATTTGCTCGTTTGTCAATACTTTTTCAAAAAATAGTTTGAATTTTTTTTAATTTTTTTGTTTTCCGAATGCCGAGGGCTGTCGATCTGCAGCTTATACCGCTTGATTTGGTAGACGGTGATTTGCGTTTTACACATTTTTACAGACGGGGAAAGTTCAGATTCCTTGCAAATTTGTCTTGCATTATTCATAATTATGTGATATAATAAATGATGATAAACCAAAATCAAGGTCAGATGACCAACACATAAAGGAGATAACAATTATGGCAGTTCTGATTACCGGCGGCGCGGGCTTTATCGGCACGCATACCTGCGTTGAGCTTCTGAATGCAGGTGAAGAAATTGTTGTATTTGACAACTTCGCAAACTCCAAGATGAGCGCGGTTGAAAACGTCAAGAAGATCACGGGCAAGGATTTCCCGTTCTATGAAGCAGACATGCTCGACCGTGACGCAATGGAGAAGATCTTCTCCGAAAACAAGATTGACGAGGTCATTCACTTCGCAGGTCTGAAGGCTGTCGGCGAAAGTGTCGAAAAGCCGATGGAATACTATCACAACAACATCACGGGTACGCTGATTCTGACGGAAACCATGCGCAAGTACGGCTGCAAGAAGATCGTCTTCTCCTCCTCCGCAACCGTTTACGGCTCTCCCAAGTCTCTGCCGATCATGGAAGATTTCCCGCTGTCCACGACCAACCCCTACGGCTCTACCAAGCTGATGATCGAGCAGATCCTGCGCGACATCTATGTTTCCGACAAGGAATGGTCCATCGCGCTGCTCCGTTACTTCAACCCGACCGGCGCACATGAAAGCGGTCTGATCGGTGAAGATCCCAACGGTATCCCGAACAACCTGATGCCGCGTCTGATCAAGGTTGCAACCGGTCAGATGGAAGCAATGACCGTTTACGGCAACGACTATCCGACCAAGGACGGTACGGGTGTCCGCGACTATATCCACGTTGTAGACCTGGCACAGGGTCACCTGGCTGCCATCAACTGGGTTCGCAATCACACCGAATGTGACGCGTTCAACCTCGGTACCGGTACCGGCTACTCCGTTCTTGATCTGATCCATTCTCTGGAAGCGGTTTCCGGCAAGAAGATGGCGATCACTTACACGCCCAGACGTGCAGGCGATATCGCAGCTTGCTATGCAGACCCGACCAAAGCAAAGACGATCCTCGGCTGGGAAGCGAAGCTCGGCGTGGAAAAGATGTGCGAAGACGCGTGGAACTACGCGATCAAGCATCAGTAAACAAATTGACAATCAGAGAGGACTGTCTGTGCATGCATGACGGTCCTCTGTGCCGTTTATATATAATTATGAAGAAAACATTTACGACCCGTATGCCGGATCGCGGCGGTGCGTTTTATCTTGCGAGCCGCAGAATTACCGATCTCGGTCTGAATATCACCCGTGTATCCTACAACAAAGCTGTCGATACCCATACCCTGTTCCTGGAAGTGGAAGGAGAGCCTGACGTTCTTGTCCGTGCAGAGCAGGCACTGCGGGATCTCGGTTATCTGAATGACGATGCCGCCATCGGTCATGTCATGCTGATGGAATTTATGCTCCGCGACGAAGTGGGAACACTGCTGCCTGTACTCGAACTCATCGACAGCTTTCATTTCAACATTTCCTATATCAGTGCGCAGTCGGACGGAAGTCCCATGCAGTCCTTCAAAATCGGTCTGTATGTTGAGAACCAGAGCGAGATGTCGCTGTTCATGCACCGTGCGGCAATGCTGTGTGATGTGCATGTACTGGAATATGACAAGAGCCAGAAGATTCTTGACAATACGGTCTTTTATCTGTCATTTGCAAACGAGATTTCCGAAAAGCTGGATCTCACGCACGACGAAAAACAGGAGTTGATCGTCAATGCCAATCAGATCATGCAGAATCTCGATGACCGTGGGGCTGCCGACGGAACGCCGCTGAAGACCTTTGAATATATTGGCAAATTTGCGGAAATTCTGTCGCGCTCCGGCGGTGATGCTTATGTGCCGCGTATGACACGGTTGACGACGGAGGGCGGAATTTCGGGTCTGCTTATTGAGCCGCCGTGCGGAAGTAATACCTGTGTGTTTTGGAATGAGGATGCCGTGCTTGCGGTCGATACCGGGTTTACCTGCTATCGTGAGGAATTGTCTGCCATCCTGCACGAATATGTACCGGGTTATGCCGAAAAAGAAAAAATACTGTTCTTAACGCATCCCGATGTGGATCACACCGGATCAATGGACCTGTTTGACCGGGTTTATCTTTCCCGTACCGCGGTGGAGCATTTTGAAAAAGAACGCGCGGCTGTTCCCGCATGCCGTGAAGACAATCCTCTGCATGCGCCGTATGTCCGCATCTGTAAGGTGCTTTCGCGCTACTGTCCGCCGGAACGGATTCAGATGATCCCCATCGAACCGGAGGATACCTGTCCCGTGTTCAAGCATCCTGCAGACAACAGTCTGACACCGGCAGGACGGATTGATGTGCTGGGGATGCAGTTTGAGGTCTATCTCGGCTGCGGCGGTCATGCGCCCGGAGAGGTCGTTTTCATCTGCCGCGAACACCGCATCGTATTCTCCGGGGATATCTTCGTGAATATCAAGGGCTTTACCAAAGCACAGGCGCGCTTCAATGCGCTTGCTCCGTATCTGATGACGTCGGTCGATACCGCTCCCGCAGTTGCCGCAAAACAGCGCGAGGATATGTTTGCGCTCCTTGACAGCGGCGATTGGACGGTGCTTTGCGGTCACGGCGCACCGTATACGTATCATAAACCTTGATTTTGAAAGGATTTCGTTTCATGTCCTCAAAGCAACCCTCTTTTTCCTCTTTTCCGCGCCGTGCAGTCGTACAGCTTCTTTTGGAACTGCTTCTTCCGCTCGTTCTGTTTGCTGCAAAGCTGTTTGCACTGAACACGGGGATGCTGAAGCTTGGTATATATACCCTGCCGATGCTCTGTTTCTCCTTTGTGACGGTCGGTATTCTGTGTCTTCTGATCCGACTGGTGTTCCGCCGCGACCATTTTCCGTTTTTTATGGTGCTGTACGGAATTCTTTCGGTATTTATGCTGATCGATGCGGTCTACTGTGCCTATACCGGAAAGCTTCCGTCTGCGGTGATGCTGCAGTATCTCGGACAGCTGGACGGCGTTTCGGACGCCATCTACGCCAACGTCACCTTTGCACGGCTGCTGTATGCCATTGACGTTCCTCTTTGGATCTTGTACGCCGTATATTGCCGTAAAACATGGTTCGGCGCCGTGGAAGCGGGCAGCTTACGTATGCAAAAGAACGTGATTTTGTCGGCTGTTACGGCTTTGAGCCTTGTGATCTGTGTCGGATACTGTGTGTTCACACCGTTTGTGCCGTCTTATTTCAAAAGTGAAATTCTGACCTACCACGTGACGGATATCCTGTCACAGCTTCTGCCGGGCATCGGCGGAGCGTCGTCTATGCCCGTTTGGCATGAGCAGGAGCCGGGAGGTGCTGACGCGGAGGATGATCCGTATCGCGGTATTGCCGCAGGACGGAACGTCATTACGATCCAGGTGGAGGCACTGCAGAATTTCGTCATCGGTCTTGAATACGACGGTCAGGAGATCACGCCCAATCTCAACGCGCTGCTTACAGAGGATACCCTATATTTTGACAACTACTATTATCAGGTCGGCGGCGGCAATACAGCGGACGCCGAGTTTGCGGTCAACAATTCGCTGTATGCGCCAGTGGACGAGGCTGCATATTCCCGCTACGCCGATAACGACTTTTACTCCATGGCGACGCTGCTCAAGGACAACGGCTGGACGAACGCGACGGCGTTCCATGGCTACGTAAACACATTCTGGAACCGCAATGCTGCGTATCCCGGACAGGGATTTGACGCTTATCTGTCGGGCAGCGATTACTATGCCGAACCGAACGAGGTCGCCGGTATGGGTGTTTCGGACGGGGAATTTTTCGTCCGTGCGGTCGATTATCTGAAAGAGCAGAACGGTCCGTTCTATGCGTTTATGGTCACGCTGACCTCACATTATGCGTTTGAGCTTCCCGAACAGTACAACATGCTGACGCTTCGGGATGAGCACGTCGGCACGCTGTTTGGAAATTATCTGCAGTCGGTGCATTATTTTGACCATGCGGTCGGTATGCTGATCGATGCACTGAAAGCAGCCGACCTATACGATCATACGATTCTGACGTTCTACGGTGACCACTTCGGTCTTCCTGCTTACGATTGGCAATCCAAGATGCTTGTCGAGGAACTGATCGGCGCGGCATATACTTACGAATCTCACTTCAACGTCCCCTTGATGATCCACATTCCCGGCAGCGGCGTGACGGAAACAAAATCCGTTGCGGGCGGACATATCGATGTCATGCCGACGCTTCTGCATCTGCTCGGACTGAAAAACGAAAAAGGCATTATGTTCGGCGAAAGTCTTCTGCGTCTGGAATCCAATGTCGTCTGTCAGCAGCAGCATTTGGGACGCGGTTCGTTTATCTCTGATGAAGTCTTTTTCCAGTTCCCGCTGTCCGGTGTTGCGCTCAACGCCGAAGCCAATGCCATCGGTACGTGGGACGTACTGAACGCTGCAGACTACATCGAACAATCCAAAGCCGCAAAAGAAGAAATTGAGCAGTGTATGTACCTGCTTGACAATAATCTGGTATTGATCGATGCCTACCGTGCAGCGACGGTCGGCGAGCAATAATCATATCATTTGAGAAAGGATTTTGACCATGAAAAAAACAGTATTTCTCGGCGACTCCATTCTTCTGCAGGGCTACGGCACGGTGATTGAGGACCGTCTTGCCGACGTCTGTACCTGCTGGCAGCCGCCGCGCAACGGATGCTTTACCGCAAATACGCTCCGTCTGATCCACGACTGCAGAAAGCAGATCGAGGGTGCGGACGTCATTCACTTCAACAACGGTCTGTGGGATGCCTGCCATCTGTTTGACGATTTGTACGACGACGACATTTTCACACCCGACGAGGACTACGTCAAAGCCGTCTGCCGTCTGGCGCGAATTCTCTCTCACATGGGCAAGACCGTCATTTTCGCAACGACCACGCCTGTCTGGGATCATCCTGAAATCGTCAATGAAGAAGTCATCGCGCGCAATGCGCTGGTGGTTCCGGAGCTTCAGAAGATGGGTGTTCTCATCAATGACCTGCACAGCCTGATCTGGCCGCGCTACAAGGAATTCATCCGCGAGGATGACCATATTCACCTGACCGATTCCGGTATTGCCGTCGCCGCCGCACAGACAGAAGCCATTGTACGCGCCAAT
>JAZQWK010000336.1:0-7032 GCA_045632325.1 Eubacteriales bacterium
GGAGACTGCATCAAAAATCCCAAGAATCTCCGCGTTCCGCTCGGTACGCCGTATCTTGATCTCATCAATTATTGCGGCGGTCTTCGCGCCCAACCGAAAAAGATCGTCAACGGCGGTCCGATGATGGGAACGGCACAGTGGGATATCGAAGCACCCGTCACAAAGGGTACCTCCGCGATCCTCGTTTTCTCCGAGAAAAACGAGCTTCCTTATCATTTACCCCACGCGTGCATCCGATGCGGACGATGCGTCCAGAACTGCCCGATGCACCTCATGCCGAATTACCTTGCGGCATTTTCACAGAACGGCAATTTCGACGACGCTGACCGCTTCGGCGTCATGAGCTGCGTCGAATGCGGCACCTGTTCTTATAATTGTCCGGGACAGGTTCCGATCGTGCAGTTCATTCGCAAGACCAAAACGCATCTCAATAACGTAAAACGCGCACAGCAAGCAGCACTTGCCGCATCCCAGAAGGAAGCAGCACCGCCCGTTCCTACGTCCGCTTCCGTTTCCGCCGCAAAGGAAATGAAGCTGCCCGATGCAAAATCCGCAGACAAGGAGGAAGCTTCCAAATGACAGATAAAGAAACCACGACGAACGAACCCGCAGCGGCCGCAGAGACCCCCGCAAAAGGTTCTGCCAAAAAGCAGATCGATGCGCACGCAATGCTGACGGTTTCCTCGTCCCCGCACATCAAATCTCCCGTCACGACGCGTTCCGTCATGATCGACGTTTTGATCGCACTCGTATTTCCCTGTCTTTGGGGTATTTACGTGTTCGGTCCGCGTGCCCTCTCCCTTTTGCTGATCTCCGTCGTCAGTGCGGTAGCCTTTGAAGCACTGTATCAGCTGCTGCTCAAAAAACCCGTAACCGTAACCGATTGCTCTGCTGCTGTAACAGGACTTTTACTCGGCATGAACCTGCCGGCAACCACACCGCTTTGGCTCCCCATCATCGGCTCGTTCTTTGCCATCGTGATCGTCAAACAGCTTTACGGCGGCATCGGAAAGAATTTTATGAATCCCGCACTTGCCGCACGCGCCTTTCTGATGCTGGCGTGGCCTGCGCATATGACGGCGTCTCCCGAGCCGTATACGACCTCGTCTGCGTGGACGATGACCGCAGATACCGCTGACGTCATCGCATCCGCGACACCGATGCAGCTGCTGAAGACGGGCATCATTCCCGATACGGGTATTTTCAATATGCTGCTCGGCGCAAAAGCAGGAACCATCGGTGAGGTCGCATCACTGCTCCTCATCGGCGGCGGACTTTATCTGCTGATCCGCCGCGTCATCACCTGGCATATCCCCGTTGCCTATATCACCACCGTTGCACTGATCTCCTACCTGTTCCCGCTCAATCCCGCCGCTCGCTTGGACTTCGTTGCATGCGAGATCATCTGCGGCGGCCTGCTGCTCGGCGCGATCTTCATGGCAACCGACTACGCCACGAGCCCCGTCACCGCCAACGGCAGACTTCTGTTCGGTGTCGGATGCGGTGCCATTACGATGTTCATCCGCTACTTCGGCGGCTATAACGAGGGCATCACCTTTGCGATTCTGATCATGAATACCCTGGTCTGGTATATCGACAATCTGACAAAGCCCAAGAGATTCGGAGGTGTGCCGAGCAATGGAAAATGAAAAGAAAATGCTCCTCAAGCATATCGCCGTCATCACCGGAAAGCTCATGCTGATCACCACACTGACCGCACTGCTGTTGGCCTGCATCAATCTTCTGACCGAACCCGTCATCCGTGCCAACGACGAGGCAAAGAAAAATGCCGCAGTTCTCGAGCTGTTTCCCGAAGCGACCGAAATCAAGTCGCTGTCCGAGGAAGCAGGTGATACGTATCCCGACGGCGTCAACGAGGTCTTTACCGTTTATAAGGCAGGAATGTTCCTCGGTTATTGCGTTGACGCACAGGCGATGGGATTTGGCGACTACGTCGGCATGATGGTCGGTGTCACACCCAACCACCGCATTGTCGGCATCCGCGTTCTGACCATTGCGGAAACGCCCGGTATCGGTATGGCGGTCGCAGAGCAGGATTATCTGTCCGGCTACGAAGGACTCGGCGGTCCCGTTACCTTTGATAGCGGTCCCAACCATGCAGATGCCATTTCCGGTGCAACCTACTCGTCCCGCGCCATCAGAAACGGTGTCAATCTCGTATTTGATTATCTGAATATTCTTGACGATATGTCCTATCTGACAGAACAAAACGCACAGCAGACCCATCCCGCAGAAACAGAGGAGGACGGCAATGAATAAATATGTAAAACAAATCAAAGAAGGCATTGTCGACCAAAACCCCACGCTCGTTCAGTTCCTCGGTATGTGCCCGACACTGGCAACGACGACCTCCGTCTCCAATGCGGTCGGCATGGGACTTGCTGCAACCGCAGTTCTCATCTGCTCCAACATCTTTATTTCCCTGCTCCGTAAATTCATCCCAAAGGAAATCCGTATCGCCTCATATATCGTTATCATCTCCGGCTTCGTCACCGCAGTTGAGCTTCTGATGAAGGCGTTCTTCACACCGCTTTACGACGCGCTCGGTCTTTATATCCCGCTGATCGTCGTCAACTGCATCATTCTCGCCCGTGCGGAGGCGTACGCATCCAAGAATCCCGTGCTTCCGTCGGCGATCGACGGTTTGTCCATGGGACTTGGCTTCACCGCAGCACTGGTTCTCATTGCATCCGTCCGAGAGATCCTCGGCGCGGGCACTTGGCTTGGTCTGCGCGTTACGCCGGATGCATTTGAACCCGCGCTGATCTTCATCCTTCCCGCAGGCGCATTCCTGACGCTCGGTCTGATCTCTGCCGCCGTGAATAAAGGAAAAGATCTTGCCGCCGCTTATGCAGATGCACATCCGAAGCTTGAGGGCGTAGCAGTTCTCCCCGACGAAATCGTCACCGAGGCGCCCGCATCCAAAGCCGACGAGCCTTCGGCAGAAGTACCTTCCGCCGAAACGGACGACAACGCTCCCGAAACGGAACCAAGTCCCGCCGACAATACCGATACTGCACCCGACGGTGAATCCGTTCCCGATGAAACAACGACTCTCGCTGCGGAACCCGCAGAAACTGCAGAGAACACGGCAGAGGCAACCGCCGATGCTGACTTAAGTAATCATGAGGAAAGTGAGGAAACAACCAATGGAACAGCTGATTGATATCCTGCTTCTGATGCTCTCCTCCGTCCTTGTCCAGAACTTCATTTTCGCCAAGTTCTACGGCATCTGCCCGTTCCTCGGCGTTTCGGACAAGCCCGCAACGGCAGCCGGTATGGGTATGGCGGTCACGTTCGTTATCACCCTGTCCTCCGCGGCAACGTGGGCGGTTTACTACTATATTTTAGAACCGTTCAATCTGACGTTCCTCAAAACCATCGCGTTCATTCTCATCATTGCCGCGCTGGTCCAGCTCATTGAAATGTTCTTAAAGAAATTCGTTCCGTCCCTGTATCAGGCGCTCGGCATTTATCTGCCGCTGATCACCACCAACTGTGCGGTTCTCGGCTCTGCCCTGCTCAACATTCAGAACGGCTATAATTTCGTCTATTCCGTCGCCGTCGGCTTTGCCGCTGCCGTTGGATTCACGATGGCGATTCTGATTTTTGCAGGTGTCCGTGCGCGTCTGCAGTTCGCCGATGCACCGAAGTCGTTCCGCGGTATGCCGCTCGTTCTGATCTCCGCAGGTCTGATCGCAATGGCGTTTTCCGGATTCTCCGGCATCAACTTTTGAGTGAGGAGGAATGTCTGTTATGATCGTATTATACACGTTCCTTTGGATCGCCGGCATTTCCCTCGTCCTCGGCGCAATGCTTGCACTTGCTTCCATCGTGTTTGAGGTCAAGGTCGACCCCAAGATCCCCGAGATCACCGAAGTGCTCCCAGGAGCCAACTGCGGCGGATGCGGCTTTGCAGGCTGTTCCGCCTGTGCACAAGCCATCGTCAAGGGAGACGCCAAGGTCACCGCGTGTCCCGTCGGCGGTCAGGCGGTCGCCGATCAGATCGCGTCCATCATGGGCGTACAAGCGGGAGATATCACCCGTATGCGCGCACAGGTCATGTGCTCCGGTACGCGCGCCAACGCCAAGCAGAAGTACGTATACGAAGGTCCGCACGACTGTGCCGCGGCAATGCGTCTGGGCGGCGGTCCCAAGGAATGTCCCAACGGCTGCATCGGCTTCGGAACCTGTGAGCTACTCTGTCCGCAGGACGCCATTCACGTCGAGGGCGGTGTCGCCGTCGTCCGTGCCGAGAAGTGCATCGGATGCGGCATCTGCGTGGAATCCTGCCCCAAGCACATCATCAAGCTCATCCCGTTCGACGCACCCGTACACGTCGGCTGCTCGTCGCTTGACAAGGGTGCCGTGACCCGTACCTATTGTGAGGTCGGCTGCATCGGATGTAAAATGTGTACCAAGGTCTGCGAGACGGGTGCCATCACCGTCAACGGCGCGATTGCTTCCATCGATTACGAGAAGTGTACGCACTGCGGCAATTGCGTCGAAAAGTGTCCGAGAGGCATCATCGTCTTTGATGAAGGCAAGGCGAAGATCGAGGAGCCTGCAAAGGAAGAACCCGTCGCCGAAGACGCTTTGACCACAGAGACCGCAGAGCCGATTGCCGCTCCTGCTTCGGATGAAGCAAAAGCGGATGAGGCAGAAGTCCCGACCACATCGGAAGCACCTGCAGAATCTCCCGAAACCCAAACGGAAGCCGTCGCCGCTGACGACGAACCAACCGAACAAATTTGATCCTCTGCCGCGGAATACAGCGCTGTATTCCGCGGTATTTTTGTTTCTATTCGTACCGTTTCCGCATTTTTCCAAAATATTTTTGAAAAGACAGCAATTTTTTTTGCATGAAATATTGAAATTCAGCGCATAGTATGATATAATATATTGTAATTTTTTTAGAACCATCAGAAATTACTTTCCCTGAAATACTTCAACGTAATATTCCCGGAAAAACCATCAACAGAAAGGATTACACTATTATGGATCAGAAAGAAAGATTAGTCGGTACCGTATCCCGCGGTATCCGCTGCCCGATCATCCGTGAAGGTGACGATCTCGCAGCCATTGTTGCAGACAGCGTCCTTGCCGCAGCGGAAAGCGAAGGCTTCGCACTCCGTGATCGTGATGTTATTTCCGTTACCGAATCGATCGTAGCAAGATCACAGGGCAACTATTGCTCCGTCGATGATATTGCAGCCGATGTCAAAGCAAAGCTCGGCGGCGGTACGATCGGTGTTATGTTCCCCATCCTCTCCCGCAACCGTTTTGCAATCTGCCTGCGCGGTATTGCACGCGGTGCAAAGAAAATCGTCCTGATGCTCTCCTATCCGTCCGACGAGGTCGGCAATGCGCTGCTCACCTATGACCAGATCGACGAAGCCGGCATCAACCCCTACTCCGATGTTCTCACTCTCGAAAAGTACAGAGAACTGTTCGGCGAAAACAAGCACGAATTCACCGGTGTTGACTATGTCGCTTACTACGGCGACCTCATCCGCGAAGAAGGCTGTGATGTTGAAATCATTTTCGCAAACCAGGCAAAGACCATCCTGAATTATACCGACTGTGTTCTGACCTGCGACATCCATACCAGAAAGCGCACCAAGCGTATTCTCCGTGACGGCGGTGCAAAGGTTGTCTGCGGACTGGATGACATCATGAACGCACCCGTCAACGGCTCCGGCTGCAACGAACGCTACGGTCTGCTCGGCTCCAACAAGTCCACCGAAGAAAACATCAAGCTGTTCCCGCGCGAATGTAAGCAGTTTGTTCTCGATGTTCAGGACAAAATCATGGCAGCATGCGGCAAGCATGTCGAAGTCATGGTTTACGGCGACGGCGCGTTCAAGGATCCGCAGGGCAAGATCTGGGAGCTGGCTGACCCGGTCGTTTCTCCCGCATTTACCGACGGTCTCGTCGGTACGCCCAACGAACTGAAGCTCAAGTACCTCGCTGACAACGATTATAAGGATCTGTCCGGCGAAGCACTCAAGGAAGCAATCTCCAAGTCCATCCGCGAAAAGCAGGACAACCTCGTCGGTAATATGGCATCTCAGGGTACGACGCCCAGACAGCTGACCGACCTCATCGGTTCCCTGTCCGACCTGACCTCCGGCTCCGGCGATAAGGGTACGCCCGTTGTCCTCGTTCAGGGCTACTTCGATAACTATACCAACTAATCAGACAAAGGAGATCATCATATATGCTGAACAATGTCCGTCCCGAATCCATGGAACGCATTACCACGCCCGCGCTTGCACAGGCTTTCATCGATGAACAGATCGCAGAACTGCGCGCGCAGATCGGCGACAAGAAGGTTCTTTTAGCGCTTTCCGGCGGTGTTGACTCCTCTGTCGTTGCCGCACTGCTCATCAAGGCTGTCGGTCGTCAGCTCGTCTGCGTTCACGTCAATCACGGTCTGATGCGCAAGGGCGAATCCGAACAGGTCATCGAAGTTTTCGGCAAGGAGCTTGATGCCAACTTGATTTATATCGACGCAACCGACCGCTTCCTCGATCTGCTTGCAGGTGTTGACGAACCCGAAAAGAAGCGTAAGATCATCGGCGGCGAATTCATCAAGGTCTTTGATGAAGAAGCTTCCAAGCTGGAAGGCATTTCCTTCCTCGCACAGGGTACGATTTACCCCGACATTCTCGAATCCGACGGTGTCAAGGCGCACCACAACGTCGGCGGTCTGCCCGAAGGCATGCAGTTTGAACTGGTAGAACCCGTTCGCCTGCTCTATAAGGATGAAGTCCGCGTTGTCGGCGAAGCGCTCGGTCTGCCGCACGCAATGGTTTACCGTCAGCCGTTCCCCGGTCCCGGTCTCGGTGTCCGCTGCCTCGGTGCTGTCACCCGGGACAGACTCCACGCTCTCCGCGAAGCTGACGCGATCCTCCGCGAAGAATTTGATAACTGCGGTCTCTGCGAAAAGGTCTGGCAGTATTTCATCGCCGTTCCGGATTTCAAGAGCGTCGGTGTCAAGGACGGCAA
>JAZQWK010000337.1:0-1326 GCA_045632325.1 Eubacteriales bacterium
GAAGCAGATCAATGCCATTACAGAAAAAGCGGGACGCGTCCTTGCACTGTGTGTGGAGCAGGCTGGCGTCCGACGGTTTCTCTGTCTGATCTCAATCCGCGACGATCTGCGTCCGAATACGCGCCGCACTGTCCGACAGCTCTTTGGCGCCGGCATCCGCGTTGTGATGATGACGGGGGACGGACGGGAAACGGCTGCGGCAATTGCAAAAGAAGCGGGGATTCTTCACGGCGCAGACGGTCTGCTTCTGACCTCGGAGGAGATCGGTAGGATGACGGATGCACAGATCCGAGACGTATTGCCGCGTTTGTGTGTCATTGCGCGTGCCATGCCGCAGGATAAGAGCCGTCTTGTACGGATTGCGCAGAATACGGGTCTTGTCGTCGGCATGACGGGAGACGGGGTCAACGATGCACCTGCATTGCGCTGTGCCGACGTTGGATTTGCGCTCGGAGGCGGAACCGAGGTTGCGCAGGAGGCGGGTGACATCGTGATACTCGACGACGATTTGTCTTCCATTGCAAAAGCCGTTCTGTACGGGCGGACGATTTTCAAGAACATTCGCAAGTTTATCATGTTCCAGATGACGACCAATCTGTCGGCGGTCGGGATATCGCTTTTGTGTCCGCTGTTTGGCATCGATGCACCGATCACGGTTCTGCAGATGCTGTGGGTGAATCTGATCATGGATACACTCGGATCGCTCGCGTTTGCGGGAGAGGCGCCGTCGGCAGAGACGATGCGCGAAAAACCGAAGCTGATCGGTGAGGCGATCATGAGCCCGTACATGGTGCGCCGTATTGCGTGGATGGGTGCGTATCTGCTTGCGCTTTGTCTGTGGTTTGTTCACAGTGAGGGAATGCGTGAGCATTTCGGCTTTTACGAAAACCCGATTCATTTTCTCGGTGCGTTTTTTGCGCTGTTCATCTTTGCCGATATTGCCAATTCCGTTTCGGCAAGAACGACGCACGTCAATCCGATCCACCGCCTTGCCGGCAACCGCGCGTTCGTCGTGATTTTCGGCTGTATCATCGCAGCTCAAATTTGTATGATCTATTTCGGCGGCGCGGTTTTCCGCACAAGCCCCCTGGCGCTTGCCGATCTTCTTCTGATCGGAGCACTTGCCGCAAGCGTGCTCCTTTGGGGAATGGTTGTGAAGATTATTCTCGGTATTCGTTACCGCACAAACACCGTATAACCGTAAAACCGCCGTTTTTTTCGGGACGGCGGTTTTCGCTATGTTTTTAGGAATAAAAGTCGTGACAGCCGATGGAGAACAGCGCCTGACGGTTTTCGACGATCCAGAAGCTGGATGCCTGGCGGGGA
>JAZQWK010000338.1:0-1887 GCA_045632325.1 Eubacteriales bacterium
GCCTAATCTCTGCCGCACCCAGCAGGTCATTCGGTTAGACAACCCCCACCTGCTCTCCTCCTACTTCCTGACCAACCCCATCGGCAACCATCACATCATCATGCCCGGCCACCAGCAGCAGGTGCTGGAGGAAATGGAGGAGCAAGGCATCTATCTCTGCGAGAACACGTTCCGCAAGTACAAAAAGGCGGCGATCAAGATCATCGGCGAAATTCTTTGGGGTTACGAAGACCGCGAAAGTGTCGGCATCCTCACGGAATTTGCCGCGAAAAATTACAGCGAAGATTGAAATTTGCAGGCGATGACTCTTGCATCTGTGTGAGAAAACGCTTATAATTAGAGTAGAAAGAAAAACTTGAACATGAAAGGATGGCACTTATGAATACAAACATGAATCAGAGCGCGAATGAACTTCCTGCATACATGGAGAGAAACGGAATCACCTATCAGTTGGTTGGCGATGTCTATCTCCCGTTGATCGTGGTCGATGACAAAACGAGGAAGCCGCTTGGCTTTTGGGGCAGACAGCGAAGGAATTATCTCATGAGGGAGCAGTCCGGTCTCTATGCGGAGCTTCTTTTGACAGGGACAATTATGGATCACCTTGCGGAAATCGATGAAGCAGCGGAACGTCGATCCGAGGAATTGATTGCTTATATGAAAAAAGAAATGGGGATCACAGAGGAAATGAAAGCTGTGTCCCCGTTGAAATGGGCAGCGGCGATGAACGGCATTGCACAGGCGGTACGGGAGATAGTCGGAAACGAATTGATTTATACATAATTTTGCGTGATCGGGTGCGGTTTACTGTGCCCGATCAGCCATTTTTTCTTGCAAAAATAGACTGGAATCTTTCTTGCATTTGGTTCAGGAAGTATGGTAGAATATAACCGTAAATAAAACCAATCAACAAAGGAGATTGCACAATGAAACGAATAGCAAAGCTTGATCTAATGATTGTCTGTGTCACAATGTTGCTCGTTATGATGACTGTCGGTGTATCTGCGAAATCGGCGGGTATTTCAGTTATGGTAAACGGAACAGCGGTGGAGTTCCCTGATCAGAAGCCTGTGATTCAGAATGAGCGGACATTGGTGCCGGTGCGGTTTGTGGCGGAAGTACTTGGTCACAAGGTATTGTGGGATTCGGATACCAGCAGCGTGAACATCGACGACGGCAGAATTGTTCTGTACATAGGGACAACGCAAGCAAAAATCAACGGAAAATCCGTCACTTTGGATGTTGCAAGCACTGTCATCAATGACCGCACGATGGTTCCGCTGCGTGTGGTCGCGGAAACGCTCGATTGCTCGGTTGACTGGATTGCAGAGACTCAAACAGTGCTTGTCAACGCAAAGAAAAACGGGCGGGAGTTGTCCATCTATGAACGACTGAAGCAGACGGGAATGTATTACGATCTGAAGGACAACCGCGACAGCGAACATACACGGTTTCTGGTAAAGAAAACGCTGGTGAAAATGGGGACTGATCTGAAGAACACAGATCCGATCAAGCTCGGCGCTGGCTGGTGGATTGAGGCGCCGAACATTTACGATCCTGCGCAATATCCCGATTTTGATTGCAATATCATCGTCGCGGATTACAGCAAAGCAGCGCGCGATCAGGTTTCGGATGTGCTTGAAATTCTTTATCCGACAGGACATAAGGCTGTGGAAGAACTTATGTTGAAAACGCTGCGCGGTGAGATATGGGAAACGTATATGGAATGGTTCCCGGCGGGTGTCAGTATCAAGCCCGGTACTGCGGGAAGTCGGTACATCGATGGCCGTGAGGTCAATATGAGGGCGGTCGGAAATCTGCATCAGCTGAACATTCGGGTCAATACCGTCGGGTATGTGAATCCAGACAAGCCGAAGGTGCTGGATG
>JAZQWK010000339.1:0-6451 GCA_045632325.1 Eubacteriales bacterium
AGTATCCCGACCGCAAGATCCGCATCGTTGACTCTCTGTCTGCCGCATCCGGCTACGGTCTGCTCATCGACGCGATGGCTGATCTGCGTGACGAGGGTAAGTCTCTCGACGAGGTTGCCGACTGGGCAGAAGCAAACAGACTGAATCTGCAGATTTGGTTCTTCTCCTCTGACCTGACGTTCTTCGTCAAGGGCGGTCGTGTTTCCAAGACGGCAGGTGCGATCGGCGGTCTGCTCGGTATCTGCCCGCTGCTCAATATGGACAACGCAGGCAAGCTGATCCCGCGTGAAAAGCTCAGACCGAAGAAGCGCGCTATCAACCGCATCGTTGAGGTCATGAAGGAACACGCGCGCGACGGTCTTGATTACAACGGCAAGGCATATTTGTGCCACTCCGCCTGTGAAGAAGACGCCCGCGCGGTTGCCGATCAGATCGAAGCCGCATTCCCGAATCTCGACGGCAAGGTGCTCATCAACAGCATCGGTACGGTCATCGGCTCTCATACCGGTCCCGGTACGGTCGCGCTGTTCTACTGGGGCGACGAGCGCGTCAACTGAAATTTGTAACGGATAATAAGAGGACGATATGAACCAGAATGAAACCAAGGATCCGCAGCTGAAGGAAGCTGCAGCAGCGGATACGAAAGAACAATATCTCGACGGCGAGATGTTTGCCAACATGGTGCGCGGCGGTGCTGCACAGCTCCGCTCCAACGCCGAGGAGGTCAACAATCTCAACGTCTTCCCCGTACCGGACGGCGATACGGGCGATAATATGCGCATGACCATTGAGGGCGGCGTAGCGGCACTGCAGGGCATGGACTCTGCAAACCTTGCCGAGGTCACCAAGAAGCTGTCCCAGGGCATGCTGCTTGGCGCAAGAGGCAACTCCGGCGTTATCCTGTCCCAGTTCTTTGCCGGCATGACGAAGGGCTTTGCAGGTCACGATAAGGCAGATGCGGCGGTCATCGGCTCCGCTTTGCAGGAGGGTGTCCGTCACGCGTATGCATCGGTCATCACCCCGACCGAGGGCACGATTCTGACCGTTGCCCGTGAATCGGTCGAATACGCGGTTGCTCGTCTCGATGAAAAGAGCACGATCATGACGCTGTTCTCCGACCTCATCAAGGAAATGTACAATTCTCTGCAGAGAACGCCCGAGCTGCTTGCGGCGCTCAAGGAAGCAGGGGTCATCGACTCCGGCGGCGCAGGTCTGTTCTACATCATGCAGGGCTTCTATAAGATTCTGATGGGTGAGACGGTCTCCGACGACGCAGCACCTGCAAAGATCAGCGCACCCGTTACCGATTATTCCTCGTTCGGTCCCGACAGCGAAATGACCTACGGCTACTGCACGGAGCTTCTGATCCAGCTGCAGAACGCAAAGGTTGATATCGAAGCGTTCGATCCTGCGGTGATCATCGAATTTTTGAAGACCATCGGCGATTCTATCGTCTGCTTCAAGACCGATTCCATCGTCAAGCTGCACGTGCATACGCTCACACCCGAAAAGGTACTCGCGTTCTGCCGTCAGTACGGCGAATTCCTGACCCTGAAGATCGAGAATATGAACGTTCAGCACAGTGAAACGCCAGCAGAGGAGAAGAAGGCACCCAAGGCAGAGGTCAAGCGTCCGAAGAAGGACTTCGGTACGGTTGCGGTTGCGTCGGGTGACGGCATTGCCGATCTGTTCCGTCAGCTCGGTGTTGATGCGATCGTTTCCGGCGGTCAGACGCAGAATCCGTCCGCACAGGATTTCCTGGCGGCGTTTGAAGAAGTCAACGCAAAGCACATCTTCGTATTCCCGAACAACGGCAATATCGTGATGGCGGCAAAGCAGGCGGCAGGTCTGTGGGAAGACGGTGACGTACACGTCATTCCGTCCAAGGACCTCGGCAAGGGCTATGCGGCGATCTCGTCGATGAACTTCCAGTCGGGCGATCCCGAAGCGATTGAGGAGATGTTCACCGTTGCGATGGATATGGTCAAGACAGGCTTTATCTCCCCGTCCATCCGCGATGCGGAGCTGAACGGCGTTCACATCGAATGCGGCGACTTCATCGGCTTCGTCGGCAAGGAAATGCTCGTCTCCGAAAAGGACGTCCTCACGGCGGCAAAGAATCTGCTTGCCAAGATGGGCGGCGAGGAGATCTATCTGATCACCGCGTTTGTCGGCAAGGATGCATCCGCAGAGGACGTTGCGGCACTCGAAGCACACGTTGCCGATACGTATCCCGATGCGGAGTTCTACACCGTTGAGGGTGGTCAGGACGTTTATCCGTTTATCTTTGTTGTGGAATAATAAGGCGGTATTGCCTTAAAATATAACCTATACGGGAATCCCTTATTCGGCGATTCCCGTTTGTTGATTGAGGAGGACGATCATGAAAACACGCAGAGCTTCTCTTTTGTTGGCAATGCTGATCCTCGCGTCGGCATTTGCTTCCTGCTCCGATACGGGAGCATCCGTTGACACCAATGCCGCAGATACTGCAGGTGCGGCAGAAACTGCAGGTGTAACCGTGGACGAAAACGACCGCTCGCAAGTCAAGGACAACCTGCCGGAGCTGAACTTTGACGGACAGGAGATCCGTATTCTCCACCGCGATGACGGCGCTGACCTTGCAATCGAAATTACGGCAGAGGCATCGACGGGCGACATTGTCAACGACGCGCTGTATAATCGCCAGATGACAGTCGAAGAACGTCTGAACGTCAAGATCACGGACATCAAGATGACGAGCGATATCCATACGCCGACACAGGTCAATGACGCGATCCGCAAGTCTGTCACCGCGGGCTCGGACGACTACGACATGGCACTCAATCACATGAGCGGCACCACGCCGCTGGCGCTGGAGAATATGTTCATCGACCTCAATACGCTCGATTATCTCGACTTCTCACAGCCGTGGTGGGCAGGCGACTTCATGGAACAGGCGACGATCAACGGTCACTGCTACTATGCGGCGGGCGATATTTCTCTGACGCTCATCGAGAGTATGTACTTAATCTATTATAACAAGAATCTGTACGGCAATTACTTTGACGACGTTCTGTACGACACCGTATGGGACGGCAAGTGGACCATCGATAAGATGATGGAGCTTGGCCGCGGCGTCTATACCGACGTCAACGGTGACGCAAAATATGACGTCGGTGATATTTACGGATATTCCACGACCAATATTCGACTGATCGACGCTCTGCTGGTCGGTGCGAACGTGCCGCTTTCCGAGCGTGATGCAAACGGTACGCCGAAGTTTATCATCGGGGAAGATGAGGGCACCTTTGACTTTATCGAAAAGGTCTCGTCTCTGCTCAACGACAAACAGCTGACGTGGCGCGTACAGGACAACGCGGACGGCGAAATTGATATGCTGACGAAGTTTGCCGAGGGATCGCTGCTCTTTATTCCGTTCACGCCCATGGGCGCGTCCAGGCTGCGTGATATGAAGGACGACTTCGGTGTCCTCCCGATGCCGAAGCTCGACGAAGCACAGGCGGAATACACCACGTCTGCGCACAACGGATTCTCGTCCGTCACGATCCCCGGTACCTGCCAATATGCCGATAAGGTTGCCGCGGTCATGGAAGCACTGTGCTCCGAATCGTATCGCTACGTCACACCTGCATATTATGAAACCGCGCTGAAGGTCAAGTATACCCGCGACGACGAAACCTCCCGTATGCTCGACATGATCCGTGACTCGGTCAAGTTCGACTTTGCGTATATCTACAACGCAAGTCTGAACACGCCCATGACCCAGTTCCGTGCGCTCGTCATGAAAAAGACCGATGCCGCAGCATCCACGCTGGCTGCCAATATGAAATCCTGCAACAAGAAGCTTGCAGAGATGCTTGAGATGTATGATGCGATGGAGTAAGCAATTCCGCGCATAAATAAGATGATATTGGATTCGTAAAAAATCCGACCTATGACGGTGATCGTCACGGGTCGGATTTTAATTTGTTGTGTCTATGTTTATAGGAGCAATTCACGAATCGCCCGCAACGCCGCATTTCAATGTTGATTGCGGTAGAAAATTGACGTAAAATCAGGATTTCACCCATATACAGGTGCGAGATTTTATGTGGCGGACGACCAATGGTCGTCCATACAGCGGGTTTGTTTGGGAACGCATCCATTGAATCTGTCGGCAATCCCCAAGAATCATACGTTACAGCATTGACAGGATTACTGCGGTACAACCCCATTCTGCAGATACCGCAGATGCGCCGTTCCCGTCACCTCATTCAGATTCACGGCAAGACGGTCAAAGACACCGCGTCCCTTGCCGGGAGCATCCAACTCAACGAGCACGGGATTTTCCGTTTCCGTGCCGCAGAAGCCGATTTTCAGATTGGTGACGATGGAGTCAAACGCGCCGTCACACTGGATCGCTGCGTGTCTGCCGCCGTTTTTGGAATACCACCAGCAGAAGCCGTTTGTGACCGTGCTCGACGCGCCGCGTGCGAAGGAGTAGCCGATGCCGAAATGGTCGGAGTAGGCGTAGTCGTACCAGTTGTTGCCCGTTTCATCGCGGAAGCCGCAGCTCTGCTGATAATCGGTGTAATCGCAGGTGTAGAGCGGATGGATGTTGCGCAGGGAATTGCCTGCAGAGCACAGATGCACGCCGATAAAGACCTTTGCAATGCGCATATTGGTCAGCGTGTTGTCGTAGCCCTCGAGCAGAACACCGACGGAATCGGTTTTGCCCGTACCGATGACGTTGACACCGGAGATATCGGCATCGGAGGAGCCGGAGTTGGCACCGCGCTTGATGTGGATACCGATGCGGGTGTGCTTGATCGAAACGTCACGCACGACGGTTTCGCGTCCGCCGTCGATGGAGATACCGTCGGCGAGATCGGAACCGTCAACGATACCGCCGGAGAAGGAGTAGTTGGAGCCGATCGTGTAAATGTCGTTTGCGGGATGGGACGCGCCGAGACGAACGACGGCTTCCTTTTCCGTCCAATCGGGCGATGCCTTCAGCACGGCAAAGTCGGAGAGCTTCAGAGAAACGCTCCGCTCGGGATGCGCCGGGGTGAGAATCGGCTTGGACAGCAGATATACGCCGTCGGGGAAGAAGATCGTACGGTTGGGATTGTCATCAATGAGCTTCTGCAGCGCATCGGAAACGTCGGTTTTGCCGTCAGCGGGGACGTAATCGGTGGCAATAATATAGCCAAAATCGGATGTGATCATAGGAGTGTCCTTTCTATATGAGGTTTCTGAAGGATAAGTAGGATTCGATCCACGGCACAACGCCGTTGACGGCGATCTCGTCTGCCGCTTCGATCAAGGTCGGATGCGCGTTTTTGACGGCGACACGGAGATCGGATGCTTCGAACATCGGCAGATCGTTTAGATTATCGCCGAAGCAGATGATCTTGTCTGCATGGGTATACTTGCGGAGATATTCGACGGCGTGCCGTTTTGACGCACGGCAATCGAAGATTTCCAGATACCAGACGGATTCGTCGTAGTGGTCGCGGTAATAGGTGAAGCGGATATCGGGTTCCGCCATGTGGCGCAGGCGGTCTTCCAGGAAACGCACGGCGCGGCTGACGTCCTGCATCGGCGCAATCAGGCAGAAATAGACGATCGTGCCGTCGATTTCAGAGACGTCGGTCATGCGGCGGAATGGCTTTTTATAGCGGGTCACGCGCTCGTCCATGAACGATTTCATCGCGCTGTTTGGAATCTCGCGGTAGTAGGTCATAAGTTCTCCCGCTTCATCGACCGCATAAACGAACGGGTGCAGATTGCGATTGCACAAGCCGAGCAGAATCTCCCGTGCGGCTTGCCGCGAAAGTGCGGCGCTGTCAAGATAGACACCCTTTGCCATGTCGCGGATAAAAACGCCGTTCATCAGAGAAATGGGCGGATTGCTTTCCGTGAATTTGACGTCGGCGAGGATGTGCTTGACCGATTGAATCGTACGGGCGGTCGCATAGGAGATCAAAAAGCCTTTATCCGTCAGCGCGTTGATGCGGCGGGCATCGTCGGGATCGAGTGTTGCGTCGGGACGGAGCAGCGTGCCGTCAAGATCGGTTAAAAAGAGAATACGCTCGGACATGACTTACAGCTTTTCAAGCTCTGCGTGGATGGTAGGCCAGCTGTCATCGGCATAGAAGCGGTGTCCGCCGGCGCCAATCACGTGGTGGATGCGGTCAGATGCGCCGTAGGCGTCGTAGACCTTTGCACCGATGCCCAGACATTCCTTTGCACCTTCCAGCGGGAAGATCGGGTCCTCAGCGCCCGAAACGACGACGAGGGAACGCGGTGCGGTCATCGCGCAGAGATCACCCATGTCAAAGTGTTCTGCGACACCGGGAACGAAGTTACATTCGCAGTGGAGCATTGCACCGATAGAATCGGCGAACGTGGAAACGGCGCAGGAAGGAACGGAGACCTTGATGCGTTCGTCAAGCGCACCTGCGTA
>JAZQWK010000340.1:0-2917 GCA_045632325.1 Eubacteriales bacterium
AGACAAGGGTGTATACGCCGTCGGCACGGCACCGTATTACCGTGAGACGCTTGGAGACGCGACGTTTGCCATGATGCGTTCTCTGTTTGAAGCGGGTGTCGATATCCGCCGTCTGGGTTCTGCCGCACTGGATCTTGCCGCCGTGGCGTGCGGACGTGCGGATGGCTACATTGAGCTGCTGATCTCTCCGTGGGATTATGCCGCGGGTGCATTGCTTGTTGAAGAAGCAGGCGGCATCGTCACCGATCCCAGCGGAAATCCGATGCAGTACGCAAATCCCTCCGGCATCTGCGCGGGAACAAAAACCACGCACGCACTGCTGCTTGGCGCGTCTAAAGCATAACGCATAGATAAACAAAACGGCTGCCGTTATTCGCATTGGATCTGCGAATACAGCAGCCGATTTTCCATTATTGTTCAGACACCGTATGCGTCTTCAGATAGTCCACCCAGACGTTCGCAAAGGAACCTCCGATATGAATACCGTCCGAGGTCGCATCGGAAAACAGATTGCCCGTTTCATCCTTCAGCACTTCGCCGACGTTGACGAATGCAGCGTCCTTGGACACGCACATATCAAGGATCTTCTGATTGAAGGCCGCAACGGCATAGTTATTGATACAGCTCTGGAAATCTCTGGATTTTGCCCATTTTTCTTCGTTGATCGGCAAAATGGATTGGACGTAGATGATCGCATCGGGATTGACCTCACGGATACGGTCGATGATCTGTCCGTAATAACCGATAAACGATGCCATGGAGCCCCAGCCGAGCTCGTTGATACCGAACATCAGATAGACCTTGGAGAATTCCACAGTATCAAGTGCTTCGGAGATGGTAAAGGTATCACCGCTCTGCATCGGGATCAGCTCTTTGGTAAAGACCTGTGAAACGTTCAGACCGACGCTTGCGAAATACCTTGCATTCAAGGGAACCATTCTCTGAAATCCGACGACGAGAGAATTTCCGATAAAGAGTGCGTCGTCAAAATAATCGTCGCCGACAGCCTCACGCTCCGAAACGGCAGCCGACATATCGTAGCTCGGAATTTCGGTCGGAACGGTCACCTCTTCAGAGGGAAGCTGCTGTGCCTGCTTTGCTGCCTCAATGGCAGACCAGGTGTACTCCGTCATATCCGCAAACGGGACGGCGGCACAAAGAACCTCCGGCAGAACCGACTTTTCATATACCGTGAAGAAGTACATATTTTTCGCGTCCACCGCAATATTGACGAAGCTGGAGGGATCGGGCGTACACACCTCATCAAGGAAATCACTGTCCACGTTTAAGGCACAGGATCGGAACGCGTCCTCGTATCCGACACGGATCTTTTCCGCCAGCGGCGCACTCGCCACCGTCATATCATACAGATCAAGCGGTGCGTATACCGTATCCGCATGCACGTTGTAAATGAGAACGACGACGGACTTCGTGATCTTATACGTTTCCGTATTGGTAATCTTTTTGACAAAGACCGCAGAGTAGACGTTCCGTGCAAGGTACAGCGAATAATCGATCGTAACGACGGTCGTTCCGCCCTCCCGTGCCGTTTCGGGTGACTCCGTGGAGGTGATCAGCGAGCTCACCGTCGTCTGACAGTAGTCGTTGAACGACGCAGAATCGGAGATCGGACAAGCGGCGTATATCCGGTACTGATCACTGACGGTACGGACCGTATCAAAGTAATCGGAAAGATGCTCCGACGGATAATACGGTGTGTCTGCTTCCGCGGCATAATACGGCAGCGGCTGTTCCGTTACCGCTTCGGTTTCCGTTTCGGTCACAACCGCCGTTTCTGCCAAAGCGGCCGTTTCTGTATCCGTCGGCACGGCAGTGTCCGCCGCCGGGACCTGCGGTGTCGGCTCCGTACATGCGGTGAGCCCTGTCAGCATCAGAATACCGACGAGCAGACACAGTACCGCCAAACGGAGCTTGAATGGGAGCTTGAACTTGTGCAAATTCTGCCTGCCTTTCCGCAACACGGTCAGACGAGCCCTGCATCTGCGGCAGGCGTCTTGTCAATGACAAAATGCACAGGCAGACCGTGCTCGTAACGCAGAGCGATCTCACCCTCACACAGCGGCAGAATATAATCAATGCAGGCGTCGGTAACGTGGTTACCGGCTTCATTGATGAATGCGTCGGGAACGGCACGGACGTGATTTGCCGCCGTTGCAATATCGATCTCGGCGATATCAACAACGTACGGATCGTCCGAGACGCGGGCAAACGCCATCATCTTGGCAGTTTTGCCTTCCAGCGCACATGCAACAGCCGCTTCGCCGACACGCATCGATTCTGCGATATCGGTCGCAGATGCCAGATGCGACGCACAACGCTGCATGATGTTCAGCTCAACCGAGCGCACCTTGCAGCCAAACTGCTGCTTGACCGCTGCTTCCAGAGAACGTCCCGTACCGGAAAGATACGCGTGACCGAAAATATCAACGGCGCCGGACTGACTGCCCTCACCGACGTAATGACCGTCCGCATGGCGGATACCCTCGGAAACGGCGATCACGACGTTCGGATGACGCTTCAGTGCCGCTTCCACGTCGGCAAAGAACTGCTGATAATCAAACGGGCGCTCCGGCAGATAAATATAGTCAGGTGCAACGCCGCAGTATTTCTTCGGAATCGCAGCGGCAGCCGTCAGCCAGCCCGCGTCACGACCCATGATTTCCACGATGGTGACCGCAGGGACCGTATATACTGCACAGTCGCGGATGATCTCCTGCATCGTTGCTGCAATGTATTTTGCCGCAGAGCCGTAGCCCGGCGTATGGTCAGTACCGCAGACGTCGTTGTCGATGGTCTTGGGAACGCCGATGACGAAAATATCGTATCCCTGCATCTGTGCGTAATACGACAGCTTTGCAACCGTATCCATGGAATCGTTGCCGCCGATATAGAAGAA
>JAZQWK010000341.1:0-6694 GCA_045632325.1 Eubacteriales bacterium
GACCGTGGAGCAGAAGTCCGAAACGCTGTTCTATCTGCTTCGCACGTGGAAAAATCTGTCGGCAGAAACCCGCTCCGTCCGTATTGCACAGCGTATCAAGCCGTTGTTCGATGTCAAAAAGTACCTCATTCCGTGCGTCAACGTCAACGGCAATGAATTCGGCGCGGGTCTGGAACCGAAAGGACTGGAACGTGACGGACAGCGCTGGGTCTTCGGCTATGACCGCGTATCGATTCCCGCCTGCACGCTGACGGAAAACGCCGATGTCGCGTGTGCCCTGTTTGCATCTGCCGAGGATGCCGTGTCGCTGGAATCTGCTTGCTCGATTTTCAAGGATGAGAATGGCAATTTCGTACAAGAGCTTTCTCATCCCGTGGCAGAACTGCCGCTGACCTACTGTGACCGCGACCGCTATGCAGAAGGATATGAAACGTTTTTGACGCTGGCACCGGAGGAAACTCTCACGGTCGGCGCATATCTGTCGGTATCCAAGCCGCGCTGGGAAAACTACGGTATTTGTGATGTGATGGATGCCGCACTTTCGCTGTATGGCGATAACAGCGCCATCAAGGAGCCTGCGAAGAAGGCACTTTGGGACAATTCGATCACATTTGCCAAGAGTCTGATCACCGACTACAACGGCAAAAAAGGCTTCATCATCGGTTTTCTGCCAGACGGAAACGGCGGCTTTGCGTACCGCGGCGACCGCTGTTTTGAGCTTGCATGGTGCGGACAGAATATTCTGTTCTCGCGCATGCTGATTGAGGATTACATCCGCTTCGGTCACAAGGATTCGCTCGACGATGCTCTGGAAATCCTTGATACGCGCGTCTCCCTCTGCACAGCGAAGTCGGGATTGCTTGCCGCACAGCTGCGCGATTATGAAAATCTCGATGCGGCGACGGCAGACACCTGTAACATGGGTTACGGCGCCTATGAGCTTGTCCGTACCTATCAGACGCTGCAGAAGCTCGGCATGGACAAGCCCGCATATCTTGCGGCAGCAAAGGGCTTTGGCGACTTTATGGTCGATCATTTCTCTGACGAATACGGCTTTGGCAAGCAGTGGCGGCTCGACGGCACTTGCATTGACAAGGGCGGCTCCATCGGCGGTTTCGTCATTCCCGTACTGATCAAGCTGTATGAGGTGACAGAGGAGCAGAAGTATCTGTCCATGGCAGAACGCGCGATGCAGTTCTATATGGAGCGCGATCTTGACAAGTTCGTCTGCACGGCGGGCGCACTCGATACCTGCTGTGTTGACAAGGAAACGGCATTCCCGTTTGTCGTCAGCGGTGTGCTGCTGTATCAGATCACAAAGGATGCCAAATATCTCGCATACGCAAAGAAAGCGGCGTATTACTTCACGTCTTGGATGTTCCACTACGATCCCGTTTACGGCGACGATTCGGAGATCCGCGAGTACAGCGTCACCGTCAAGGGTCTGACCTCGGTTTCGGCACAGCATCATCATCTCGATATGTATGCAGGCATCATCGTACCGTATCTGCGCAGACTTGCCGACCTGACAGGGGAGTCGGATTGGCGCGTTCGTGCCGATATGATGTGGCGCGCGGTCACGCAGTACATCGGCGACGGAGAACTCGTCGTTCACAACGTCGTCCGTCCCACAGGTTCCCAGAACGAAGCACTGTTCCATTGCCGTTGGGGCTTTGGCCACGGCAGACGCGGACAGCTCAACGACTGGCTCGTCGCATGGCCGTGTGCATTCCGTCTGTCCGTTTTGGCGGAAGAAGAATTTTGATCGGAACTCATAATCAAACAAAAATACCGGGGAGAAGCGGTTTCGCTGTCTCCCCGGACGTTTTTACTGCTCATTCAGTTTTGTGATGAATTTTTCCATCTGCTTTTGTGCGAGTCTTTCGCTGGAGGTGTACAGCGACGAGAACTGTGCGCTCGGCGAGGTATGCAGCTGTTCAAAGATGTACTGCAGATTACCCCAGTTGTAAATGTTGCCAAGGTCGTAGTTTCTGGTTGCGAGAATGATATCGAGCATACCGGCGGATTCTTCGTCGCGGATGTACTTACCGATCAGCGCCTTATCGTAGTATGCCGGTGTCAGCGTATAACGGGAAATCATCGCCAGTGCTTCCAGAATCGTACCGGTTCTTTCTACGTCGGACGCATGGGTCGGAATACCGAACGCGGTACAGTTGTATGCGGAATACGTTGTATAGTACTGCGTCTGCGTTTCGTCGTACTTGGGTGCGGGAATAATACCGAAATTGACTTCGGAATCGCGGTAGTTGGACAGAAGCCACAGACCGCCGAACATAAACAGCGCCTTGTTGTTCTTGAAGATAGCGTTGGAGAATTCGTAACTGCCGGCACAGCGTTCTGCGGACATCGTGACCTGCGTATCTGCCTGTAATGCACGGATTTTTTCCGCGGCATCGGCAGAGCGTTCGTTGTACATGGTCAGATAGGGCATATCGTCGGAGTTTTTGCCGGCAATCTTTTCACCGGTCGATGCCCACAGACCGAACATATTGTACGATTCCGTGACAAAGCCCCACTGGTCACCGTCATCCATCTGACCGTTGCCATCGAGATCGGCGGCAGCGGTCTTTGCCATGTTGTACATGACGTCGATCGTCCACGTGCCGTCCTCGACCATGGCGTAGATGTCGCCGAGGTCGTAATTGTTGACCATGTCCTTGTTGAACAGCATACACCAGGTTCCGTAGTTGTCCATGATGGAGATATCACCGGTGTTGAAGAAGACCTTGCCGTTGATGGAGCAATCGGAGGTCATCATCGGATCCCACCACGGCTGATTCAGCTGCACCGGAGCGATCTGTGTCCAGTCTAGAAGATAGTTTTCAAGCGCCAATCCGGCAAGCGTCGTGACACTTTCGGTAAACGTGTCGTAGCTTTCATCACCCGCAGAAACGGTTTTGCGGATGTGCGGACCGATATCGTAAGGATCAAGCTTGAATTCCGCAATCTTGACGTTAAGCGCTTCCTCAACGGTCAGATTGCGCTGGAAGACGGCATCGTTGATAACGTCGCCGTTTTCTGCTTCCGCATAGACGTCGATGGTACGCCATTCATTACCGACCTCGCGGTCAACGACCGTAAAGGTATGACCGCCGTAATCCTGTTCGGGCAGGAGTGTGCGGACGTATTCAAGATTTTCGGTGTTGACTTCGGTAACGGCAGCGGTTGTTTCAGCTCCCGTGTCAATGGGTTGGTCGTTTGCAGGCGTTTCGGTACTGCCGCAGGCGGTCATGGTCTGTGCCAGCATCAACGCGGCAAGCATGAGTGCGGTCCCTGTGATACGTTTCATGGATAATTCCTTCTTTCAGATTGTGAATGATTTGGATGCTTCTATTATATCACGAATCCGACGGTCTGTCAATGAAAGTACGGCTTTTATCGGAAAATCATACTGCAGCTGCCGACGCTTGTGCCGCTTCCCGCAGCTTCTTCTCCCACATCTCCCACCGTGCATCGGCTTTCATTTCCTGTTCAACCTTGCTGTAATCGGGATTGCACCACATCGGGAAGGATTCCGCAAGCACGGAACACAGGGTGTTTTCTCCGACAAAAGAGGTATCGAACAGATCGACGGGAATGTGCTTGACAAGCGATGCCGTATACATGGCGTCCGGTGTTCTGACGATGCGGTCGAACGCTTTTGCATGCTCGGCGGCACAATCAAGTGCGGCAAAGGCTTTGTCGTGATCGCCGAACTCCCATTCTAACCGTGCAAGGTACAGATATAAATATGCCACTTCTTTGTGATAATATCCGAGATTGCCGTCGTCGCAAAGGAAATGAAACAGATCGATCAGTCCCCTTGTTTTGTGAATCGGCATGTCGGTATCGTAGTTGTGAATGTCGTTGACGAGTGCATACATCGTCAGTTCCGCTGTCTGGTTTGCCAGCTTCAGAAGTGCTTCCCCGAGATACCGCGCCTGCTCTTTGCCGTCAATGGCATTGGTACGCGCAATTTCACGGCAGTCGTTCAGCGGCGGCAGACGGTCAGCAAGCGCAAGTGCTTTGTCATATTCCCCGAAATTGCGGTATAATATGAGCAATTCGGAAATAGCCTGATAACGGATGGCATCGTCCTTGGCTGTATCTATCAGCGATTCCCAGAGCGCTGCCGCTTCCAGCCAGTATTCGTTTTGCTTGTGATGGTCAAAGCGGTGCAGAATATGTCCGTCCTCTCCATAATGCAGCCATTCCCGATGCCGCATCCATCCGGTATCCGATAATATCTGTGCCAAGCGATGCGTCAGCCGCTCATTGCCGGGGAATTCTGCAAGTCCTGTACGGAGCAGGGAAATACAGTCATCGTTTGTTACGTCATCCGTGATATTCTGACGGTCAAGCTCGTCAACCTGTGCAAGAATCGCATCGATTTTTGCCTCACGCTCTCCCTGATAGCCAAACAGCGTGTCAATGGAAACGCCGAAGACATTGGCAATCGCGGGAATCATCTCCATATCGGGATAACAGCCGCCCGATTCCCAACGGCTGACCGCCTGCGCCGTGACACCGAGCAAAGCGGCAAGCTCCTCCTGTGTGCGGTCATTTTTGCGGCGCAGTTCGCGGATTGTGGTTCCGAGATTCAGTTTCATGTTGTATACCGTGCTTTTCTCTGTTTTGAAAAGTCCTCTCCTCTGTATTCACATCGCGCTTTGTGTAATTGTATTATAGCAAATCATCGTCAGAAAGTCAATCATCGATTGTTTGTTGTTTTTTCAATCATTGATTGAATTCATCGCAAAACTATTTCTCAAATTATCAAAAACATCTTTTCATTTTGCTGACAATGTGATATAATAATCCCATCAAGCATCATGAAAAGGAGACATTTGAGATGAAAGAATTTTATACCATAGACGTTGCGGGTGTCAAGCGCGATCTGCCGCTGTGTGCACTGACGGATGACCTATATATCGGTGCGTTTGTCATTTTCGGGGATGTCGAGCTGACGGTTGCCGCGGCGAAAGCACTGCTTGAAAAGGCACCGGAATTTGACATCCTGCTGACTGCAGAATCCAAGGGTATTCCGCTGGTTTACGAAATGGCACGCCAGTGCGGCGCGGAACAGTACCTGCTGGCACGCAAAGCACCGAAGCTGTACATGAAGAACGTCATCAAAACGGAGGTCAAGTCGATTACGACCGCGCGCGTGCAGACGTTGTATCTCGATCAGGCGGATATGGATAAGATGCGCGGCAAGCGTGTGCTGATCGTTGACGACGTCATTTCCACGGGCGAATCACTTCATGCGCTTGAAGTGCTGGTAGAAAAGTCCGGCGGTATCATTGCCGGCAAAATGGCAATTCTTGCCGAAGGTGATGCCATGAAGCGGGATGATATTCTGTATGTGCAGAAGCTGCCGTTGTTTGATAAGAATGGGGAGCCGATTGGAGAGTAAAGCGATTATCCAAATTACTCCAATTTAATTTTTGTGTTTCTGATCGATATATAAGAAATTGATGGAGGTGTTATCCATGTGTAAATTCTTGATAAAAGCGATGGAAAGCGATGAAGAAATTTACGGCAAAGCCTATGTACACTACAAATCTTGGCATGAAACATATACAAATTTAATTGATTCAGAGTATATGAACAATATCACTCTTGATAAATGCGAAATAATCGCCCACAAATGGAGAGAAAATATACTCATTGCCAAAGATGGAGAGAGAGTTATCGGATTTGTCGGGTATGGTACATATCGCGATGAAACTCTGCCTGAACATGGCGAGGTATATGCCATTTATGTTCTTGAAGAATACCATGGATTAAAAGTTGGATATGCTCTTATGAATGCTGCGTTGGAGAAACTTACCGACTACAAAAAGATTGCTGTCTGGGTATTGAAGGATAATAACAAAGCAATCCGTTTCTATCAGAGATATGGTTTTAGATTTGATGGAACGGACACCGAAATCATGCTTGGGACATCAAATACAGAACGGCGAATGATTTTTGAACGTGATTAGAAATCAAGTCATCTGAATAGGAAAAACATTCTGCAAAAGTAACGGAGAACAAACTTGTAATGATTGATAAAATAATAATTAGGTTAGCACAGAAGACGAAAAGCAGAAACTATTAACCGATTGTCCTCACATAAAAAATGTTATTCATGATGGCGGTTATTTTGTTGTTGCCAAAATCGAAGATACGATTGTCGGTTACCTTTGGGCATTCAAACGAGAAATTCCTGCACCCGTTGAACAATACGAAATTTTTATAAACATAATTGAGGTTATCTATACAAATCTTCGTTGCCAAGGCGTTGCGTCTAATATGATAAATCAAATTATGGAAATTGCCAAAGATGAAAAAGTCTATCAAGTACGCGCGTTTTGTGATATTGACAATTTTCCGTCGCATCGTCTATGGCTAAAAAATAAATTTTCTATTAGTCCAACAAAAATGCCGGATGGTTCAGTTCCTGGCTCATTTGTCAGCTTTGTTTTATAGTTCATTCAAAAATATGAACAGACAGATTCCAAGACCGCATAAATAAAAAAATCAAGGTTGCTGTATTTTGACTGTGCAATAATACAGCAACCTTTGTTATGTTACGTTACTTTTTGAGCAGCTCCAGCTCGAACGCGATCTTCGCAGACGGAGAAAGTTCCAGCGACTTTTCAAAATGTGCAACGGCACCTGCAATATCGCCGTTGTACAGAGAACCGTA
>JAZQWK010000342.1:0-7899 GCA_045632325.1 Eubacteriales bacterium
CATACAGTGCGGCATCGTAAAGATCTCCTCGGTCGGCATATTCGGGAAATAGACATAGCCATCGTTGGATTTCTCGCTGCCGCCGAACCAAATGTGACCCTCGGGCAGACCGATCGTAAAATCGGTACCGATGGTGTTTTGAAAACGGAGAGCGGTAAACGCATACTTATTGAGCTTATTTGCACGACGCTTGAGCAGACGGTCGTGCTTCTCCCATTTCTTCACGGTATCACCGCGCGTAATGCGGACGGATTTGAAGATCGCGTCCCACAGAAGACGGATCGCCTGTGCATCCGTGACGTCGGGGAAGATCTTCTTTGCCCATGCGGCACACGGATAGGCAACGATCGTCCAGCGTAGATCGCCTGCATCCATGATGTCGTAAAATTCCTTGAGCGCAGCACGGCGTGCCTTGGCAGATGCAAGAAGCTTTGCGCCGTCAACGCCTGCAAAGGCTTCGGGGTCTTCGGCGATAATGGAGATGGCAACCGTGCCTTCGCGTGCGTAGTAATTGCTCTGTTCTGCCTGCCATGCGGGAACAGTTTCAAACTGGGAGAGTGCAGCGTTTT
The DNA here is from genome assembly GCA_045632325.1 of Eubacteriales bacterium. Lineage (GTDB taxonomy): Bacteria > Bacillota > Clostridia > Oscillospirales > CAG-272 > RGIG3925. Next base: position 570 of record JAZQWK010000342.1, read on the forward strand.
CATAGCGGATGCGCGCAGCCTGCGTATCGGAATACTGCATGATGACGTCCTTTGCACCGCATGCAAATGCTTCCTCCATGACCATCCGACCGAAATCGGCGGCGATGATCGGACAGCGTACGATGACGTAGATGCCCTCGGATACGTTGACGCCCTGTCTAACGGTCAAACGGGCATATTCGCGTAGTTTTTCATCAAAAGCCATAATGAATTCCTTTCAGATCAATGGGTACGGTTGAGCAGATAGTCGGCGAGGTCACAAAGCACTTCGCGGGTTGGGAAAAGTGCGAGGGCGTTCTTTGCCTGCTCGGTCAGATCACTTGCATAATCAAGAGCCTGTTCAACCGACATGAAGGTCAAAAACGTCGTTTTGCCCGATTCTTCATCGGAGCCGATCGGTTTGCCGAGTGCTTCCTCGGAGCCGACGGCGTCGAGACGGTCGTCAATGACCTGGAACGCAAGACCGACGTTCTCGGCGTACTTCACAGCCGCCTGATAGCGGATGTCGTCGGGATCGGTAATGCCTGCGGACAGACAGCCGAGCAGACACGCCGCACGGATGAGCGCACCCGTCTTTTTTGCGTGCATTTCGAGCAGTGCCTCAAAATCGAGGCGTTCCGTCTCTCCGCGCATATCGAGCATCTGACCGCCGATCATACCAAAGGAGCCCGATGCTCCTGCAAGGATGCGGACGGCACTCGGAACGATCTCCGTGGGAATGGCGGGGGAGGATGCAACGGAAAACGCTTCCGTGAGGAGTGCGTCGCCGGCGAGTGTTGCGGTGGCTTCACCGTAGACGATATGATTGGTAGGCTTGCCGCGGCGCAGATCGTCGTCGTCCATGCACGGAAGATCGTCGTGGATCAGAGAATAGGTGTGGATCATTTCCAGTGCGCATCCGAGATCCAGCGCAACGTCCACGCTTCCGCCGAACAGACGGCAGAACTGCAGCGCAAGGAACGGACGGATGCGTTTGCCGCCCGACAGCAAGCTATAGCGAATGGATTCGAACAGCATGGGATAATCGCGGTCAAAATCGCGGGTCAGCGCGTCAAGACGTTCTTCGATCAAGCGCGCATCTTCTTGTAATTGTTGTTCAATGGAAAGCATGGTATTATTCCTTTCGTCGAATATCATTCAGCCCCGAAATCGCGTTCCACGATATCGCCGTTTTCAGCGCGGGTGAGTACCTTGATCTGTGCTTCTGCCGCATCCAGCTTTTCGGAGCAGAAGCGGACGAGGGAAATGCCTTCTTCGTACAGCGCAAGGGATTTGTCAAGAGGTGCTGTGCCGCCCTCCAGCGCGGAAACGATTTCATTTAAACGGGCGAGTGCGGATTCAAAGGATTTTTCTTCTTTTTTCGATTTCTTCTTGGGTTCCGTGGTAGGTTGTGTATTCATTTCGGTATCAGTCATGTCGGGATTCTCCCTCTGTGTGGATTTTTTCAGCGTGAGCGTCGATCACGCCGTCGGACAGGCGCAGATGCAGAGTGTCGCCGACGGCAACGTCTCGGGTTGAACGGATCGTCCTGCCGTCATCGTCAAATACCGCACTGTAGCCGCGCGTCAGAACGGAAAGCGGATTGAGCGCCTCCAGCTTGGCGGCAGACGAAAGAAACGACGATCTTGCATGGGCGGATGCGTTCTGCATTGCCCGGTGAAGCGCGGCTCCGGCAGGATCAAGCTCTGCGTGAGCGGCACGGATACGGCGTTCTGCGGACAGAGCCAGTCGAGTCGTCAGTGCGTCCACGTCCATGCGGCGATTCTGCAGAAAGGAGTCGGGGGATTGCAGCACGCGCTTTTCTGACAGCGAACGAAGCGTCAATCGATCTGACCTCAGCTTTGCAAGAATGTGGGTGTCGAGCGCATCGCGGTACAGACGCAGCTTCTGTGTCAGCTCTGCGCGGTCGGGAACGGCAAGCTCTGCCGCGGCTGACGGTGTCGGTGCGCGCAGGTCGGAGACAAAATCGCAGATCGTGAAATCGGTTTCGTGACCGACGGCAGAAATGACGGGAATCTCGGAATCTGCGATCGTGCGGGCGAGCGTTTCATCGTTGAACGCCCAAAGCTCTTCCAGGGAACCGCCGCCGCGTCCGATGATGATGACGTCGACGGACTTGTATTTGTTGAAGTAGCGGATGCCGGAGGACAGCTGCTTCGGTGCGCCCTCACCCTGAACGAGTGTCGGAAAGAGCACCATTTTGGTCATCGGAGAACGACGCGTTAGAATGTTAATGATATCGCGCACGGCGGCACCGGTCGGGGATGTGATAACACCGACGGCGGTGGGAAACGCGGGAATCGGCTTTTTGCGGGCATCGTCAAATAAGCCTTCTGCCGACAGCTTGGCTTTCAGCTGCTCAAAGGCGGCGGCAAGCGCACCGAATCCGTCGGGCTCCATCGAATCACAGGAGATCTGGTATTGTCCCGACGGCGCGTATACGGTGATTCTGCCGTGAACGATGACGCGCATACCGTTTTCGGGTCTGAATTTCAATCGCTGTGCGGAGGATTTGAACATGACGGCGCGCAGTACCCCTGTTTCATCCTTGAGCGAGAAATACATATGCCCCGACGTATGGTACGCCGTCAGATTGGAAATTTCTCCGACGATATAGACGGAATCGAGAACGGGAGAGTCCTCGATCAGATATTTGATGTATTCGTTGATCTGCGCAACGGAAAATACCGCGGTTTTCGGATCAGTCTGCATGGGCAACCTCTGGGCTGACAGGCTTGTCAAGCGTTTCAAAGATCAGATTCCAGACGTCATCGTCCTGCGCGGTCATCCGATTCCAATCGTAGCTGTTTTTGAACGCGGCTTTCTGCGCATCCGTGACGAGTTGTTTCTTCTTCATTGCGGTTTTATACTGTGCAAAGAACGCGTCCTTGTATTTGACCGCATCTTCCGTATAATTGGGATTGTGTGCCTTGTTTGACAACAGGACGAAACGGGTATCGGGACGGTCGGAGAGCGCGGACTTCAAAAGATCAAAATGATATTCGCGGCGCACAACGGGGTCGTCGGCGGAGTGCAGAATCAGAACGGATGCCGCGGTATTCAGAAGCGACTCTCTTGCGTCACGGTCGTAAAAATCGGGATTCTTTGCGCGCTCCTCGGCGGAGAACTTCTTTGCGTAACGGGAGAGCATCGGCGGGAGCATATTTTCGATGAGCTGTGCGGGGCTGATCGGCGGTGCGATTGCGACGACGTGCGTGATCTCGGGGTGAAGCGACGCGATATTGACGGTGGAAAGACCGCCCCAGCTGTGTCCGATGACGGAGATTGGGAGCGCGGCGTAGACGGGATCTGCCTGCAAGGCGTTGATGACGTCATTGCAATCGATCAGGGATTGTACAAATCCGCCGGTATCAGAGCCGCCCGATTTCATGCATCCCGTGTGGTCGTACGCATAGACGCGAAAGCCGTGTGCACAAAGGCGTTCGATTTCCTTCATGTAACCTGTATGTCCCGAACCCATGCCGTGTTCAAAGACGACGAGACGGTCATCGCGGTATCCGTCGTAGCAGTAAAAATAGCCGTCCAGCGTATGTCCGCAGCTTGATTTGACAGGATAGGAAATCTTCTTCAGATTCGGAAAATCTTCGGCTGTGAAATAGAAGACGGCACCTGTGTCATCGGCGCGTGTATACACCGTATCGGTGATCTGTTTTTTCAGAAAGCGGTAAATCATGATCCATCGTCCTTTCTGTGGTGTTGGTTATTCCCAAAGTGTAAATTCAAGAAACAAAATACCCATCATGAGATTGAGGATTGCAGTACCGATCAAAAGCAGCGTACGTTTGCCGCGGGTAAGACCTTTGGTCGTTCTGACGAGCAGGATCTCCGTTGCGATGAGCAAAAGATAAAACAGGATGCGTGCAAGGGAATTGGCAGAAAAGTAATCCTCTACAAGTTGTCCGTTCATGTCCTCGTACGGTCTGCCCGATCCGAACAACGGCAGGCTGACGTAACGGTTGATCGGTGCGTAAATGAGCGTAAACAGCGGTGATAAAAACAGCGGCCAAAGGCGTTTGTTCCAGCGTGTGAGGAAGAAGATTGGTTCTATTTTCGGCTTCGGCGGCGGATTTTTTGCCGCTTCGACTTTTTTCCGTATCGTATCGGCGTATTTTTCTTTCATGATTCTTTGGTATCGGCAAGATATGCGCGGCAGGCAAGCAGCGACGTGCCGACGGCGTTGTCAGCGGAGAAGGCAGGTTCGGCAAAGTACGCGCGGCTTCCGTTGGCGCGGCAGAATTTGGAGAGGGCAGTGCGCATCAATTTGTTGGACATAACGCCGCCCGCATACAGTACGGGATGGTGTGGGTGCAGTGCCAGCGCGTTTTCCGTCATTTTGATGAGTGTCTTTTCAAGAAATGCAAACACATACGCCGCTACGGCTTCATCGGTTGCTCCGTCGCGGTGCATCTTCTGTGCCAGATTCTCAAGACCGGATAAATTGCAGTCGCATCCGCGGACGCAGATCTTCGGTGAAGGAACTTTCTCCGTATACGTTTTTGCAAGTGCTTCCAATGCGGGACCGCAGGGGAAGGAGAGACCGAGCATCACGCCGATGCGGTCGATCGCCTGACCTGCGTGAAGGTCAAGGGACGTACCGAGCATCTCGATCTCATAACGATTATCGGATGGGGTAACGTGCAGAAGATCGGTTGTTCCGCCCGAGACGTGGAACGCAAGAAAAGGGGCGTTTGAGAGGGTATCGTCCTGCGTACCGTCCTCCGTTGTGACAGCGGAATATGCGGCGGCGGCGATGTGTCCCTCCTGATGGGAAAACGTATAATAGGGTACGCGCAGAGATGCCGCGATGCCGCGCGCGACGTTTTCACCGGCAAGGAAGCACGGCATATAGGAGCCTTCCTGTCTGCGCGGTGTGGTCGAACAGCCGACGGCGACGATCTCGTCGTCCTCGGTCAGTGTGGAAAGCAAGCGCTCCATCAGCGGCGGGAGATTACAGGTATGGGCAAACAGAGCATCCGATTGGCGCAGTCCTCGCTCACCCGCGCGTACGGTCAGAAGCTGTTTTTCCTGCTTTATGAGAAAACCGCCGGATACATGTCCCCGGTCCGGAGTGCTGCATGCGGCGGATGTCGTATAATTGCTTGTATCGATTGCGAGGATGACTTTGCGTTTTAGAGTCATTTTAAACTAAACCTTTGTCTTTTGCAACCGCGTTGACAACACCGTTGATAAAGGACGGTGCTTTGTCGTGGTCATAGATTTTGGCGATCTCCAGCGCTTCGTTGATGGCAACGGAAGCGGGAACGTCGTCGGAGTAAAGCATCTCATAGATGCACATACGCATGATGGCACGGGAAACCTTGGAAAGGCGTTCCATCTTCCAGCCGACCGCATGAGCGGAAATCAGATCATCGAGCTCGGACAGGTGCTCCTCCATACCGAAAAATACGGCACGGACATAATTGTTTTCTTCAAACGCGCGGTCTTCGATCGCTTCGTTATAAATTGCCGCAAACGAACCGTCACGGTGAAAATCTGCTTCATATACCAGGGAAAAGATGATTTCCCGCGCTTCACGTCTTGTCATAATCGCTCCTGTCTTTCAGACGAAATGTTTGGATTTTATACATATTATATTATAACAGAAAAACGTGTTTCTGTCAAGAATTATCGCTAATTTTTATAAAAACTGATGTGTTGAGATATGCAAGATACAAAGAGATGCAGATGGATTGCCGAAAGGACGGAATTGCGGTCAAGGAAGCGTTTTTTTGCATATCATAATAGAGGCGGTAGGTGTATGCCGCTTTTTAACAATCCAATGAAATACGGAGGAATTTATCATGGGAGAAAACAGAAACGCAGTTCCCGGTATCCGCTCCGACGGGTTTGGCTGCAATCACAGTGACGCGGTATACATCGACACGAATCGGATCCTGGACAGCTGCCGCGATAAGGATTGCTTTGAAAACGTGAGAGTCTACCTTTCGGATATCGGACAGGAGATCGTTGACCGAGCCTCCGGCGTCAGAGCCAAAAGTGCAGAGGTTGCAGATACCTGTATTTCCGTATCGCCGATGAATTTCAATCGCGGTTTTTATCAGATCAACGTCCGTATGTATATCCGCATGGAATTCGAGACGTGCGTCGGCGGAAAGGCACAGTGTATCGACGGTCTTGCTGTCGTTGAAAAATCGGTGATCCTGTTTGGCGGTGAAGGTCACGTTCGCGTATTCCGCTCAAAAATACAGAACGGACCGTGCTGTGACGGATATGATGCCGTTCACAGCGGCGACGACAATCTTCCGCAGGCAGTATTTGAAGTTGCGGATCCCGTGATTCTGTCGGCACGCATCGTTGAAAAATGCAGCTGTCAGATCGTTCCCAATCCCTGCAGCTGTTCGTGCGGCTGCTCCTGCTCGGGTGATATGCCGGAATCGGTTTTGCACTGCCTTGGCGGAACGGTATGCTGCTCTGACGACGTGGAGCATCTTCTTCTCGTTGCCGTGGGATTCTTCTCGGTCATTCGCATGGAACGCCCCGCACAGTTCCTTGTCAGTGCAACGGAATACTGCGTTCCCGAGAAGGAATGTGTTTTTGCAGAGGATGACGATCCCTGTGCTGCGTTCCGACGCATGGCGTTTCCCGTAGAGCAGTTCTGTCCGCCGAGCGGAATTGCTCACACCTGCCGTAAGGACAGCGACGGCGAACGCGGACGGTGTCCGGGTGACTGCGGATGCAGATGACGGTTTGAAGGATCGATAAAAAAACGGCTGCCGTTCACAAAAACGGCGGCCGTTCATTTTCGTACGTTGACGTTGATTACTGCAGGAACTGCTGGAGTTCAGCGGGAAGAGCAGCGGGAGCGATGGAGGAGGTGATAACGCAGTTGATGTCGTTTGCATTGACGAAATCTGCGATTTCCTTCACTGCCAGTGCGAATTCTTCGACGTTGTCGCGGCAGATCTTCAGCGCGGAATCAACGAAGATGTCGGTGATGTCGTGGTTGGATGCAACGATACCGCAGATAAAGCCGTAAAGCGCCTGACCGTCACCGATGCCATATTCCTTTGTATCGATCAGTCGAACCTGATGCGTGATATCAAACTTCAGTTTATCGCCCTGTTCGAGACAAACGACTGCACCGTTGGTGTTGGAAGGAGCAGAATTTGCCATTTCGATCAGAGTCTTGGTCTTGCCGGAACCCTTGAGGCCAACAATCAGTTTTAACATAAGTATACTCCATTTCTCGACAGAATCAAGTGAGTTTCCTGTCCGATTCGTTTCTGTGCAGACATGCTGCCGATCTATGTTCTGCCGTCTCGGATAGTACATATATATCATACACGAA
>JAZQWK010000343.1:0-4946 GCA_045632325.1 Eubacteriales bacterium
AAAACTATGGCAAGAGACATCGCCATTGATCTCGGAACCTCGTCGGTTCTGATTTATTTGAGAGGAAAAGGCATTGTGCTGGAGGAGCCGTCGGTCGTCGCTTACGATGCCGAAACGGGTGCCATCCGTAAGATCGGACGCGAAGCCGAAGCGATGATCGGCAGAACGCCGCCGCATATCGCCACCGTGCGTCCGATGCGCGACGGCGTCATTTCCCAATACGATCTGACGCTCAAAATGCTGCAGTATTATCTGCGCCGTGCGGGCGGTGCCGTGACGTATAAGCCGAGACTCGTCATCTGCGTGCCGTCGGGCATTACGGAGGTTGAGGAACGTGCGCTTGTTGATGCGGCAACGCAGGCAGGCGCGTCGAAGACCTATCTGCTTGAGGAACCGATTGCGGCGGCAATGGGCGCGGGTGTCGACATCGACGAGCCGCGCGGCAATATGATCGTCGATATCGGCGGTGGAACGACGGACATTGCCGTCATTTCGATGGGCGGCATCGTCGTTTCCGATTCCGTGAAAGTCGGCGGGGATAAGTGCGACGACGCGATCATCCGCTATATGCGCCGCAAGCATAACCTGTTCATCGGTGAGCGAATGGCGCAGGAGGTCAAGGTACATATCGGTTCCGTCTGGCAGGGAGACTCCGAAAAGACGATGGAGATCCGCGGCAGATGTACGCTGACGGGTCTGCCGAAAGCCGTTTCCGTGACCAACCGCGAGATCTACGACGCACTGGATGAAGTGACGGGGCAGATCATGGACGCGGTCTGCAAGGTCGTGGAACGGATTCCGACCGAGCTGCTCGGCGACATTTCTGCACAGGGGATTCTCTTAACCGGCGGCGGTGCGCTGCTCTCCGGTATGGATAAGCGCATGGCAAAGACCACGGGTCTGCGCTGTCGGATTGCCGAAAATCCGCTGCACTGCGTTGCAAACGGTGTCGGAAAAGCACTGTCCAATCTCGGTGAGATGCAGGACGGTACGCAGGGCGTCGGTGCAAAGCAGAGAAAGCGGAATTCCCGCATATAATGAAATATGGCTGTTATGGGGTGCTGCAGGTTCTGCAGTACCTCATTGTATTTGCTTTGTTGGGCTTGCGCCGGTTCCGATTGTGCGTCACTTTGCTTACAGCGTCGTATTTTTCAGATGATTCTCGGATCAAATCTTGACATTTCAGAATTTGTGTTGTATAATGAAATTGTGGGTTTTGTACAGCAAAATCTATCAGGAATTCACAAGTTTTGTAACCGAAATCAAGAAAGGAAACTTTTGCTGAACGAAAGTGATGGTCAAAAATATGAAAAACGCGCGATCGATTTCCATGCTGTTTCTCGTTGGTTCGATGCTGCTTCCGACAGTGCTTTCCTCCTGCAACAACGGCAGTAAGCCATCCGATACGGATACAACGGAGACAAAACCGCAACTAACCGCAGAATCGGATGATATCAATTACAGCTCGTTAACCCTTTTGGAACGATTACAGCTTCAAAATGAGTCGATTCCGGATGATCTTCCGGAAAAGGATCTGGGCGGTGAGGAGCTATTCATCCATAACACCCGTGACGTACAGGTTGCAGGACCTGATGAACAGACGGGTGATATCGTTGATGACGTCATGTATGCGCGCAACAGCGAGATAGAGGAACGCTTTCACTGCAAGCTGACCAACCATGTGGTTGAACACGCCGATTACAATGAATACGTCAGTAAAATGAACAGCCTGTTTCTGTCAGGGGATGATGTCATTGACTTGATGCTCGTGTGGAATACGACGGCGTCCACGTTTTCCGCACAGGGTTTTCTGACCGATCTGAATACACTTCCGTATATTGATTTTGACAAACCGTGGTTTTTTAAAAATGCTACGGAACAGCTGTCATACCGCGGACATACCTTCGTTTCCGTGGATCTGCTTGGCGGGTATTCCTTATATCAGGCATTGAGCTGTGTTTTCTTCAACAAAAATTTGGCGTTGGAATATCAGCTTGAAAATCTTTATGACATCGTAAGGGAAGGTCGCTGGACGTTTGATTACGTACAGACGATTACCAAGGATATGTACAGAGACATGAACGGCAACGGGGCTGTGGATATCACAGACGATCTTTTCGGCTTTGAGGTCATGCTGAATCAGTTCAGTTATGAAACCATTCCGGCTCTGGAATTGTACCTCATCGGTAAGGATGAAAATGATATGCCTTATCTGGTACCTTCTGTCAATGCGGAGCGATTTGAACAGATTTATTCCACGTTAAAAACGTATATGACCGGAACCGATGCCGTTACTTATTCCAGAAGCGGCGAAGACGTTTTCCATTCGGGTCGTGCGCTTTTGGCCAATGGTAATCTTCGCAATCTGAAAAATCTCCGTGACGTCGGATTCGATATCGGTATTCTTCCTTCGTTCAAATATGATGAAACGCAGGAAACCTATCTGTCAAGCTTTATTCCTGATCCCTCTGCAATTCCCGCAACGTGTGCAACCCCCGAGCGTTCCGCACTGATTTTGTCTGCCTATGCTGCCGGAGGATTTAAAAAGGTAGCGGTTCCTTATTTTGAAACGGTTGTGAAAAATAAGTATACAACGGATGAAGACAGTGCTGAAATGCTGAATATTATGGCGTCAAACGTAACCGCCGACAGCACGGTCATGTTTACGGATGCAATGATCTACACGTACCGTACTTATATCGAAGGAAGTGCCGGATTTGCATCGTTCTGGTCATCTCAGGAAAAATCTGCGCAGTCGTATCTTGATAATTTCATCGATGCTCTGGATGAATACCTGGAAGATTGATTCAATTGCCTGATGCTTACAGAAGAAGTATTGACGAGGAACCTTTCATGAACGAAAAAAAGAAATTCGCCTTTCGCTTCATTCCCTACCGCGTCTGGCTCGTGCTTCTCCTGATTCTGTGGATTGGTCTGTTCTTGACCTATCACAATACCCGAGCGGTACGCAGAGAGCGGAATCGCATGGACGTTTCATGGAAGCAGTGCGAGGTTGTGCTGTATGAAGCCACCGAAGGGCGCGATTTCTGCCGCTATCTGCATCTGGAAGATTTACAGAATTTTGCAATGCATTCTGACGATTGGACGTCCTTTTCGGGCGGAATTGCGTCTGTCGTTCCCGAGGATGTGACCGAGCGGTACGCCGATCTTTTGCTGATGGACAGCATTATGGCAGCGGAAAACGGCTACGTCCTTTACCGCGACGAAACTCCGGGCGGGGGCAGTATGACACGCAACTTTACACTGGCGGTCTGGGATGCCGATCAAAACGAGCTTTACTATATTGAATTTAACTCTTAAAAAAGATGACTGCACAGAACGGAATCATCCGCGTGTGCAGTCATTGTTATTTCGCAAGCAGTTTCCGAATCCATTCGACGATCCGAAATTTCACCACGGTCTTCGGTGAGCCCTCGCCGGAGATCAGCGAAATCTCATACGGTGTAAAACCGGCGGCAAGCAGACGTTCTTCGGATGCGGCAAGCATATCCGATTCATCGACCGATACGGGAATGGCATCACCTTCCGGCATGTTTTTTTCTGCAGCAAGCGACAGGCACAGCGGCGGGAACAGCACACACCACCAGTTTTGTCCCTGTGCTTGTCCGATCATCACGCGCAGAGAGCGATAGGTTCCTGCCGGCAGGGTATAGCAGGTGCTGCCGTCATCGTAGGTACGGACGGGATATGGCTCCCGCGTCAGTGTTACGCGGCAATCGTAGTCGTATCCTGCATCGGCAATCGTTTTTCGGGCAACAGATTCCAGCATCGGCAAGCAGGATGCGTAGACCCGCGCTGCATCGTCGGCGTTTTCGGCGCTCTCGGAAACGTCTGCTAGGGCTGTGAGAATATCATTGCGTACCTGCAGTTTTAACGCCTGATCTTCATTGGTGTCGGAGTTTGCAAGCACGTGCAGACGGATGACGCGGTCATAGAGAGCTTCCTCGCCTTCGATCGGCAGTGCGGAGATCACAACGGCGGCGCAGAGCAGACTTGCGCAGAAGCAGAGAATCATGCGAGCGGTCGGCTTAACATACGGTTTGCATTTCATAGTTCCGTTCTCCTTTTCGTGTTCTGACAGAGAAAGCATAGACCGAAAATCGGTGATCGATGCAGTTTCCTCAAAAAAATTCGCAGAATTTTGAAAAACCTCTTGCAAAAATCCGCAAAACAGAGTATGATAATAGTATCAACGATGCACGTTTGAAAAGAAAGGATTCATGTTTATGCTGACAAACAAACCCAATGATTTACAAAAACTGATTGCTCCCGTCTGGACGGGAAGCGACGTATACGAGGAGAGCTTTTTTGCGCTGATGCCCAAAGGAGTCACAGAGGACGATGCGCTGGAAATTCCGCTGCTTTACGCTGCTGACGAGATTCTCTCGATCACCTCTGCAACGCGTGAGGTGACGCTGACCGCAGGCAAGGACTATACCTTATGTGATGGTAAACTCATCATTCCCGCAGGTTCGTCGGTCTACCGCATGAAGTGGGAGGAATATCAGGTTATCGGTGAGGGTGAGGACAAATATCCGTTCCTCTGTGCGGGCGGCGGTAAGATCTTCTTCGGCGAGGGCGACACGATGCACAGCAGAGAATATATCGTCACCTATACGCACCACGATGCGTGGAACGGTTTTGTTCCGAACGTCGATCGAAACGCACTGCCGCGCACCAAGGCAATGCTCCGTGAGGGCAAGCCGCTGACCTTCTGCTGGTTCGGCGACTCGATCACGACGGGTGCCAACTCCTCCGGTGCGATCGGCATGGAGCCGTATATTCCGATGTTCCCCAAGCTCGTCACGATGGCACTGTCCGAGCAGTACGGTTCTGACATCACCTATGTCAACCATGCGGTCGGCGGTACGATATCGCGTTGGGGTACCGAAAAGCTCCCCGAATTTTTCGCTGACGTCAAGCCC
>JAZQWK010000344.1:0-4598 GCA_045632325.1 Eubacteriales bacterium
CAATTCATACGTTGATTTGTTGACGATCGGAGCTCTATAATAGAAAGGAAGCGAATATGCAATGAAAAAATGGGTTTACGTTCTGATCTTCGCGTTGACGGCGGTGTTTTCCTTGACGGTATCGGCAGAGGGCGAATCCGGACCGTGCGCGACGCATACTTGGGACAGCGGTGTAATCAAATGGAACGAGGATTATACGGCGGCTGTCGGGGTATGGACGTGTACGGGGTGTGGGGAGACACATTCGGAGCAGGCGGATGTATCATCTACACGTACGGAAGGTACTTGTCAAGCTGTTGGTGAAGTTCAGGCAATGGCAACAGCAATGTTTGTTAATATGTCTGTATATGATTGGGTGAAAATCGAACTGCCATTACTGGAACATGAATATGCATATCCGGAGTTTCAATGGAATACGGTCGATTTTGATTGTATGGCATATTGGAAATGTATTGTTGGTGGAGAAACGGACTTTAATAAATGCACAGTTACAAAATCTGATTATTCATCAGATGGACATGTTCCGGGTGGTACAATCTATGTAGCCACTATTGAAGTTGGTGGGGTGACCTATGCTGATACGCGTAAAGTAGAAGGTAGTCCCATTGATCATGACTATTGTGCCCCTGTGTTTTATTGGAGTGAGGATTACAAGACGGCATATTTCGAATCAATCTGTTCTCTATGTAAGATAGATGATCTCGAAAGAATACGCGGAGATAAGTGTACGGTACGAGAATATATTTATGAAGCTACATGCTCCTCCGATGGATATGCGGAATACACGGCATCCGCAGAACTGCTTGATAAAACGTGGAAGGAAACCAAAACTGTCGTTATTCCAAAAATAGAGCATGCGTATACTGTTCCGGTTTTTACATGGGATGAGGATGGGAATAGTTGTCAAGCCAATTATGAATGTACTGTTGGTGGGGAAACCCATAACGAACCATGCACGATTATCGAGGAAAAGATTTACACGGATTGTGTGTCACCCGGTGTCCTGAAAAAAACGGCAATCGTAACCATTGCCGGGGAAGATATCAAAAATCCGAAGGATATTGAAATAGAGATTCCGGCAACAAATCACAAATATAGCATTTGTATTCCGGGTAAAGCAGCGACTTGCTCCGAAGCCGGTGTGGCGGATGGGTACCAATGCGCTGATTGCGGTGAGATCAATGAGGGTGCGGTGCTTGAAAAGCTCGATCATATCGAAGCATCAACGCGCGGCAGTGCTCCAACATGTACAGAACCCGGATTGACCGAAAAACGATATTGTAAAATCTGTAATGAGGTATTTCAGGATGCAACTGTCATTCCTGCAACAGGTCACACCTCCAAAACAGTCCCCGGCTATGATCCGTCCTGCACCGATGAGGGATGCGGAGAGGGTGAAATTTGTTCTGTCTGCGGCGAGGAACTGAAGGTGCAGAATGTCATTCCCGCCTTGGGACACACACCGCTGAAATTGGATTCCCGGGACGCAACCTGCACTGAGGACGGATATACCGCGGGTGAGATTTGTGAGGTCTGCAATACGGTACTGAAGAAGCAGACGATCCTTCCCGCAACGGGGAAGCACGTGCCGCTGGTATTGGATTCCCATGACGCAACGTGTACCGAGGAAGGCTTTTCTGCGAAAACGATTTGCTCGGTATGTAAGACCACGCTGGAAGAATCGGATGTGATCGAACCCAAAGGGCATCGTTTTGGAACTGCGGTATTTTCATGGAGTGCAGACGGTAGATCTGCCACAGCTGAGAAGACCTGTGATGTCTGCAGGATGACGGAGCAGGGTGAGATCTCTGCAGAGGAAGAAACCGTTGCGGAAAACGGTGTGGATTATATGCAGATCACTGTAACGGCGACGTTTTCTGACGGAACGAAGGAAACCGATCGGAATCGTGTAGAACTTCCCGAGGAAGAAGTACCGACGGATAAGGATGATTCCACGGAAGATCCCGAATCGCCGCAGCCTGATGCTCCGCCTGTAACGCCGAGTCCGGACGTTCCCGAACCGATCATCCCTGTGCAGCCGCAAGCGCCTGCTGAGGAGCCAACGCCGTCGGATAAAGATGCCGCGCAGGATATTCCGTCATTTGATGACGTCCCAATCGACAGCTATTATTACGATGCGGTCATGTGGGCGGCAAAAGAAAAGATCACGCAGGGTACCGCTGACCGCATATTCTCGCCCGATATGGTATGCAGCCGTGCACAGATCGTGACGATGCTGTGGCGTGCGGTGGGATCGCCGGTGGCGCTGAACAAGACGATTCCTTTTACCGACGTTTCGACGAAAGCGTACTATTATGATGCCGTTGTGTGGGCATCGGAATTCGGAATCACGTCGGGCACGTCAAAAACGACGTTTTCACCCGATCTGCAATGTTCCCGTGCCCAGATCGTCACTATGCTTTGGCGTGCTGCGGGATGTCCCAAAGCGGGAGTGGTAAAATCCTTTTCCGATGTAGCAAAAGATGCATGGTATGCAGATGCTGTCGCTTGGGCGGTACAGCAGGGGATTACTCTCGGGACTGGAGAGGGCATCTTTTCTCCGGGTATGGTGTGTACAAGAGCGCAGATCGTGACGTTTATGTATCGGGCTCGTCAGTTTTATTCATGAAGGTACGTCGCCATAGGCGGAAACCGGTCGGAATGCAGCAATCGTTGGTGGAAAATATTGTTTATTGTCGGAAAAAACTTGCAATTTTCTTGATTACATGATATAATGATTACATGGAAAAACAATGCTTTACATTTTAACGAGGAGGTATGTCTTGAGTCAACGGACGCTTTGCCACTGCATCGGTAAGGCGGTGGGGCGCAGAGCCCCGTGGCGGTCGACGTGATACAGCGTCGATCAAGCCTCGCAAAATCACACTCAATTCTCCAAAGAAAGGAAGGCTTTCGTAAATGAAAGCCAAGGTAACGACTATGAATCGAAAATCCCATTATTTTCGTCGGATCCTTTCCTGTCTGCTTGCGTTTTGTATGCTGCTCGGTATGAGCACGACGGTATTTGCAGCAGAAGTCAAGGATGAAAACGCTGACGGTAAGATCAATTACGTTTCTATCGGTGCATCCAACGCCAACGGCTACGGTATGCGCGGATATCTTCCCAATGAATATGACGCAAACGGACTCCCCGTTTGGGATAACAACGTTTATGAAGTTCCGGTCCTGAAGGCAGGCTTGAATATCTACGGCTACCAGCAGCAGGTAGAAGCCAGCTACCCCGATCTGATTGCGGACGATCTGGAAGCCATCTTTGGTGTCGGCAACGTAGAACGCAACGAGCTTGCGATGAGCTCCATGCGTGCGGAAGAAGTTCGTTTCCTGATTCAGGACGAAAACGACCCCAACGCATATCCCATCGATCCCTATATCAAATGGAGATTTTACGACACGACCGGCTTCAATAAGAATCTTGACGACAACTGGTTCTATTTCGCCGGCAGACAGGAATACAACAAGACCCATGACGACGAGCTTCCCATGCCGGATGCGAGTGTCGAATATAAAAACGTAACGGAAGAGCATTTTGAAAAGGCACTTTCCGCACTCAGACACGCATATCAGGACTATATTGCAAATGCGGATCTGATCACGCTGGATATCGGCATGAACAACTTCGGTGTCTTCCTCGGTCATGAAATTGGCAGCAACAACTATTACGGTCATGACATTGCCGATATCGACCCCGAAATTGCTGCGATGTATGAAGAAGGCAAGGCGTTTGTCATGCAGCTTCTGATGGACAGATACGGAGACACCTTGGGCGACATGGATCTGTTCAATGAGATCGTGGACGTTCTTGCGTATGCGCTGATCAGCTACTGCTACAATTTTGATATTATCGTTGAACGTATCCGTGAGTTGAACCCCGATGCAATGATCGTTGCGGTCAGCGTTCAGAATATCATGGAAGGGCTAACCTCTACGCTTCCGGGCTCGAGCGACACGCTTCCTTACGGTGAGATGCTCGGTCTCGTTATCAACGCTGCAAACATGTACGTTGCCGGTATGTCCGATCATACTGACGAATACCTGTATGCTGACGTTATGGAAGGCGGTCACGTAGAGTTCTTCCTCGATGAGATCGCTGCATATAACGGCGATCCCGCAACGATTGGCCAGAACGTTCGTGACAGCTTCGATATCTACGATACCGATCTGCTTCTCAAGTTCTATATCCGCCGTGAATTTACTGCGATCCTTGCAGATTACGTTACGGTCGAAGGCTTTGATCCTGCGGATGACGTTACGACGTACCTCGGTAAGTTGTTCGGTCAGCAGATCAAAGTTCAGGATATGCCTTTAGTCAATCTGTTCTTTGCAAAGTCTGAACAGCTCCCTGATGAATATCGCCAGATCCGTGCAATTTATGACCGTATGCTGGAGGCTGCATACGACGCGATGACGCACATCATGCAGGAAGGCGCGCTCGTTGACACGATCGATCTGTTTACCGTTATGGGCAGTGACAGCATCGGAAACGGAACCTTCCGTCAAGATTTCCGTGACGTTGCCGTGAGAGCGGCGCTTTCCGCTGCAGCAGATCCCTCCTATCAGTTCGATGCTGCAGAAGCATA
>JAZQWK010000345.1:0-1811 GCA_045632325.1 Eubacteriales bacterium
TCCCGCCACGACGGTCCGTGGTGGATGTATCCGCAGTTTGATACCGATCTCGGTGCGCTCAAGCCGAAGACCCAGTCCCTGCTTTTGCAGATCGGTGCGCTGCATTATCACCTTCTGCCGCTGTGCGAGGGCAACTTCCGCGCGGAGTTTGAGGCAGGACGGCTGTATCTGTCCGCAGGCGTTGACACCGATACCATGCAAGGGGCGTTTCTCGCGGTTTCCGTGTCGACCGACCCGTACGAAGCGGTTGCAAACACCTACACCGCCGCACGCAAAGACGGCGCGCTGACCGTTCCGCTGCGCGAAGAACGCACCGTTCCCGCGCTGTTTGACGGCTTTGGCTGGTGCACGTGGGATGCGTTTTATAACGACGTTTCCTCCGCGCTCATCTACGAAAAACTCGAGGAATTCCGAGAAAAGAAGATCCCCGTCAAGTGGATCATCATCGACGCAGGCTGGATGCAGAGACAGGAGCGCCTTCTGCAGGGTCTGCAGGTCAACGACCATTTTCCCGAGGGGCTTGCGGCGGCCGTCAAAAAGATCAAAGAGGAATACGGCGTTGAAAAGGTCGGCATTTGGCACACGCTTCAGGCGTTCTGGGACGGCATCGATCCCGAATCGACGCTTGCAAAAGAGCTTGGCGACGCCCTTGTCATGACCACGTCGGGCAAGCTGATTCCGTCGCTGGATAAAGACGGCGCGGCTCGCTTCTGGGATGCGTGGTATGGATATCTTTCCGACTGCGGCATCGACTTTGTCAAGGTCGACAACCAATCCTCACTGCCGAATCAGCTCAAGGGAACGTGCGCAACACCCGAGGGCTGCCGTGCGGCGCATGCGCATCTGGAGGATGCGGTCGACAAGTATTTTGACGGTATCATCATCAATTGCATGGGCATGGACATGGAAAACGTCCTCTCCCGTCCGCGCTCTGCGGTTTCCCGCAACTCCGATGACTTCTATCCGACGCACGAGCGCGGCTTTATCAAGCACCTGTATCAGAACGCCTACAACGCCGTTTGGCACAGCCGTCTCTACTGCTGTGACTACGATATGTGGTGGTCCGACCATCCCGAATCCGCCGTCCAGAGCGGTGTCCTTCGTGCCATTTCCGGCTCGCCTATCTATATCAGCGACAAGATCGGACAGACCAACCGCGCAAATATCCTGCCGCTGCTCGATGACGACGGTTCTCTGATGCGCTGTGACGGTGCGGCAATGCCCACGCGCGACTGTCTCTATACCGACTGCACAAAGGAGGGCAAACTCCTCAAGGTCTGCAACAGAGCAGGGGAGAACTTCGCCATTGCGGCGTTCAACGTCTCCGACGGTGAGATCACCGATACGGTCGATTTCGGTACGATTCCCGGCATTTCCGACCGATGCGAATACGTCGCCTACGAATATTTTTCCAAAACCTATACCCGCGTCAGCGCCTTTGAGGATACGGAGATCACCCTGCCGCGCGACGGCGTTGCGGTGTGGTCCTTGTACCCCATCGAGGTGGATGACGACGACATCGAATACGTCACCCTCGGCTCGCCCGACAAATACGTCCCCATCGCACAGAAGCTGCGCGTCCGCGTGACGGTAGCGTCGCTGGGGTTATAAGCCTCCCTCCTCGAGGGAGGTGGCACACGAAGTGTGACGGAGGGAGTAGCTTACGGGCAGCACAGGCGCATCTCCGATGTAGGGACAGGCGTCCCCGACTGTCCCCTATTTCAATGCAGCACCGGGACAGTCGAGGACGCCTGTCCCTACGATGCGTACCACTGCTGCCGGATTCTCAAATGGACAGCATCACCCGCCTT
>JAZQWK010000346.1:0-3808 GCA_045632325.1 Eubacteriales bacterium
CCTCGGCTTCCGATTCCGACCCGATCTCGTCACAGATCAGCACCTGCGGTGCAAACGCGCGCGTAGCAATCTCCATGCCGAGTCCTCTCGGATACCCACAGAAACGATCGATCGTGCAGTCGGCAAACTCGTCTCCGCACAGCTCCTCGCCGTGGTCAAGCACTGCCGCGCAAATCGGTTCCGCCGCATGCTTGACCGAGCACAGCGTTTGGATGATACAGCGCAGAAGTGTCGTTTTGCCAACGCCGGGCGGCGCGTAAAACAGCGATGAACAGAGCGGCGATGCCTGTCCGTCCGAGAACGGCGGCGGTGTGTCCGTCGGTTCTGCTCCCATCAACAGCGCCCGAATCCTGCAGCGCGTCTCCCCGTCCGTCTGTACCGTATGCGGCAGACGAATACAAAGTGCGGTAAGCGTCTGCAGCCGACGGGGCTTTCCGTTTTCGCATAACATTCGTCCCGCCGCACCGACACGCACACCGTCAAGCAGCTGCGGCGAAAAATACCCGCGCAGAAGTCCCTCGTCGTAGGCGTGCACCGCTCCTGCACATAATCGGCACAGAACCTCCCGCAAATCCTCCTCCGACAGCGAAAGGGACAACAGCGGATACCGTCTGGTTTGTCCGCCCGTATCGTAGGTCAGCGCACAGCAGGTCCCCGCGCGCAGACGAATCTCCGTGATCTGCTCCCACGGTATCCCGCAATGCAAAATCATCGAACGGATCGGTTCCGTCATACAGCGAATCACGTCCACCGTTTTTCACATCCTTTTTTGGTTGGTGCTGTATTGTATGCAGCCGCGACGAAGGATATGACGGCAAAGCAACATTCGTGAAGAACAGAAAAAACACTCTGCAGCACCGAAACGATGCAATACAGAGTGTTTGCGTGTTTGTTATTTATAATCGGGACGCATTGCCAAAAGATCGTGATACTGGCGGTAGAACTGCTCGTACCGTCCTTCGTCGAGCGCCATACGGATCTTTGCCATCAAATCGTTGTAGAAGAACAGATTATGCAGAACGGCAAGGCGCATACCGAGCATTTCCTTTGCCTTGAGCAGATGACGGATATAACCGCGGGAATAATGACGGCAGGCAGGACAGCCGCATCCCTCGTCGATCGGACGGGAGTCGCGCTCAAACTTGTTGTTGAGGATGTTCATCGTACCGTGCCAGGTGAACAGATAGCCGTGGCGGGCGTTTCTGGACGGCATGACGCAGTCGAAGAAATCGACACCGCGGTAAACGGCTTCGACGATGTTCTGCGGTGTGCCGACACCCATTAGATAGCGCGGCTTGTCAGCGGGCATATGCGGATGGAGCGTTTCGATGATATCGTACATGACCTCGGCAGGTTCACCGACGGCAAGACCACCGATCGCGTAACCGGGGAGATCGAGCTCCTCGATCTGCTTCATGTGCTCGACACGCAGGTCGTGATACGTTCCGCCCTGGTTAATGCCGAACAGAAGCTGAGACGGATTGATCGTCGTTTCCAGCGAGTTGAGTCTTGCCATTTCATCCTTACAGCGGTACAGCCAGCGCGTGGTGCGGGCAATCGATTGCTTGACGTACTGGTACGGTGCGGGATTTTCGATACACTCGTCAAACGCCATTGCGATGGTGGATGCGAGATTGGATTGAATCTGCATCGATTCCTCGGGACCCATGAAAATACGCTTGCCGTCGATGTGGGATTGGAAATGAACGCCTTCTTCGTTGATCTTGCGCAGCTTGGCAAGAGAGAAGACCTGGAATCCGCCGGAGTCAGTCAGGACAGGTCTGTCCCAGTTGAAGAACTTGTGAATACCGCCGAGATCGCGAATGACCTCGTCGCCCGGTCTGACGTGCAGATGGTAGGTATTGGACAGCTCCACCTGACAGCCGACCTCGTAAAGATCCTGCGTGGAGATACCGCCCTTGATGGCGGCAGACGTACCGACGTTCATAAACACCGGCGTTTCAATGACACCGTGCACAGTATGAAACCGTCCGCGGCGTGCGTTTCCTTCTGTTTTCAGAAGCTCAAATTTCGGTTTGAATTTTTCCATTGTGACAATCATCCTTTCAAAGTATCTATTGTCGCCGTAACGGGAGTACAGCCCGAAACGGTTGGTTTTCTGTTTGTAAATTAAGTTCTGCCAAAACGTCCTTCTATGGCAGATTTGGTCATCGTAAAGCAGACGGGTCTGCCGTGCGGACAGTAGCGGATCTCGGGATCGGACAGGACTCTGTCGCAGATCCATTTCAGATGCGCCGCATCGTAGTCGCGTCCCGCTTTAATGGCGGCTTTGCACGATGCCTGGAACAGAGCCTGCTCGTATCGCTCGTTTCGCGCAAGCGACGCCGTTCCGCTGTCATCCGACAACCGCGTAACCGTTTCGCAGAACGCATCAGACGCCGCCTGCATCGACAGAAACGACGGAATCTGCAAAAGCACCGCACCATCGTCATTCAGCGTATAGTCAAAGCCGACCGCCGTGATCTCGTCGCGGTAGTCCTCCGCCGTCTGCCGCTCGGCTGCCGTCAGAGACAGGGGCATCGGGATCAAGAGCACCTGCATGGATTGCTCTCCCGCCTGCATACCGCGCTTGAGCTGTTCAAACAAAATCCGCTCGTGCGCCGCGTGCTTGTCGACCAGATACATCGTATCGCCCATTTCGAGCACGACGTAGCACTGGAACAGCTCACCGACCATGCGATATGCGGGAACGGGATTTTCCGTCTTTACAGTCTCTGCAATCGGCGCTTTTACCGTCGGAGGCTGCGCTGCACCCTCGATCTTCGGCATCGGTGCTTCCTGCGGTACCGTTTTCGTCTCCGTCACGATCGGCGGTAGCTCGATGGGTGCACGGGTCTGCAGAGCCTTTTCATCCGCCTGCCGTTTTGCCTGCTCCGCTTCCGCATACGGGGACAACGTCGGCTTACGCTTTTCAAAATCATCTCCGAAGCCCTCGGGAACGGTAACGACCAGATCGTCAAGCGGCGAGGATTCCACCGTCTGTTTTTCCTTCTGCTCGATAAACGTGCGTACCTCGGTCGGTTTGATCTCTTCAGGCTTTGGTGCCTCGGCAATCCCGTCCTCCAGCGTTCTCGTACGCGTTTCTTCTTTGGACGGCTTGTCGCCGCCGCGTCCTTCTTTTGACGGGACGAACGGATTCAGAATTTCTCTTTGCGCCTGCTTTTTCTCCGATTCCGCAAACAGCTTCAGCTCCGGACGGGAGAGCCCGTTTTCAAGTGCACCGCGTACGGAATAGTAGACCGATTCAAATACGACGCGCTCATTTGCGAATTTGACCTCCAGCTTTGCCGGATGCACGTTGACGTCAACCGTTGCGGGATTCATCTGCAGATACAGCACCGCGCACGGGAATTTGTCGGAGGGAATGTAGGTGGTAAACGCCTGCTCCAGCGCCGCAGAGACGGTTTTCGATCGGATAAAGCGGTTGTTGATAAAGAAGATCTGCAGGTTGCGGTTGCCGCGGACGTTTTCGGGCGTACCGATGTAGCCCGTCACCGTCACTCCGTCAAAGCCGCCGCGGATCTCGATGCTTTTTTTGGAAAAATCGCGTCCGAGCACGGCGTAAATGGCAGATTTGCGGCTGCCGTCTCCCGCCGTCGCATATTTCAGCTCCCCGTCGATGATGAAGCGGACGTTGATCTCGGGATGGGACAGTGCGACCTCCCCGCCGCACGCCGCGACATTCGCCGCCGCCGTGCCGTCTTTTTTGAGGAATTTCAGTCTGGCGGGCAGATTGTAGAAGATGTCGCGGACGACAATGGTCGTGCCGGCGGGACAGCCGCACTCG
>JAZQWK010000347.1:0-2266 GCA_045632325.1 Eubacteriales bacterium
GCGGCAGAAGCACTTGCCGAAAACGGCTGCTTCTTCACCCCCGCAAACTCCATCAACTGGGGTCGTCTCGTTCCCCAGGTGGCATATTACTTCTCCGCTTACTGCGATCTGCTTGCACAGGGCGAGATCGAACCCGGGGAAGAGATCAACGTCGCGGTTCCCACGGGCAACTTCGGCAATATCTTTGCAGGTTATCTCGCAAAGGAAATGGGACTTCCCGTCAAGCGGTTCCTCTGCGCATCCAACAAAAACAACATTCTCACCGATTTCCTGAACACAGGCGTTTACGACCGCAACCGTGATTTCTATACCACGATGTCGCCGTCGATGGACATTCTCATCTCCTCCAACCTTGAGCGTCTTCTGTACCTCAAGACGGGATGCGAAAAGACCGCCGCTTATATGAAGTCGTTGAATGAAACTGGCAGATACGAGGTCGATGCATCCGTCAAGGCTTCCATCGATGCGGACTTCTCCGGCTATTACTGCGATGAAGAGGGTACAGCCGAGGTCATTCGCCGCATGTTTGCGGACTATCACTATGTTGTTGACCCGCACACCGCTGTCGGTCTGTCTGCTGCTGAACAGTACATCACCGAAACGGGCGATACGACGAAGATGGTCGTTGACTCCACTGCAAGCCCGTACAAGTTTGCGTCCAACGTCTGCCGTGCGCTGACGGGCGATGCGCCTGCAGATGAATTCGATGCGCTTGATCTGCTTTCCAAGGTCACGGGTACCGAAATTCCCGCACCGCTGGCATCTTTGAAGACCAAGACCGTTCGCTTTGACCGCGTCATTGATGCGGCAGATATGCGTGAGGAGACGCTGAAGGTTTCCAAGACGCTGTAATATATAAAAAAACAGCTGCCGTTGTTTGGGCGGCAGCTTGTTTTTTCGTCAGATGTTTCTCTGCTTGAAGGTTGCACAGACGGTATCCGTGCAGGAGGTTGCGTAGCTGGGACCGACCGCAATCTTTTCTGCGGTGCAGTAGCAATCGCCGTCGTGATAGACGCAGTTGCGTACGTCGCAGGAGATACCCTTGATGTGACCCTTATCGCGGTGATTATTGTCACCGGTTTCCATAGAATTAAAAAGACCCATGTTTTTATTCCGCCTTTCGGTAGTTTGAGGTTCAGACCTCTGATGACAGTATGCCCGCGGGCGCGGAATTTATGCAAAGAAAGGAACGCAGTTTGTATGTCCGTATTTGTTATGGCTGACACGCACCTGTCGCTTGCCGTCAATAAGCCGATGGACAAGTTCGGCGCGCGTTGGGCAAAGCATACTGAAAAAATCAAAGAAAATTGGCTGAAAACGGTTGGTGAGAACGACACTGTCGTCATTCCCGGCGATCTTTCGTGGGGCATCAATTTAGACGAAGCGCTGCCCGATTTTCGCCTCATCAACGATCTGCCCGGAAAAAAGATCTTACTCAAGGGCAATCACGACTATTGGTGGGATACCGTAAAAAAGATGACGGAATTCAATGAAGCCAACGGCATCGATACCTTTACCTATCTTCATAACAACGCTCTGCGGTGTGAGGATTTTATTCTCTGCGGCTCGCGCGGCTGGTATACCGAGGAAAAGAAGGTCATCACCGCAAACGAGGTGGACACGGCAAAGCTGATCGCCCGCGAGGTCGGTCGTTTGAAAACGTCGCTGGATTGCGGACGCGCCATTCAGAAACAGGTGCTTGAAGAAGAAGGCAAGGAACCGGAAATGCTTGTCTTCCTGCATTTCCCGCCGTATTTCAAAGGCTATATCTGCGATGAGATCATACTGGAATTGTACCGCTACGGCATTGAGCGATGCTATTTCGGCCATATCCACGGCACCTACGACGTTCCGATGACGAGACGGTACATGGATATCGATTTTACGCTGATCGCAGGAGATTTCCTCGGATTCGTTCCCTTGAAGATCGAGACGGAAAGAAGACCGTAAAATGGGCAATCTCAATGTGAATTCTTTGTAAATTTCTGCAAAAAATCGCGCAAAATGCTTGACAATCGGGCGAATAAAGAGTATAATAAAATGAATCATGTCTTTTTGACATGCTTGTCGTTTGACAAATAAATTTTTAGATAGAATGACAAAATATCTGGAGGATCAAATACAATGAGCTTAATCAATGTTACTACCCCTGAAAAGAATGTCCGCGAGCTGGAATTCAGCGTCGAACGCGCTGTTTTTGACAAGGCTTGCAACGCTGCATACAAGAAGAACGTCGGCAAGATGAGCATCCCCGGCTTCCGTAAGG
>JAZQWK010000348.1:0-4357 GCA_045632325.1 Eubacteriales bacterium
GGCGAAGCCTTGTATATCATCATTGGCATCTGCCATGTATCTCATCAAACCGTTATACACTCCGCGTAATGAGATACGCTCCGCAATGATATACACGCTGACGCGTGATGATATACCAAACCTGCGGTTTGGATAAAAAAAATCGACAAGCATATGCTTGTCGATTTTTTTGGCGGAGAAGGAGAGATTCGAACTCTCGAACTATTTTTGGTAGTTACGCGATTTCCAGTCGCGCGCGCTCGACCAACTACGCGACTTCTCCGTATGTTCAGTCGCTGTTGCTTTACAACATAATTATTATACCACAAATCGTTCCGTTTGTCAATAGTATTTTCAAATTATTTTTTCGGTTTATTTGGTCTTTCAGATAAATATTTGCACTTTCAAATTAAAAAACGGAAATGTCAAAAACCGCTTGACATTTCTCCACTTTATCTGTATAATAGTACCAACAGAAATTGCCCGTTACAGGAAGGAGAACCGATATGAAACTCGCATCCCGCTCCGCAATCACCGCCATTCTTGCCGCGCTCCTGACCGCATCCGCTCTGACCGCCTGCGGAAGCGCCGCTACTGCACAGACACCTACCACAAATGCGTCCGAGACCCAAAGTGCTGATACCTCAGCCGCACCCGAGACCGAAAAGGTCATTGACTGGACGGCGGCAGGTATCGAAGCCGTCGATTACGGCGAAGAGGAGCTGCACTTCATCGTGCAGAACATCAACGCCGATACCTACGCATGGTTTATGATGGATCCCGAGGAATCCAACGGTGAGGTTCTCAACGATGCGATCTTCAACCGCAATGCAAAGATCGAGGAGCTGTTCAACGTCAAGATCACATCGGAATACAACGACAATCCACACACGATGATCAGCAAAGCCGTTTCTGCGGGAGATGCCGCTTACGATGCGACCCTCTGCTACAACAACAATCTTTCTACCCTCGGCCGTGACGGCAAGCTCTATAACTGGTACGATCTGCCGAATATCAATCTGGAAGCCGAATGGTGGGATCAGACGGTCATCGAACAGCTGACCTTGATGGATCAGCTCTACGTCTGCTCCGGCGACATCTCTCCTGCAATGAACATCCGCTGCTTTGCGATGCTGTTCAATAAGGATATGTGCAATGCGCTTGGAATCGAGATGCCGTATCAGTATGTCCTCGACGGCACATGGACGCTCGACCGCTTCAAGAGCTATGTTACCGACATCAATTCCGATGTCAACGGTGACGGTGTCATGGATTTTGAGGATCGCTGGGGTTACTTCTCCGAAGACGGCAACTCCTATATGTACTACTGCTCCAACGGCGGCTCTGTCGTGACCGTTGACGGCGATACTGCTTACCTGTCGTTCAATACGCCGCGCAATCTGGAGCTTGCCACCGAGGCAATCGCCCTGACCATCAATCCCGATACCACCCTGCGCGCAAACAAGCTGGTCGATTCCAGCACCCTTGGCTGGACGGCGGCATCCAACTGGTTCGCGGAAGGCAATGCGCTGATCCGCTCCACCTCGCTCGAACCGATTCCGCGTGACTTCCGTTCGCTCGATGTCAACTTCGGTATTGTTCCCTATCCGAAGCTCGACGAATCGCAGGAGGACTACCATGCCATGGCGGACAACATCAGCGCACGTATGGTCGGTGTCCCCGTGACCTCCGATCCCGAATTTGTCTCCACGATTCTCGAGGTTCTCGCCGCAGAATCCGTTTCCACCGTTTCCGTCGCCTTCTACGACCGCTGTCTGGACGGTAAGATCATGCGAGACGAGGAATCTGCGGCAATGCTCGATATCATCTTTGAAAACAAGGTCTTCGACCTCGGTCTCATCTTCAATATCGGTACGTTCAAGGATAAGATCATCGCACTGGAAAAGAAGGGCTCTACCGACATCGCGTCTCTCTTTGCTTCCATTGAAAAAACCGCACAGAAGAATCTCGATAAGCTGCTGGAAGATTACGCAGAGCTTGCGGAAAACTGATACCGTTCCAAATAGATACCCCGATCCTGTCACGAAAACAGCGATCGGGGTTCTTTTATTCCATAACTGCGTACAAACGCGCAATCGTTTCCTGCGTACATTCCGGCGTATCGGCAAGTGGGAACGGGATGCCGAGCGTTTTGTACTTCTCGGCACAGAGCTTGCGAAACGGCAGAAGCTCGGTTTTCGATACGTTGGGGTACTGTGCAGCAAGCTTACCGAGTGCGCGAATATGGTCTTCCCCATCGGTCATGCCGGGCACGACCACGTGGCGAAGCCAAACCTCGCATCCTGCGTCAGCGCACGCTGTCAAAAATGCTCGCGTAGCGGACAAGGACGTCCCAAAGACCATGCGGCAGACGTCGGCGTCGGTGTGCTTGACGTCACACAGAACCGTATCGGTGTGAGCAAGAAGTGTGCGGACGGCCCCATCCGGCTCCATCCCTGCCGTATCAAGGCAAGTGGAGATGCCGCGACGGTGACATTCCGCAAAAAACACAGCCAGTGCTTCTCTCTGCGCAAGCGGTTCTCCGCCCGACACGGTGACACCCCCACCGTTTGCAAAGTACGTTTTATACCGCTCCACACGGTCACAGAGTGCGTGAATATCGTAGACCGTACCGCCTTCAAACGGCTTCGTATCGGGATTATGGCAGTACGGGCAGCGGTACGGACAGCCCTGCAAAAAGATGACATAGCGCAAGCCGGGACCGTCGACGGCGCCGAGACTTTGAAAAGAATGAACGCGGAGTGTGGGAGTGGTGGTCATAGTTGGTTCCTTTTGGTGGGTGGATAGAAAGATACGGTGATGGTTCGCAGATAATACCCTCCCTTGGGGGAAGGTGGATTTTCAGTAAAAATTGCGAAAAGACGGATGAGGGTCATAAGCGTGGCAAACAACCCTCATCCGTCACCTGCGGTGACACCTTCCCCCAGGGGAAGGTTTTGTTACGTGCGACCATCACCTTATCCGTCAACCATAATCATTATAATACTTTTACATATTTCCGTGGAAAGTACGCGCAATAACTTCCTTCTGCTGTTCCTTGGACAAGCGGTGGAAGTTGACCGCATAGCCGGAGACGCGGATGGTGAGATTGGGATACTTTTCGGGGTGCTCCTGTGCGTCGATGAGCATATCGCGGTTGAAGACGTTGACGTTGATGTGCTGTGCGCCCTGACCGAAATAGCCGTCGATGATTGAGCAGAGATTGCCGTATCGCGTTTCGTCGTCGTGTCCGAGTGCCTGCGGAATGATGCAGAACGTGTTGGAGATACCGTCCTTGCAGACGTCGTAGGACAGTTTGGCAACGGAGTTGAGCGAAGCCAGTGCGCCGGAGGCATCGCGTCCGTGCATCGGGTTGGCACCGGGCGCAAACGGTTCGCCTGCGCGTCTGCCGTCGGGCGTGTTGCCGGTCTTCTTACCGTAGACGACGTTGGAGGTGATCGTCAGAATCGACAGCGTATGCTCGGCATCGCGGTAGGTCGGGATCGCCTTGAGTGCAGAGAAGAACTTCTCGACCTGCTCCACAGCGATAGAATCCGCACGGTCGTCATCGTTGCCGTACTTGGGGAAATCGCCCGTCGTTTCAAAGTCGGTGATCAGACCCGTTTCGTCGCGGATGACGCGGACATTGGCATATTTGATTGCAGACAGAGAGTCGGCAAGAACCGACAGACCCGCCGCACCGAATGCCATATAGCGGTGAACGTCGGTGTCGTGCAGTGCCATCTGAATCTTTTCGTATGCATACTTGTCATGCATGTAGTGGATCATATTCATTGCCTTGACGTACGTTTCGGCAAGCCACGGGCGGTATTCGTCCATCAGCGCACATGCTGTTTCGTAGTCAAGAATCTCGCCCTCAAAGCGCTTGCCTGCGGGTGCGATCTGCGTGCCGCTCTTTTCATCGCGACCGCCGTTGAGCGCCAGCAGCAGCAGCTTGACGAGGTTTGCACGTGCGCCGAAGAACTGCATATCCTTACCCACACGCATTGCGGAGACGCAGCATGCAATCGCGTAGTCATCACCGTAAACGGGACGCATGACGTCGTCGTTTTCGTACTGGATGGAGTCGGTATCGCAGGAAACCTTTGCGGCGTAGCGGCGGAAGCCCTCGGGCAGATCCTTCGACCACAGCACGGTCAGGTTCGGTTCTGCCGACGGATTCAGGTTATAAAGCGTATGCAGGATACGGAAGGAAGACTTGGTGACGAGCGTTCTGCCGTCGACACCCATACCGCCGATCGCTTCGGTGATCCACATCGGGTCGCCCGCAAACAGCTCGTTGTATTCGGGTGTGCGCAGATGACGTGCCATGCGAAGCTTCAGAACGAAGTCGTCGATGAACTCCTGAATCTGCTCC
>JAZQWK010000349.1:0-7074 GCA_045632325.1 Eubacteriales bacterium
AACTTCGTCGTTGACGGTAAGAACGGGTGCCAGACCGCAGGCACCGATACAACGGGTCGCTGCGAGAGAGTACTTGCCGTCTGCGGAGCATTCGTCACCGCCGATGCCGAGTTCCTTGACGAACGCGTCAAAGATCAGGCCGGAGCCCTTAACGTAGCAAGCGGTACCGAGGCAAACTGCGATGTGGTACTGACCCTTCTGGGAAAGAGAGAACTGTGCGTAGAAGGTAGCAACGCCGAAGACCTTTTCCAGCGGAACTTCCATACCCTCTGCAATCATGTTCTGTACTTCCATGGGAAGATAGCCGTAAATGTCCTGTGCCTGCTGCATTACAGCCATCAGGTAGCTCTTGTCATGCTTGTGTGCGGCGATGACTTCCTGCAGCTTTGCTTCCTGTTCGGGGGTACCGTTGAAAGGATTGCTGCTGATTTTCTTTTGCATGGATCTTATCCTCCTTAAAATTGTTATGGATGATATCCGTGACGCTTTTTTCGTCAGAATCGGATTTCATTTTTTTCCAAGTTACATTATATCACACATTCTGATTTTGCGCAAGTCTTTTGTGAGGAAAATATCAGATATTTGTGCGCCGCGTGCGTAATTTTTTTGCAATCGTCGGAAAAATTCTTTTTTTGCCTTGACAGAGAGGAAAATCCATTGTAAAATAATACTGTTATAAAACCGATCGGAGGACGCGCAGCGAAGATGAAGACCACGGAACACACAACGAACGGCACGCCGCTTTGTGCCAATTACCATACCCATACGACCCGCTGCAGACACGCGCAGGGGTCGGAGCGTGAATTTATAGAAGCCGCCATCCGCGCGGGAATCCGCACGCTGGGCTTTTCCGACCACGCGCCGATGATCTTTGACGAGGGCTACGTCTCGGACTTCCGTATGCTGCCCGAGCAGACCGAGGACTACGTCACGACGCTGGCAGAGCTGCGCGAGGAATACAAATCACAGATCGATATTCTGATCGGCTACGAAATGGAATACTATCCGCGGCACTTTGCGCGCAGCCTTGCGGCGATCCTTCGGTACGAGGTCGATTATCTCATCCTCGGTCAGCACTTCTTTGAAAACGAGTTTCCGTTTGAGCGTCCGAAGTCCCGCTCCGACGGGTATTCCGGTGCACCGACGGACGAGGAATGGAAGCTCGAAATGTATACCGACCGCGTGATTGCGGGTCTGCAGACGGGGACGTTTTCCTGCGTGGCGCATCCCGATCTGATGCCGTTTCGCGGCGACGCATCCGTATACCGCCGTCATATCGGCAGAATGTGCGAGACGGCAGCCTCGCTTTCCGTTCCGCTGGAGATCAATATGCTGGGACTCGGCGGGGGACGTGCGTATCCCTATGAGCCGTTCTGGGACGTTGCAGCCTCGTGCGGCTGTCACGCGGTCATCGGCTGTGACGCGCATTTTCCCGCGATGCTGGACGACCCCGACGTGCTTGCGCGGGCAAGAGATCTTGCTGACCGTCACGGTATCCCCGTGGACGAGCGCATCGTTTTGCGCGATCCGCGCATAGCGCTGTTTGATAAAACAATATTCAAGTAAATCAAAATAATATATTTAAGGGAGTACATACAAATGCTTGTTACGTTAAAGGAAATTCTTGCCATTGCCGAGGAGCGTAAAATTGCCGTCGGCTCGTTCAACACCCCCAACCTTGCGTCTCTGCGTGCGATCATCGCGGCGGCAGAGGCACTTGACCAGCCCGTCATTCTGATGCACGCACAGGTGCACGAGGAAATGGGTCTTTGCACGATGGAGGAGGTCGCACCGATCATGATCGCGGCGGCAAAGAAGTCCACCGTTCCCGTCTGCGTACACCTCGACCACGGTACCGATCTTGATTACATCAAGCGCGGTCTGGAGCTGGGCTTCACGGGCGTTATGTTCGACGGCTCCGCACTTTCCCATGAAGAAAAC
This sequence comes from Eubacteriales bacterium, assembly GCA_045632325.1. GTDB lineage: Bacteria > Bacillota > Clostridia > Oscillospirales > CAG-272 > RGIG3925. Next base: position 1,942 of record JAZQWK010000349.1, read on the forward strand.
TTCGCTATGACGAAGGAAACCGTTCGCATGGCGGCGCTGACCGGTGCGTCCGTTGAGGCGGAGATCGGCTCGATGGGTGCGCGTGAGGGCGGCAATGCGCTCGATATGGACAATCCCGAATCCATTTACACCGATCCCGATATGGCTGTCAAGTTTGTTGCAGAAACCGGCATTGACGCACTCGCCTGTGCGTTCGGTACGGTACACGGTATGTACGTCCGCGAACCGAAGCTCGACTTTGAACGCCTCGGCAAGATCAACGAGCTCGTCTCCGTTCCGCTCGTTATGCACGGCGGCTCGGGTGTTTCGGTTGACGACTACCGCCGCGTGATTTCGCTCGGTATCTCCAAGATCAACTATTACACCTATATGTCCAAGGCAGGCGCGGAAGCGGTCGTCGGCAAGACCTTTACGCAGTATCACGATATCGTGAAGGCGGCAACGGAAGGGATGCGCATCGACGTTGAAAACGCCATCCGCGTCTTCTCCGGACTGTAATCAGTCGTCCAAAAAATATATTATATTTTTATCAACAACAGAGGAGGGATCTTATGAAAAAAATGTCTGCGGCGCTTTGTTCTTTGATGATTTTGTCCGCCGTGCTGTGTGCGTGCGGAGATCAGGCATCAACGCCGATTCAGACCGACAACGTGGAAAGTGGTGTATCGATGACGGAAACCGATACGCAGGAAGCGGGAGATTACAAAATCTCCGACGTGCTTGACGAATCTTTGGACTTCGGCGGTGAAGATGTGAAGATGATCGTTGAGCTTGGCTGGAGCGGCATTGATCAGATGTACCGTTCTCTGTACGCAGAAGAAGACTCCCCTGATATCGTCGACTCTGCGGTCTATCAGCGAAATCTTGCCGTACAGGAAGCGCTGAACGTCAAAATTGCGGATCCCGAAACGGTCCAGCCCAAGGAGCTGCTTCCCGCCGTGGAAAAGGTCATTCGTGCAGGCGACGACGTCTACGACGTTGTGGGCGGTTATCAGGCGTACAGCGTCAGCGGTTCCGCTTTGAATTACTTCCTCAATTACGAGGACGTTCCGCACATTGACGTCGAAAAGCCGTACTGGGCAACGAACTATATCGACGAAATGTCGTACGACGGTACCTATTGGGTCACGGGCGATATCACGACGATGTATACGGGCGGCTTTATCGGAACGTACGTCAACAAGCGGCTTCTGGACAGCATCGCTCCCGATGAAAATATCTACGATACCGTCAGATCGGGTAAGTGGACGATCGACGTGATGCGCGAATACGCACAGCAGGTGTACCTTGACCTCAACAACAACGGCATCACCGATATTCCCGACCAGGTCGGTATGGCGTATCCGTTCATCGATATGTATACCTTCGGATGCGGCGTTCAGTATACGGAGCGTTCCGCCGACGGTTCGCTCAAGCTGAGTCTGATGAGCGAAAAGACCGCCAACATCTGGGAAAAGCTGTCGCACATGATCGAGAATACGAGCGGCATTATGAACATCAACGATTTTCAGAGTGCACCGGAATACAAAGACTACGGCAACCACATGGGTCTGTACTTTGCGGAAGGCAACTGTATGTTTATCACGGGCGTTCTGTGCTATACCTTTGAAGAGCTGCGTGACATGAAGGATGATTTTTATCTGATTCCGTGTCCGAAGTTCGACGAGGCGCAGACATCGTACATGACGCAGATCACCGACAACGTCACGATCTTCGGTATTCCGATCACGTCCGCGCATACCGACCGTACCGGTGCCGTTCTTGAAGCGATGGCGATCGAGTCCTACCGCGTCCTGCGTCCGACCTATTACGAAACGGCGCTGAAGGAAAAGTATACCCGCAACGAGGAAAGTGCCGAGATGATCGATATCATCCGCTCGTCCATTACGACGGATTTCGGTCTGATCTACGGTGAGGCCATCGGCGGCGGTATCGGAACGACGGGCAGCGGTCTGTTCCGCATTTTCCGTACGGCAGATACCGACGGCTCCGATACCATTACGTCTCTGTACGAAAAGAACAGCAAGAAATACGACACCCATTTTGCCGAGCTGCTTGCAATTTTTGAAGAGCAGGCAAACGGATAACAATCGAAAAGAAATCAAAAAGTGCGTACCGCAAAAAGTACGCACTTTCTTTGTTTATTGTCTGTAATATCCCGCCCGCATACAGCGCTTGCACAGCTCCTCCGTACAGCGGTGCGCCGAGAACCCGTCGTAGAGGGCTTTGGCGCGCGGCGAGGCGAGGATTTCGTCAAGCGGTGTCTCAAAGAGATTGCCGAGCGGTACGTCGCCGTCGTGGTCAAGACAGCAGGGAACGACGGTGCCGTCGCAAAGGATTCCGATCTGGTCGCGCAGACCGTAGCAGAAGCCTGTTTCATGCAGGATCGGTCCGTCAGGAGAGGGCCAGTCGAACTTTTCTCCCCACTCCAAAAACACGCGGTCACAGAGCCGATAGCCCGAGCGGGTCTGCACCCATTCCTCGGAAAACGCTTCGTGCAGCATGGAAAGCACCGCGTCGTTCTTTTGGTTCAGTGCACCCTCTGCCCGTCCGTCAAGGTTCCACAGGCGCAGGACGGTGATGGTACCGCGCACAGCCGCCTGCTTTGCAAACGCGATACACGAGGTGATATAGTCCTCAAAGGAGACGGGAATGTCGTTTGCCTCAAAGGCGTGCAGGGAAATGCTGATCTTGTACGGGCGGACGCCGTCTGCAAGGAGCGATTCTCCGCGGCGGGCAAGCAGGGTGCCGTTCGTCGTGATGACCGAGCGGAAGCCCATACCGTTTGCTTCTCGCAGAAAGTCAGGCAGCAGCGGATGCGCGGTCGGCTCACCCATCAGATGAAAATAGAGATACTGTGCCCACGGACGGACGCGTTCGGCGAGAAGCCTGAACTGCCCGAGCGTCAGCGATTTCGGCTTGCGCTTCGTGCCGGGGCAGAACGCGCAGGCAAGATTGCAGACGTTGGTGATTTCCAGATACGCTTTTTTCGGCGATGACATGACGGTTCTCCTTTGCTTGGTGGTTCTGTCCATCATTATACCGCAAAACGGAGAAAAAATCAAGCCCCGAGATCTTGTAACCGATACAAGATGCCGCAATCCCCTTGACTTTCTGTGAAAATGTGATATAATAAATAAGATAAACGAGAAATCGGAAAGTAAGGTGATTTCGATGCAAATGACAAACGAAACGGACCGTCTGCAGGTATGGCGTGAAAAGATGAGTGCCTATACGTTCCCGCGCTGGCACGAGCTTCCGGAGATCGATCTTTATATGGATCAGGTCGTCGGATATCTGTCGCAGAAAATGGCGGTCTTTTACGATACCGAGGACGACGGACGCAGCATTACCGCGACGATGATCAACAACTACGTCAAGCAGAAGGTCATTCCGTCTCCCGTCAAGAAGCGCTACGGAAGATCGGCAGTCTCTGCACTGATGGTGCTGTTCTGCGCAAAGCAGGTGCTCTCCATCGGGCTGTGCGGTGCGCTGATCGAGCAGTGCCGTGCGCGTGCTTCCGATCTCGACGGCGACGCGGCGGCAGAATCGTTCCATAACCGCTTCTGTCACGTATTTGAGGAGGTTCTTCATCATACGGCGGCGGGCGACGATGCGTTTCCCGCGCTCCCGGCACTGCGCGAGGAGGATGCAACGCTGACGGCTGCGGCAATCGCGTTCGCCAATCAGATCTATGCCGAGCGTATGATTCTTCTGAACATGGAAGAGAGCAGCACCGACGATAACGAAAAAGAAAAGGACAACACCGCACATGAGTAACATGAAACGACCCGTGTCGATCCATCTGCGATCCCGCCAGCAGGAGGCTGCCAACACCGAGCTGTTCCGCGGCATCATTGAGGCGTTCGGCGACGAAATGGAGCTGACCACGGCACCCGAGGAAGAAGACACGACGATGGAGATCCGCGCACAGGGAACGCTGGAGCGCGACGAGGACGGCAGAATCTCGCTGTCCTACGACGAGACCGAGCTGACGGGCATGGAAGGCTCGACGACGACGGTGACCTTTGCCGAGAATGAGCCCGGCACCGTGACGATGCTTCGCTTCGGTTCCGTCACCACGACGCTCGTCTTTGAGCAGGAGCGCCGTCATATCTGCGTTTACGAAACGCCGATCATGCCGTTTGAGATCTGCATTTACGCACGGCGCGTGCAGAATGAGCTGACCATGGACGGCGGCAGTATTTTGCTCGATTATCTGATTGAGATCCACGGTGCAAAGGCGGAGCGTACGCTGTTTGAGCTGCACGTCGTGCCGACAGACCGATAAAAAAGGAGAGGACACCCATGAATATTGAAAACGTAAAAAAATTGCAGGCATCGTTCCCCGAGGAGCTTGACGCGATCCTGATCACCTCGGAGATGCACCAGTATTATCTGACGGGCTTCAATCTGCAGGACGGCTACGTCGTCGTCATGCGCGACCGTGCGATGGTCTTCGTTGACTTCCGATACATTGAAGCGGCACGCGCCGAGGTAAACGACCCGCTGTTCACCGTCTACGACAAGTCCGGGCTTGAATTCGTCCGCGATACGCTGAAGGGCTTTGACGTCAAGACCGTCGGCTTTGAGGATAAGGTCGTCACGGTCGATCTGTTCAACTGGTACAAGAAGGTCTTCGGCGAGGATACGGCGCTGTCCCCGATCGGCGGTCTGCTTGAGGTGCAGCGCACGGTCAAGACCGAATACGAGCTTGACATGATCAAGAAGGCACAGTCCATCGGCGACGCGGCGTTTGCACACATTCTCGGCTTTATCACGCCCGACAGAACCGAGACGGAAATTGCCGTGGAGCTGGAATACTTCATGAAAAAGCAGGGTGCGTCGGGTACCTCGTTCTCGACCATCTGCGTTTCGGGCGCGGCATCTGCACTCCCGCACGGAGAACCGAAGAACCGCAAGCTCGAGCGGGGCTTCCTTACGATGGACTTTGGCTGTGTGTACAACGGCTATTGCTCTGACATGACGAGAACGATCGTCATCGGCACCGCGGATGAGGAAATGAAGCGCGTATACGATACCGTTCTGCGTGCGCAGTGTGCGGTTCTCGAAGCGACTGACTGGCATTCCAACTGTGCCGAAATGGACAAGATCGCGCGCGACATCATCGAC
>JAZQWK010000350.1:0-2536 GCA_045632325.1 Eubacteriales bacterium
ATCATTTACGCAGCCGCCAGCTTCGGTGCGACCATCCGTCCGCGCAGCGAGGACTTCACGTTTGACAATTTCTGCATCCGTGTTCCCGATGGTTCCACCCGTCTGAAGGCCGCCAATGCCGACGGTATCCACGCGCTCGGACTTGCGGGAAAGATGGTGCTTCGAAATTGCAATATGGAGGGTATGGGTGACGATACGCTGAATATCCACGGAACTGCAGGTGGTATTCATGTGCTTGACACGGAGAAAAAGTCGGTTTCAATGATTTGTCCGCGCCGTCATGAGGTGCATCCGCTGCCGAAAGACTGGGCGAAACCCGGCGATACGATCTATGTGTACGATTCCGATACCTTTCTCCAGAAGGGTTCGTTTGTCATCGATTCCGTCGATGAGAACAACAACGCCGTTTACCGCGACGAGGTTGGTGCGCTTGCGGTCGGTGATACGCTTGCCAATGCCGAATATTTTGCGTCTCTGCACATCGACAGCTGTACCGTGCGCAATACCCGTGCTCGCGGCTTCCTTGTCCAGACGCACGACGTTCTGATTGAGAACAGCTATATCTACGGCATGTCGCTGGCGGCACTGCTGTTTGCGCCCGATATCCGTGTCTGGTGGGAGGTCGGTCCGTGCAAAAACGTGGAGATCCGCAACAACGTCATGGAGCATTGTGCGCATATTCAGAGCGGTGCCAATCAGGGTGCGATCATCTTCAAGGCATGCCACGACGGCAACACCGTGGAATATCCCGCAGGCGTTCACGAAAATCTCTATATCCACGATAACCGCTTCATCGATATTCCGCAGAGTGCGATTTTCGTCTCCTCTGCAAAGAACGTTCGCATTGAGGATAATACGTTCACACATTGCTGTTACAATCCGCAGGATTCTGCGGAATACGCAAAGTACGATATCGTTGCAGCAAATTGCGAAAACGTCACGCTGTCGGGCAATGTTTCCGACCGTGGGGAAGACACGCTGCAGATTCTGGTGGATTGCAAATAAGTTCAGACGATACAAAAACCGACCGCGAAAAAACGGTCGGTTTTCTGCTTTTACGATTATTGGAACACCCAGTATCCGTCAAGCTCGTCCAGCGTGCCGAAGGTATAGCCTTCATTCAGCAGCGCTTCTATGATCTGCGGCAGCGTCGCAGCGGTCTCGTCGGCGGTATCGTGCATCAGCATGATTTTCGGCAGAGAGGGCGAATACTTCAGGCTTGCTGTTGTCGTTATTGCAGATTGAACCAGATACTCTTCCAGTGTCTGCTCCTCGGTTTTGCCGTTCAGATAGCGGTCGTTGTTGGCACAGGTCCAGTCCATCGTATAGTAACCTGCGTCTGTAATCGTCCAAAAGATCTCCTCGTAGCGATCTCGTTCCATGTATGTGGTGGTAGTACCGCCGGGAAAACGGAAGTAGACCTTTTGCGGTAGGGAGATTCCCGCCTTTTCAACGGCAGCTTTCCATGCATTGATTTCATTGAGGACGGCATCGGCGGATTCGTAAAGCTTTACGTAGTCGTGGCTGTAGGAATGACACGCAAGCAGATGTCCGTTGTCAACGATCGTTTTTGTGCGTTCCGGATAGACCGCAACGTAGGTACCCAGAGTAAAGAAGGTTGCCTTCACGCCGTAAGTATCCAATATTTCCAAAACGCGGTCGGTATTGTGATGCGGTCCGTCGTCAAAGGTCAGATAGATGCGCTTGTCGTCAACGGCGGTGACGTTGGTCTTCCAGCGTTTGCCGATGCTGACGATCAGCTCCGTCGGGTACTTGGGATTGACGTAGCAGTATTCCTCATCTACCGTTCCGTAAAACTGCAGCTTGATGACGGTATCCTTGGAGTGGTCTGCGGAATCGATTTCGGTGACGGTATACGGGATTCCCGCTTCCTGCAAAATCGTTTCTGCATCGTCTCGTGTTCGTCCCGATACGCGCGGTATGGCGATACGGGTCGGTTTGGGGGCTTCCGTAACGGCTTCCGTTTCCGAGATTGCTTCCGTTTGGGATAGTTCCTCCGTTTCTGTCATGGAGTCGGTTTCTGCTTCGGCGAAGACCTCCGTTATCGGTGTGTCGGAAACCGACGTGCCGACGGTTTGTGATGCAGCGTCGGCGGATGTCTGCATTGCTTGCGAACAGCTGCTCATCCATAAGAGAAGCGACAGCAGCAGGATTATATAGAATAAGATTTGCTTGATCGTCATCTGGGATGTTCTCCTTTTCGATTGCCATAGCATAATTGTACTCGTTTTGTCGGACGTTGTCAAGTGGTTCCGAATTTTTGTATCCCGTATTCTGCTGATATGCGCTGATACAGCCTTGTTTTTCAGTCTTTTTTATACAAATACTTGACAGGTGCATATTTATTTGTTATAATAAAATATCACAAAAAATTTCACCACTCATCATAAAGAAAGGTGTGTACCATACCATGATCAATACTGAAAAGACAATGGAAAAAGTCGTCGCGCTGTGTAAAAACCGCGGCTTCGTTTATCCCGGCTCCGAAATTTACGGCGGCCTTGCAAACTCTTGG
>JAZQWK010000351.1:0-1523 GCA_045632325.1 Eubacteriales bacterium
CTTGCCGTCGGAGACACAGTTCAGAACAGTTGCTGCTGCAACCGTACCGACGATACCGCCGCTCGAGCATGCATTTTCTCTCGTGGCTGTAGAAACGACCTCTGCATAGCTGACGCAATGATCAATATGCGTATATTCTGCCTTACCGATAATACCGCCGCTATCCTGCTTACCTGCGATATAGGCGTCGTACAGAACGACGTTATTTACCTCAGACCACGCAAGGGTAATAGTAGGAAGAAATGCGTTTGCTTCATCATAAATATAGAAGTATTTCGTGTATCCGAACAGACCTGCATAATATGCACCGGTGACGTAGATACCTTCCACAGTATATTCCTGACCGTCAAAGATACCTTGGAACGGATGGGTGCTGTTACCGATCGGTGTCCATGCGCGGCCGATCATGTTGATATCATTGCCAAGTCTAACGATCGAACCCGCAAAGGAGGACTCACCACTGTTGACAAGGTACGCAAGACCTGCAAATTCTTCCGCCGTTGTGAGCGTGAATTCTGTCTGCTCTGCATCGTACCAGCTGATATCGTAATATGCTTCGGAATCCAGCCATCCTTCGGTAGGAGCAGGCTCCAGATAGAACGCATCGCTGTTGTCGTTGTTCGACGTCCAATCCTCGTAGTTCGGATCAATAACGGTAACGGACATATCAAAGGAACCGCCGAGCCAATCAATACCGCGAACGATATTATCCGTTCCGTCAGAGCTCCAAACGTACTCGTCGTATGCAATGACGTTAAAGATAACCGTTGCATCTTCGCTGAGGTCGTCGATACCGCCGTTCACAATGGGCATTCCGGGGACGGAATCGTCATTGAGAAGCCGCAGCTCCATCCAGGTATAGCCTGCATCCACAAGCTCAACGGCAACCGTCCAGGGCTCGCGAATCGCCTTATTGATGGACACAACCGCCGAATAGGTATACTCAAACTTTGCGTACACGTCATCTGCGGGACGGGATACGGTGACGTTATAAGTACCTGCGTTAATCGGAGCGTCAACGTATTCACTGTCGCCCTGACGCATATACTTGAACGTGAATTCCTCTGCCGTATAGGACTTGCCTTCTTCTGCGGCAAAGGTATAATCTGCCGCACGACCGGTTCCCTTTTCGTAGGTGAAGACTTCAGCTTCGCCAAAGTCGAATACCGTAGAGGGAATCTGTTCCAGCGCACGCCACTGTGCGTAAAGGGTCTGATTTTCGGTCAGCGTGAACACCGACTCTGCCGTAATCTGTTCGCCGCCTTCTGCCGCCGTAAACCAACCGACAAATCCTGCGCCGGTCTTGGTCGGTGTGGGAAGCGTACCGTATGCGTTTCCGTATACAACCGCAATGCTCGCTTCTGCACCATCAAGTGCGTTACCGCCGTTTACATGGAAGGTAACCGTATAGGCAGCAGCATCCCACTTTGCATAAAGCACCGCGCCGCCTTCGGGCATCTTAGCTGCTTCAAAGGGAACGGTCAAAGCCGCATCGGTGAACCATCCGCCAAATGCAAATCCGA
>JAZQWK010000352.1:0-9712 GCA_045632325.1 Eubacteriales bacterium
CTGCCCGTACAGGAAATCTGCAAGGCACTCGGATGGATTGACAGATAAATATTCACCGCAAAAAGAGCGCGTCTTTGAAGATGCGCTCTCTTTTTGTACTTGTGGGGATCCCATTCCAAAAGTTCACAAAATGTTCACCAATAGGTATATTGGATGTGCTATACTGATAACAACATATTATATAATAAAGAGAAAGGAATGACCTTATCATGAAAATGAAACAAATGACAGCCCTTCTGCTGGCATCGCTCCTTCTTGCCTCCTGTGCATCTGCTAAAGAAAACGGCACGGTGACCGATTCTGCCGCAGCGGATGGTACCGAGCCTGCTGTAGAAACCGAAGAACTTTCGGAGCTGGAAAAGCGTGCCTTCATGGAAGATGACCTTCCCGAGCGTGACTTCGGCGGAAAAGAATTCCGTATTTCCACCAAGCGCAGCTTCCTGTACGAAATCGACGAGGAAGAGGAAACAGGCGACATCATCGAGGATGCGCTGTACGCCCGCAACCGCCGCATTGAAGAACGCTTCAACGTCGAAATTGTTCCTGTCATCACCGATGCCAGTGACGGCAATACGCACGTCAATGAGGTTCGCAAGAGCATTATGGCATCGGACGATGCATTTGATCTGTCCGCAACGTATGTCTTCACGACAGGTCCGCTTGTTACCGACGGCTGCTTCCTCAACTGGCTGAACATGCCGTACAACGATCTGTCCCAGCCGTGGTGGCTGTCCGGTGTCAACGAAAAGTTCCAGATCGGCGATGCGATTTACGCTGCAGTCGGCGAAATGTGCCTGTCCACACTGAAGCTGACCTACGGTATGTTCTACAACCGCACCAAGGGTGCCGACTATGATCTGAACGAAACCATTTACGATACCATCCGCGACGGCAAGTGGACCATCGATTACTTCAACGAGATTGTCCGCGACGTTTATGTGGATATCAACGGCGACGGTACGCGCGACAGTGCCGACTTCTATGGCTTCACCGCAGAAAAGGCGACGAACCTTGACGTTTACTGCTTTGCGTTTGATATCCCGATCATCCAAAATGACGAAAACGGCATTCCTCAGCTCGTGCTCAATACGCCCAAAACCATCGAAGCTGTCGAAAAGATCAATACGCTGTACTGGGACGGTACCGGCTCCTACATTCCCACCGATTACAGCGAACCCATCGAAATGTTCCGCAACGGCAACGCGCTGTTCACGACTACCTATCTGACCCAGGCATTCTCCACCTTCCGCGACATGACCGACGACTACAGCATTCTGCCGTATCCGAAGTGGGACGAAGCGCAGGAAAACTATCTGACGGGCGCGATGGACAACTATTCCGTGCTCGGTGTTCCCGTCACCGTTTCCGATCTCGAAATGGTTTCGATCATCACCGAAGCCCTGAATATCGAATCCTACAAGACGCTGTTCCCGACCTACTACAAGCAGGCACTGCAGGACAAGTATGCGCGTGATGCCGAATCGATTGAAATGATCGACATTCTGATGCAGGGCAGAAACTTCGACTTCTGCATCCTGTTCTCCTCCACAATTTCCGGTGTCCCGTATATCTTCCGTGAACTGGTCGCAAACAAATCTACATCCTTTGCAAGCAAATATGCCTCTGCCGAAAAGGGTGCGCTCAAGGGCATTGAAAAGATTCTGAAAGCATATGAAGACAATGCAGACAATTAAACGGCTTTTGTGTCTGGGGCTGCTGACCGTCCTCTGCCTCTCTGCCGCCGCCTGCAAAAGCACCGCAGACGCCCAAACGGAGGACAGCGGTTCTGCCGCGGATACACAGACAACAACGGAAACGGAGGAAACGAAAATGACTTCCATTACAAGCTTTGTCACAAACGGCATCGACAAGTACACCGAGGAATACGTCATTCCCGAAAACGCGCCCAAATCCCACACACTGTATATGGCGAAAAACGAGGATGAGGGCTGTCAGATCTATTTCCGTGCGCCCGAACGGATCGGTTCCATCGCGCTCGATATCACGTCCGCACCCGAAGACGGTCCCGCACTGACGGTCTACAAGGAATTCACCGTGCCGACGGGCAATGAAAACACGCCCGATGCACTCGGTCCGTTTTCCGGCAAGCTCACGCTGATGCGCGACCGCACGGCAGGTGTTTATCTGCGCTTTTCGGCAGATGAAGCACAGAAGGCAGGCACCTACACCTATACGCTTGCGCTGCGCAGCAAGGATGCTGTCGTCGATACGTATCAGGTTGACGTGACCGTCTATGATTTTGCGCTTCCCGCAGAACCGGCGTCGGCAACGGCAGTCGGTCTTTACGAATTTGCCATCGGCAATCAGCACGGCGAATGGGATGAAGCAGCTCTCGACGCACTGTACAAAAAGTATTACGATCTGATGCTCGAATACAAAGTTACCGCGTATGACCTGCCCTACGATATTCTGGACGAGCGTGCCGATGCGTATATGTCCAATCCGCTTGTCACCTCGTTCCGCGTTCCGACATGTGACGACGACGACGCGCGTCTGGCGCAGATTTACGAAAAAATCTGCTCCAACCCCGTATGGCTTGCCAAGGCGTACTTCTATCCGCTCGATGAGCCGACGAACAAGGATATGCTCAACCAGCTTGCAGATCTCTGTGCGCGACTGAACCGTATCGCACCCGAGATCCGCATCTGCACCCCGTTCTTCCGCAATATCGACTACGACAAGAATACCGACCAGATCACGTTCATGACGGGCAAGACCACGCTGTGGTGTCCCAAGAGCTATATGTACGTCGACTCCAACATCTACTCTGCCGCACAGGCGCAGAAATATCCGTCCTTTGGCGAGCGCATGGCAGAACGCAAGGCGGCCGGCGACGACGTCTGGTGGTACGTCTGCTGGGAGCCGGGTGATCCTTATACCAACCTGTTCGTCGATCAGCTCGGTGTGCAGCACCGCATCCTGTTCTGGCAGCAGTATGCACACGGCGTGGACGGCTTCCTCTATTGGGGTGCCAACTATTGGAACAGCGCAACCGGCACTGCCGATCCGTGGTCCGATATGGCGACGGTCAAGAATCTGAGTGATTCGGTGTACGGTGTCGGCTCTCTGCTCTATAACGGCAACGCCGCAGGTGTTGACGGCGCGTGTCCCTCCCTGCGTCTTGCGGCCATCCGTGACGGCGTTGAGGACTGCGGTCTGTTCAAGCTCGCCGCATCCCTGCTCGGTGACGAGTTTGTCGCCGGCAAGATCGGAGAAATCACGCAGTCTCTGACCGAATATACCACCGATACCGAAGCGTTCCTCGCGGTTCGTAAATCCGTATATGAAGCAATCGCCGAGGCAGTGAAATAACCGCTGTTTTCGGATAGGTCATACATATTTCTTCGCAATTGCCGGGACAGGCGTCCCCGACTGTCCCTATGACAGAAATGATTATGGGACTGTCAAGGATGCCTGTCCCTATATCGTGAAATTGCGCTGTTTTTTTGTAATTCCCCCACCCTGTCCCCCAATTCCCGCAATCCGAGAGTCATTTCCCGTCCTTTGACCTTGTACTTTGTCTCTCGCCGTGGTAGAATAGAGCCAACGAAGACAAACGGGGGACACCCGGGATACACCGTTGTCCGTGATTATACCACCGAAAGGAAACCCATCATGGAAGCAAAAACCATAGGCTCATTTATCTGTGCTCTGCGCCGTGCATCGGGCATGACCCAACGAGAGTTCGCCGAGCGACTCAACGTCTCCGACAAAACCGTCAGCCGCTGGGAGCGCGACGAGGGCGCACCCGATCTGACGCTGATTCCCGTCATTGCGGAAATTTTCGGCGTGACCTGCGACGAGCTTCTGCGGGGCGAAAGAAGATCGCCCGAGGAACGCAGACCGACCGCAGGCAATCCCGAACCCGCAGAATCCGCATCCGCAGAATCTGAAATCCCCGCCGCACCGACCTATACGGCAAAGGCAGAAAAACAGCGCGGTTACATCATCCGCACCACCCTTGCCCGCCACCGCAACCTTTCCCTGACAGCAGCCGCGGTCGCAGGGATCGGTTTTCTCGGCGCAATGATCTTCAACACTGCATTCACCCGCGCATACCTCGGCTTCTTTCTCTCGGCGATTCTGTATCTTGCGGCTGTGATCTGTGAGGTCATGGTCCTCAACGGCACGCTCGCGGCAGTCACCGAAGACCTCGCAGACGAAACTGAGCTTGCCGTGTTCCGTTACCGCGTTTATGCCGATGCCCGCGCGGTGTTTGTGCTGACGGCGGTACTCCTTGCCGCGTGTATCCCGCTGCTCATGGTCGGAGATGCGTACTGGGGATTGACGGCGGAAATGTGGCTCTTCTGGGGCGCAATCTTTGCGGTTATCGCGCTGGTTCTGTGCGGCATCGTGCTGTACTTTGTCGAAAATCATCTGTTAAATGAAAACATCATCGCCTATCCCGAAAAGTCAGCCGCCCTCATCACCCACCGCCGACGGCTGAAAAAGAACCTGACCCTGCTCTGCGTCGGTCTTCTGGCACTCACCGCGTTCTTAAACGGCGTTCTGACCGCATTCGGCAGTACCCACGCGCTTGCCGCCAGCATCCGCTTTGACGATGCGGAGAGCTTTGTCGCCTTTGCCGAGCAGGATGTAAAAGACACCTATGAAGCGCCCAATGTTTCGATCGAGTATCATTACGACGGCGAAATCACGGTTGTCCCCGAAGAAGACCCTGCCGATCAAACAATCTATTTCGATCAGCACGGAAATTCAATCACAGAGGAAGAAGCCATGACGCGTACCATGGAGGACAGCAGCGGCAACGTCGTGATCTCCTACGTTCAGCGCAACGAAACGATCTCCTCTGTCTCCTTCGGCGCAGAATCCGAAGGCTTTCTCCCAATCCACGTCAAAACCAAAGACCATATCCGCGCAGCACAAAGACAGGTCGAGCTGACAAACGCCGTCTTCACCGTTGTCTATCTCCTCGAAGTGCTGTCCGTCCTCGTTGCGTATTTCCTCCTCCGCACACCGAAAAAGTCCTCCCGCACCGCATAAAACCGCACACACGGGACATCCTTTTGATAAGGCATCCGCGTGATGCCATCCACAAAAAGAGAGGTATCATTCCCATGTGCGATGAAAACCGTTTTTACCACTGTCCCGCCTGCGGTACCGTCATCGATATGATTCACGACGGCGGTATGCCGCTTTCCTGCTGCGGCGATGAACTGGAGCATCTGGTTCCCAATACCACAGCCGATGCAAAGCATACCCCCGTCATCCTCGTGCACAAGAAGTATTCCACGCCCGAGGATTGCTGTAAAACGCCCGATACCGAGCCGTGCTGCTCCGACGGTACCTGTGCGCTGTACTGTGTCGATGTCGGACAAACACACCATCCGATGGAGGATGACCACGCCATTCGCTGGGTCTATCTGCAGACGAACGTCGGCGGACACAGAAAGTGTCTTGCACCGGGCGGAAAACCGTCGGTCTGCTTTGCCCTGACCGAGGAAACGCCGGTTGCCGTCTACGCCTTTTGCGACAAGCACGGGCTGTATATGACAAAGGTGTGAGCGGGCGGATGTAACCTGAGGACGTGATGATCATTATGGTCGTCGCAGGCGGCATCAATCTGCCTGTATGGACGACCAATGGTCGTCCGGACAGACCTTCAGTGACCGCATGCCGCTGATCCCTACATACACTCACTTCAAAGAAAGGACCCCACTCCCATGAAACTCCACTACCTCGGCACCAGTTACGGTGCGCCGTCTCCAGGACGCTGTCAGCAGAGCCTCTTGATCGAAGATTCTGCCGGCGGACTGTACCTCTTTGACGCAGGTGCGCCCGTGCTTGACCGCATGGTCAATTTGGGACTTGCACCAAGCCGTCTGCGTGCCATCTTCATCTCCCACCTGCACGGCGACCACATCAACGGTCTGCATGACATCTTCAACCTCTGCGCGTATTTTGACATCAACTGTCCCGTGTATCTGACCGAGCAGCGCGGCATCGATGCGTTCGCCGCATTCAACGAGATGCAGTGCGGCGGTCATCCCACCGACCGTATGCCAATGCTCCTTTACGGTGAGGGCGTCGTATACGATACCGACGCACTCCGTGTTACGGCGTACCCAAGCGCGCACATGGAAGCGGCAAACCGTCCATCCTACGGACTTCTTGCGGAGATTGAGGGCAAACGCATTTATATCACGGGCGATCTGCACCCATCGATGAAGGATCTGCCCGATATGCTGTTTACATCGGAAACCGACCTGACCGTCATCGAATGTGCGCATTTCGATGCGGAGGAACTGTATGCACGTCTTGCGGCGGCAAAAACGAAAGCGCTCGCTGTCGTCCACGTCATGCCGCCTGCGCGGTACGAAGCACTGCACGCACTGTCGGATACCGTCCCCTTCCCCGTGCTCTTCCCGGGCGACACGGACACTTGGGAATAAAAATCAATAGAAAGAAAGAGAGATGCGCGCAGCATCTCTCTTTGGTTTCATCTTATTTCTGATAGGTATCGGAGAAGTACATCGTGACGTTGTCAAGCATAAACAGATCACCTTCGATTGTCCAGCCGTTGGTGTTGCACAGACGCGCATAGGAGAGACAGTAGTCCTCCATGACGTTTTCACGCGCGGACAGCACGAGTGCTCCGCTTTCATCGTAGGTACCGATCTTCTTCTGTTCGGCCTTGGACAGGAACATGAGGTTCGCCGCAATCATTTCCCCGTCGATATAGAGATCGTAAGCGTTTTCCTTGGGATGCACGTGCACCGCAATGCTCATGAATCGGTCCGTGGGTACCGTAATACCGAGCTTCGGCGGCTTGCGTCCCGCGATCGATGGAATCGAAACCGCATAACTGTTGCAGTCCATTTGCAGAAGCGATTCGGAATAGGTAACCGTCGCGCCGTCCTTTGTCGGGGAATAGAAGCTCGTCAGACGGATCAGATCCGTCGTGACCTTCTTGTACGCTTCATGCTCCACGGCACGGACGTCAAAGGAAACCACAAAATCACGTCCGCGGTAATCGTTGTAAACGAACGCATCCACGTTCTGCGTTCCCGATGCAGGCTTGACGTCGATCGTGATGTTGGCAGTCTTGGAGACCGCGTTCGGATTGCCGCAGCCCGTCCACAGAAGCGCTCTGCCGCCGTCGATCTCGATCTGCTTCAGATTCATATCGGAATGAACCTCATTGCCATCGTAAAGCAGAGCCGAACCGACGCCGCGCATATTGGTCATATTGCTCGTCGTTTTGACAAAACCGTCTGCGGTAACGGCAAGATCTTCGGAGAAATCATAAGCAAAGATATCAACTTTACCGCCGGCGGATGTGCTGTCGGTCTGATCACCCGTATCGCCCGTGAATGCGGGGAACGGAATTCCGCTGTACGAGGAACGGAAGGTAGTACCCGCAGGATTGGAAAGCACCTCCATCGTCTGCGGCAGGTAAAGCGGATTTTTGTTTTCCGAGCCGTCACGCAGGGTAGGCTTTGTGACGTCCTCATAGCTGTCAAAATTGGAGGTAAACGCCGTGATAAACGCGCCTTCGGGGACGGTCAGATTTTCGATCGTCACCTTCTGCGGCAGATACAGCGGATAGCCGAAGTTATGGTTGTACCATGCGCCGTTGAACAGCGACAGACGCTGAGTTCCTTCCTTCACCATGTTCACGTTGCGGAGAATGACTTCGCCTGCGAACATCGAACCGTAGTCCTCGCGCAGATTGAAGATATAGCGATCATGAATCGTCGTATCCTCAACGAGTGCCGTACCGAAGCCGATCAGATTGATACGCTCCATCTCACAGCCGCGGATGGTGACGTTATAAACCTGACAGTGCGCGTCAAAACGTGCAACGGTGCAGTTGATCATGCTGATGTTGCGGCAGAAGTTGGTGCCCATCAGACCCGAGGAGATCAGTTTGCCGTTCTCATCAAACAGATTGGTCTGTACGCAATTTTCATAGGTGAGATTGTTGGTACGGGTCGCAAGAAATTCATACGAGCCGAGCAGGACGTTCTGTCCCGCGGCATTTTGGAAATACATATCCTTGTGACACATGATCTCACAGTCTCGGATCGTGACATCGCTGCAGTCCGCGACATTGAAGAAGCCGCCGTACGCCGAGCGGTAGTCCTTGACCTGCTCGATCTTGTGCTTGACGCCTTCCACCGTGACGTTGGAACGCTTGATGGTAATGTTTCTTGCGGTGGAGATATAGCGGTCGGGATCGATCTCGTTTGCCAGCGTCAAAAAGTCACCGCCGCGAATCGTGATCGGCGTTTCATCAACGGGAATGGCATAGGCAAGATCAACCGTCGGATAATTCCACATAATCGGCGTGGTCGGGTCGATATTGCCCTCCGCATCCACGAGCAGAATTTCCATCTGCGATTGACCGGAATCGGCATTGGCGCCGTAGCGGATATAGTGCTTGACGGAATTGCAGTAAATATAGACCAGGCACTTCTGACCGGGTGCGGTTCCGATGTTGGTGTCGCCGATCGAAAGTGAACCGAGCTCCAGATCAAAGCGGGACAGGCTCGGCTCTACGGAGAATACGGGAACATTCTGTGCCGGGTGTCCGTCGTAGCTGATGTCGCGGTCGTCAAGGATGAACAAAGCGCCCGTCCAATCGGTATCGGTCTGAATGACGATGGCATCACGTGCCGTCGCCGCATCGATGTAATAGGTCATGCCCGCATCGGCTTTGACAGGCAGGTTTCTCGCGTTTGCAATCGCGTGCGCCATTTTAATGGCACCGGTATCATCGGTCACGCCGTCGCCGACCGCACCGAAGTCGGAATAGCGCACTTCGGTCGCATCCTTTGGAAACGTGCCTGCGTTGTAGGGCTTTTTCACTTCGTTTTCAGCGGCTGCTTCCGTATCAACGGTATCAGGCGTCGTCTCACCGTCGGCATTGCATGCGGCAAACCCGAGGCACAACGCCGCAGACAGCATGCATAGCATCAATCGTTTCAGTTTCATGGCAGTTTTCCTTTGCAGATAAATCATAGTGATATAAGGATAACATATTTCCGCGCGGCTGTCAAGAACAACAGAACTTTTTGCCATAAAAAGACCGCATATCCCGTTACATGGAATCTGCGGCATATCTACTTCATTATCAATGGAGAAACCATTGCATATCACCAAGGCGAAGCCTTGTATATCATCATTGGCATACGCCATGTATCTCATCAAACCGTTATACGCTCCGCGATGATATACACGCTGACGCGTGATGATATACCAAACCTACGGTCAAACCTAAAGGTTTGGATAAAAAAACGACAAGCACAAAAAAACAACAACCAAATCTAAGATGAACGATTATGGTATTCTGCCAACCTTTGTCGCTTGTCTCCGTCAATGGCGAAGCCATTGCATCTCATCAAGGCGAAGCCTTGTATATCACCAAGGCGAAGCCTTGTATATCATCAAACCGCAGTAGTTTATGCACTGCGTGATGAGATACGCTTCGCGATGATATACACGCTGACGCGTGATGATATACCAAACCTGCGGTTTGGATAAAAAAATCGACAAGCACACGCTTGTCGATTTTTTGGCGGAGGAGGAGAGATTCGAACTCTCGAACAATTTTTGGTAGTTACGCGATTTCCAGTCGCGCGCGCTCGACCAACTACGCGACTTCTCCGTATGTTTTAGTCGCTGTTGCTTGACAACATAAATATTATAACATAGATATTCTGTTTTG
>JAZQWK010000353.1:0-4731 GCA_045632325.1 Eubacteriales bacterium
TATTATACACAATTTTTTTACAAAGTCAAGAGATTATGTGAAATTTTTTTGTGATTTCGGGGTGGAATCTTTGCAGAGTCAGTGCGTGCAGACGCGCTCGCACGACAGAGACGGTTATCGCCGATACTTCATCCAAGCGCCGCGGCAGGGTGTTTCTGCATGAAAGTGAAGAACACCACCCTTGATGTCCGCGGTAAATGCGGTGTCAGCCCATAGCGTTTCGAGCTTCGTATCGTCGGGAACGTCAATCTTGATATCGGCGCTCATGCCCTCGTAGTTGATGAGGAACACATGACCTTCTCGCTCGCCTTTTGCGTGGAAGCCGGAGACGGCAAAGTCCTCGGGATCCTCTCCGATTGGGACGACGTCGCAGGCAAACAGCGATGCCGCATGGGATTTCCAACGGGCAATCAGCTCGGTCAGCGCGGCGCGATCGTCATCGGGAATCTGCCGAAGCTCCGTCCAGAACAGCGGATTTGCGACGGCAACGCCCAAAAATACCGTTGTCATCGGGAAGCGGGACGGATGCAGACGGTCGTCGGGATAGTCTGCGCAGACATGGTTGGTGTTCTGCAGCTCCATGATCAACCGACGCGTCGGGATATAGTGTCCCATGCGCCAGAGATTGCCGACGGTGCGGTGCGGATAGCCCGCGACACGTCTCTGCAGACTGCGGTTTTCCAGATAGCACGGACCGGATTGCGGCATGAACAGACAGCCGGGTCTGCGGTCAGCCGTGATGTCGGAATACAGAATGAGCGCCCCGTTTGTCGCGCGGTGGATGCGGTCAAACTGTGCGCGCAGACGGCAGCTGTCAAGAATGGAGTTGACCTGTACGCCGTCGAGCTTGAATACGGTTACGCCCTGCTTGTAATAGGACAGGATCATATCGATCGTCTTGTCCGTGTCGCAATGGTCGTTATACGGGTCGTCCATGATCCAAAGTCCCAGCGTGGTGCCACATTCCTTTGCATACGCGGCAAGCGGCGCGATACCGTGCGGAAAGCGCGTCTTATGCGGCGCCCAAAAGTCAAGTCCCTCGGCGAACATATTCTCCCAGCGATGCTTCATATACTCCTCGTCGGGATAATCATTGTTCTGCCAGCCGTCGTCGATCTGGACGTTGTCGAGTCCCATTTCTCCGCCGATTTTGATTTCTTGGCGGATCATGTCCTCGTCAAGCCCGTTGAACATATTGCCGGCACCCCAGTTGTTGGAGGTGACGAGCAGCTTGCCGGGCAGGGCGACCGATGCGCGGTTCAGTGCACGCAGAGCGGCTTCGCAATCCGCCTTTGTGCGTCCGACACCGATGGCACAGCCGTACAGCTCAACGATCTCGCCATCGGGCAGGGGATGATCGCGGTCGATGCCAAGACCGATCAGCTCTGCCGCGCCCTGATGGGTGATGCGCAAAGCAAATTCGGGTGCGTACAGTTGGGATTCCGTGCAGGGTGCTAACTTGCACAGGGACAGACAGCGCGTGCGCGGCATCTGCAGGAAAAAGAGGTTGCCCCGATAACTCTGACTGAAGCTGCCAAAGTACGGATAATAGCGCGTGGTGCGGGTCAAATCGTCATGGTAGTCGTTGTAGTCGTGCAGGGAAACGGCGTCAACGGTGATGCTCTGACGGTTGTAGGTCACAGCCTCACACGCCTGCTCGTGGGCTGACCAGACGCCCGTATCCGCTTGACCCACAACCTCGGTGCTGCGGTAAG
This sequence comes from Eubacteriales bacterium, assembly GCA_045632325.1. GTDB lineage: Bacteria > Bacillota > Clostridia > Oscillospirales > CAG-272 > RGIG3925. Next base: position 1,716 of record JAZQWK010000353.1, read on the forward strand.
CGCCCTTTGCCCAAAGGCTCTTGCGGATGATGGGCAGATCGGGGAAGATCTGCCAGACTGTCTGCCACATACCGTCGCCGTCTGTCAGCGTATGGCAAACGCGCAGATGCTCGGTCATGCGGCCTTCAAAATCGTCAATTTCTGCCGTGACCGCGGCGGTCGCCGTTTTGGGGTCAACGGTCAGCGTCGGCAGGAGCATGGCACGTCCGTCGTCGGCATGCCAGTGATACGCTGTAATCTTATCGCGGACATAACGGGTGCAGAGCTTGTTGTCGGTGATATCGATGCAAAGCTCAATGCCGCTGTTGCCGAGCGTTATGGCCGTATCCGACCATGTGACGTAACAGTCGCGGTAATGAAATGTTTGTGTTTCATTCATGATGATACCAAGGCTTTTGCTTTCAAAAACCTTCCTTTCGATGGCAGAGCCGTCAATTTCGGTGTTGACGGCTCATTCTGTGTTGTTATCGTTTTTGCTTCTTCTTTTGCCAATAACCGCACCCGACGTATGCGGCAATGCCGACCCATACGGCTCCGATGGCACTGAGCAGGGCTTTGGCTCCTGTCGGAAGCGGACCGAGATCTTTTGCTTCCGCTGCGGAACCGCGCGCCTCGTTCAATCGGTACAGCGCGGTGATGTCACTCTGCAGCTTTACCATGAACGCATCGTCGACGGTCTGGCTGCGGCGGATCGCTTTTGCCGTGTTTTCGATGAGCTGTCCTGCGGCATCACGCAGAGACGCGGAGCCGTTGTAGACGGGCGTGACAAATGTGTTTTCGGTGTATGCAAGCGCGAGCTTGGATGCGGCGATCTTGACGTCGTAATAAAGGTCGTTGTCCTCGCCTGCGCGGGACATATAGTCGGTATAGATCGGGTCGTCCAGCGCCTTCTGCGTAACGGGAACGTAGCCTTCGGTCTGCGCGTAGGCGATCTGTACGTCGTTTGTCAGAAGATACTGCGTGAACAGCCACGATGCCAACACCTCCTGCGGGTCGGACTTGTTGAATACGCAGACGGACGGACCCTGCGAGATCATCGTCGGGTTGTCCACGTCGAGCTGGGGAATCGGACGGACGACCGTTTCAAAACGAACGAGGTTTTCCTCGGGGATGTCAACGAGCGGTGCGTCACAGCCCATCCACGTTGCACCTGCCGTCGAGTCGATGGCAAAGATGCACTGACCTGCATTTAAGAAGTTTGCGGGATAGCTGGAGATTTTGAACGTCGAGAACGCGCCGTTGCCGACGTGTGAGGCGATTTCAAAGAGGAACTCTTCCATCGTATCGTTGAAGATCAGAATCTCGCCGTCCGGTGTGGAATAGCCCGCACCTGCCTGCGCAAGGTACTGGATCATCATGTTGTCGGTGGATTTGTAAATGAACGGGATCAGAACCTCCTGCCCGTTGACGACGTAAGTACCGTCCTCATTTTTGGCGGTCGCGGCATCGGCAACCTCCCAGATCCAATCCCACGTCAGCATATCGGGAATTTCATAGCCGAGGGCTTCAACGTAGGTCTTATTGATGTAGACGGCCTCCGAGGAGCGCATATAAGGAAGTGCGTAATGGCTGTCGCCAATGACACATTCGGCAAGGTATTTCGGGATGATTTCGTCTTTGGTCGGAGAATCAAACTTCACCTCGGAGCCGCCCATGCCGTACTTTGCGTCGGTCATCAGCGCATCGAGCGGGACGACCGTATTGACGCCCGACAGATACGTTGCGATGTGGTCGGGGTAGGTGATGCAGACGTTCGGCGTGGTGCCTGTTGCGAGGTTCGTGATGACGTCGTTGTAGATGACGCCGTAGTTGGTATAAAGGCGAAGATTGACCTTGATGTTCGGATAGAGCGCTTCAAAGTCGGTGATCGCTTTTTGGTAGATCTCAGTCTGGGTCATATTCGTATCGTTCTTTGCCCAGAACGTGATCTCATAATTGCGGGACGTATCAAATTCCGCGGGAATTTCAAAAGCATCCAGCCCGCGTGGGCCGTGGCAGGAGAAAAGCATCAGCGCAGCGGCGGTGCAGAGCAGAAATAATAGCAGTTTTTTCATCCTTTGGTACCTCCTCTCGCAACGCCTTCCATGATCTTCTTGCGGAAGATTAAGAACAGCACGATCAGCGGTACGGAAATGACGACGACAGCCGCCATCATTGCGGGGATGTTCTCTCGTCCGAAGCCGTTTTCACGGATTTCCTGAATTCCGTTGGATACGAGATAATACGCCTCGTCGTCGGTGATCAGACGCGGCCAGACGTAGGAGTTCCAACACTCAATGACCTTGAGAATCGTCACGGTGACGATTGTCGGTCGGCAGATGGGAAGCATGACGCGCATCAGGTACTTAAAGTCAGAGGTTCCGTCGACCTTTGCGGCATAGTAAAGCTCGTCGGGAATCTGCGCGAAGTTTTCCTTTAATAAATAGATATAGAACACCGATGCGGCGGACGGCAGAATCAGACCCGTGAACGTATTGCGCAGATCAAGATTCGTGATCGTGACGAAGTTGGTGATGATGACAAGCTCGTTCGGGATCATCATCAGCGACAGAAACGCCGTGAACAGGACGTTCTTTCCTCGGAATTCGAGGCGCGAAAACGCAAATGCAGCAGGAACGATGATGACGAGCATCAGTGCCGTCGTAACGACGGTGAAGATCAGTGTGTTGACAAAGTAGTCGGCAAGCGGGACGGCGGTAAACGCGTCGGCGTAGTTGCCAAGCGTCGGGGACGTCGGTAACAGCTGCGGGACGCGCTCGGCGTTATACGAGCCATAGCTTTTGATCGAGGTGACGAGCATCCAGTAAAACGGGAACAAAACGATCAGTGCCCAGAGGGAAAGTCCCGCGTAGATGAAGGTGTGGAGAACCTTTTTGGATGTTTCTTTGTGCGCAGCTCCTGTGCGTGTGGAGGATGCACTGTTGTTGGGAGTAGTCTGATTGGTCATATCGGGTGATCCTCCTTCCTTTACGTATAATGGACGTGCCGGCGGGACACGAGCAGGTTGATGACGGTG
>JAZQWK010000354.1:0-28220 GCA_045632325.1 Eubacteriales bacterium
TCAAACGGCAGAAATGCGGCAACATCAACCATTTTCGCCTGCGAGGTATCGCTGAAATTGTTTGCAAGCCGGCGGGTGAGCAGAACATAGATCCCTGCATTGAAGCCGACGAACAACAGCAGCACACCCAAAAGGATACAAATCTGACACAAAAGCTTACGTTTCATCTCACCACAGCTCCTCTCCGATGAAATAGATGATGGAGCACCGCTGATACGCATCGATGGCATAAACCGCGTGAGCCGCTGTTGCAAGAAGACAAACCGCCAGCACAGCAATGAAAATTTTGATAAATACAGAGTCAGTCATCGTACGTCCCCCTACATTACATGAAGGCAACCGCCATCATCAAAAGCACGATAAACGAAAGCACAATCAGCGCAATGACACCGAACAGAACCGCGGAAATGATGAGCCACAGCTTGCGGCGTTTCATGTCCTGATCGCTGTACTGCTGTTTTCCGTGTTTCATGCGGTGTTTTGCAATGGAATAGCGATAGAGGGAAATTCCGAACCACAGCACGGAAACAGCAGGAAGTCCGAAATACAGTACATAAATGAGATATTCAAAAAATCTGGGCGGCATAGTTTTGCTCCTTTCGTTTTGTCACATGGGAAGAATCCCGTTTTCCATCAACAGTAAAATGACGATCAGTACCAGTGCCTGCAGCAGCACGATACCGAATGGCACAGATGAAATTTTCAGCTGACGTTTCCGCCGCCGCAGTTCTGCTTCATCATACAGTCGGCTCCCTTTTTTCAAACGATGTCGGGCATAACAAAAACGAAACAGTGCCACAACAAACCACAGCACGGAAAAAATCGGAAGTTCAACAAACCAGAGATGGAGCAGAACCTTAAAAAACGTCGGTGCCATCATGATCGTCCTCCTGTGTGCTTTTTTCTTTATTATAGCACATGCATATCGGATTTGCAAGATAATACCTCGTTACTGTTTTGTAAATATTATATGATGTAACATGAAATTTTTCGATAATTTTCAAAAAACTATTGACAAGCGGAGCAAAGAATGGTATAATATTATTGTTACGGAGATAACTCTGTAAGATTGAATAGTTCGGATGCTAATGTGGCTCAGTTGGTAGAGCAGTTGATTCGTAATCAACAGGTCACGGGTTCAAGTCCCGTCATTAGCTCCAGGGGGATTTCCCGAGTGGCCAAAGGGGACAGACTGTAAATCTGCTGTCTATCGACTTCGGTGGTCCGAATCCACCATCCCCCACCAAAAAACGACAGGTTTCGACCTGTCGTTTTTTATCCATTGCGAAGCAATGGTATATCATCACGCGCAAGCGTGTATCTCATCACCGAAGGTGTATCTCATCAGCCGCAGGCTGTATCTTCGTAATGATGATATACAAGGCTTCGCCTTGACGGGATACCATTCCTACGGAATGGATGATATACACGCCTTCGGCGTGTTTTTTCACTTAATCACATCATACAAGGAGATCTCCCATGCTCACCCTCGGTATGCCAACGCTCATAGAACTGCCCGATATCGAAGACTGTGCGCGGTTGTGCCGTGAACTGGGACTGCAGTTTGTGGAGCTTTCCATGTGTCTGCCGCAGTATCAGACGGATCGCATGGACATCCGTCGTCTGCGTGAAATCGCCGATCAATACGGCATTTTCTATACCATCCACCTCGACGACACCAACACCCCCTGCGATTTCAATCCGAAGATTGCCGCCGCATTTACCGAAACGGTTCTCGACACCATCGAACTTGCCAAACAACTTGGTGTGCCGCTTCTGAATATGCATCTGTCCCTCGGCACGTATTTCACGCTTCCCGACAGAAAAGTGTATTTATTTGAAGAATACCGCGAGGATTACTTCTCCCGTCTGCGGGCGTTCCGCGATGCCTGTACCAAAGCGATCGGGGACGCTGATATTCGCATTTGCGTCGAAAACACGAGTGCATTTTCGCACCCAATCGGTGAGGAATCCCTTGCCTGGCTTTTAGAAAGTCCCGTATTCGCTGTCACCTTTGACACAGGGCACGATGCGGCGCGTAATTTCACACAGCGTCCGATCATTGACCGTCACATCGAACGGCTCTGTCATATCCATCTGCACGATGCAATCCCCGCTGATCGCCGCGATCACCTGCCGCTTGGCACGGGTGAATTGCCCCTTACCGATTACATTGCACTTGCCAAAGAACACAACTGCCGCATTGTCGTTGAAGTGAAAACCGTATCAGGACTTCGGCAGTCCGTCGCATGGCTGCACCAAAATAACTTGATTCCATAACAGAGAGGAGATTCCGCATGAGCTTAACCGACATCGGCTACGTCAAACGCCTGATGGCATCCCATGGCATTACTTTTCAGAAAAAATTCGGTCAGAACTTCTTAATCAATCCGATGGTTCCCGAGCGCATCGCAGAGGAATGCGGTGCCGCACCCGAGGATGCGATTCTGGAGATCGGTCCCGGTATCGGCACGATGACCCAGTATCTGTGCGAAATGTACGACAAGGTTGTCGCAGTGGAAATCGACCGTGCACTGATTCCCGTGCTTGGCGAAACGCTTGCCGATTACGACAACGCCACCGTCATCGAGGGCGACATCATGAAAACCGATCTGCCCGCACTGTTTGAAGAACACTTTGCCGGCAAGAACGTCACCGTCTGTGCCAATCTTCCCTATTATATCACAACACCGATTTTGATGCTGCTGCTCGAATCGGGCATTCCGCTTGACAACATCACGGTCATGATTCAGAAAGAAGTCGCAGACCGCCTTTCCGCCGCACCCGGTTCTGCGGAATACGGTGCTGTCACCGCGTCCGTCAATTACTATGCCGAGGTCGAGAAGCTGTTCAACGTCTCCGCAGGCAACTTCCTGCCCGCACCCAAGGTTGATTCCGCCGTCGTGCGTATGCGCCTTTATAAAGACAAGCCCGTCAAGGTACAGAATGAGGATATGCTCTTCCGCGTCATCAAGTCTGCCTTCGGTCAGCGCCGCAAGACTCTGCTCAACGCACTTTCCGCAGGCATGGGAGAATTTACGAAGACCGAGCTTTCCGAAGCAATCACAGAAGCAGGCTTCGCGGAATCGATTCGCGGTGAGCGCTTGTCCGTTGCAGAATTCGGTCGTCTTGCCGATGTTCTCTGGGCTCGCAAGCAGCAAAAATAACGACGGTTTATCCTGTATTTATCAACGGTTCGTAAAGAATCCGTAAACATCCGTGGGCGGAAATTGACATTCCCTGTCTTATCGGGTATAATAATGATCATATGAGATAAGAAATGTATTCCGTCATTCAGAAAAGAAAGGATTACCGCCAATGAAGCACCGCATCCGATTCGCGGCACAGAGCATTGCCCTTTGCTTGTCACTGTCTCTGCTGTTCTCCTGCGGACAGAATGAAAGCACAGAAGATACGACCGATATCACCACTGCGGCCACTGCACCGATCACCGAGGTACAGACAACGGAAACGATCCCCGTGACCGAGCCTGTGACCGAACCGATCACAGAAACAGAGACCGAAACCGAGGTCGTCACCGAAGCGCCCGAACCCGCTTATCCGACCGTCATTGACGAAAACGGCACGGATCCGCTGACCGATATCGCCCCTGCTGCAGACGGTACGTATATCGATCCGCTGACCGGCACCGCTGTTGCAAAGGAAGAAGCCGAACGCAGACCGGTTGCCATTATGCTCAACAACATCAACGTAGCACTGCCGCAGCAGAATATCGGCTCGGCAGACGTGCTGTACGAATGTCAGGTTGAGGGCTATCTGACCCGTCTGATGGGCGTTTACAACGATTACGAATCTCTCAAAGCCATCGGCTCTGTCCGCTCGTCCCGCGAGTATTACATCGATTTTGCGGCAAACCACGATGCCATCTACGTTCATGCAGGCGGCAGTGAGGAAGCGTACCGCAATCTGAAATCCCGTAAGATCAACAATATTGACGCGGTCAACGACTACAACGTATCGGGATATTTCTACCGCGACCCCAACCGTCTCGGCAGAATGGGATACGAACACACGCTGGTCATCGACGGCGAAAAGCTCAACGGCGCGATTGCCGCGAAGAAATACCGCACGACCTATTCCTCCTCCTTTACCAATCCTCTGCAGTTTATCGGTGAAGGACAGCAGATCAACCTCGTCAACGGCACAAAGGCAAAGCAGCTGACCGTCAAGTTCGGCGCACACACGACACAGTTCGTTTATAATGCGTCGAAGAATCTCTATATGCGCTGGCAGAACAGCGAAAAGCACATTGACGGTGTCACGGGTGAACAGCTCGGCTTTGAAAACGTCATCGTTCTGTTCTGTCCGTATACGCTGACCAAGGATGATTATAACCACATTGAGGTCGCAACGACCGGCACGGGTAAAGGCTATTACCTGACCGGCGGCAAGAAGGTGGACATCCACTGGTCCAAATCCTCGGGTGACGCACAGGTCAAGCTGTATTACGCAAGCGGAAAAGCACTGACACTCACGCCCGGCAAGACCAACGTTGAGATCGTCGGCTACGAAAGTGCAGTCTCCATCATCGAAGAATAAATGATCGCAAAAGAAACCCTGTAAATCAATCCGAGCGATTGGTTTACAGGGTCATTTTTTATCTTGTCAGATTCCGTATCCACTTGTAGCGGTTGACCTTGATGACAGCAACGATGCATTTCAGGATCTGATCGCATTTCAGACAGGCGAAGACGATCGCAGGATGCGCACCGAGATAGGACGCGATCAGTGCCGAAGGCAGTACCACACAGAAGACGTGGATCGTATCGTTCTTGAAGACAAACGACGTATCGCCGCCCGCCTTGACAAGTCCCGACAGACACGGCATCTGATAGCAGGTACCGAGCATGGAAATTGCCATGACAACAAGGAACTGTACCGCATACGCACGCGCCGCATCGCTGACGGCAAAGAACGATACAAACAAACCGCGAATGCCGAGGATGAACGAACAGGTGAAGATACCGACACCGATGAAGAAGATCTGCGTCGTGCGCGCGTATTCCTTGACACGCTCGACGTCACCCGATCCGACGGTTTTACCCGTGATGACGGAGACGGCAGACGCCAGACCGCGCACCCAGATGTATACGAGATTATGCATATTGCCCGCAATAGACGATGCGGAGATCACTTCCTTTGAGAAATGACCGAGAATCCCCGATTGGGTCACGGTATTGATCGCCCAAACGATCTCTCCTGCCATGATCGGCGCTCCGTAACGCAGGAAATCTCCCGCAAGCAAACGGTTGACGCGTCCAAAGAAGTCACCGAAACGCAGATTCATCTTTTTGTCGATCAGACGCGCGTAGACGACCGCCGCGGCACATTCGATGATACGGGAGATCAGCGTCGCAATCGCGGCACCGCGGATTCCCATGGCAGGTGCACCGCATTTACCGAAAATCAGGACGTAGTTCAGACCGATATTGAACACCAGCGCAATCAGCGAGATATTCATACCGACGCGGGCATTTTCCACCGAGCGCATCGCCGCAATGATGATCTGCGATACGGTATAGAACAGAAACGACCATGCAACGATTGTCAGATAAACGGTTCCCTCTGCGATGACCTCCGTATCGGGTGTCAGAAGTCCGATGAGCTGCGTCGGAAAGAGAAGTGCCGCAAGCATCGTGATCAGACCGAGTGCCAGACCCGCACGCATACTCAGACAGACGATCTGCTTGATCGACGTCATATCGCGCTTGCCCCAATACTGGGCGGCTAAAATACCGGTCGTCTGTACCACACCGGTCATGAGAAGCTGAAGAAACGTCTGAATCTGATTGCCCATATAAACGCCGGAAACTGCGGCATCCCCAAGTTGGGATACCATCAGATTATCGGCAAAGCCAACGGCAAACGTGATCAGATTCTGCAGGGATATCGGCAGAGCCAGCGCCGCAAGTGTCCGATAAAAAGAACGGTCACGGGTCAGCCACACCTGCTTTTTTGCGGTTGTCATGTTCATATCCTTTCATTATTTACGAAGTACATACAGAACGGCGGCCGATTACACCATATACCGCAGTGCCCCCGGCAGAATCGAGATGTCAATCTCTTCTCCGGGCACAATTTCACCGTCCAGACACACGATCTTCATGCCGGAAATGCGAACGCGGCGGCAGCGCAGATACCGCAAAACGTCGGAAATCTGCTCTACCGGCTGTCCTGCATCGTCCACGTGCTTTCCCACACGGTACAGACCGATCAGCGACATAATACGGCTGCGCGGAATTTCATTGACCATGATCAGCTCTGCCACACCGTCCGACAAATCTGCCGTCGGTGCTCCGCGGAAGCCGCCGCCGCAGAACTGACCGTTTGCAATCGCACTGAGCAGGAAGCTGCCGCGGACGGTATGCTCCTCCCCGGCTTCATCGGTATAGCAAATGGTGAGCGGTGTTCCGAGCGGTCGGAAAAAGACCTCGGCAATGGCACAGAAATACGCCATCGAACCGCGGATCAGCGGCTTTTTCTTCCATGCGGACATACGGTCTGCAACCGCGCAGTCAAAGCCGATATTGACCATATTCAGCACGTATCGGTCCCCGCAGAACAGCAGGTCCAGCCGCAGCTCCGTTCCCTTCGGGATGTCAGCAAAGACCTTGACAAAGTCGTTGCCCGTTCCCGCAGGACACGCGGTCAGAATCGCGTGATCGGCGGCGTTCGCATCCATGATGCCGGACACCGCTTCTCCGATCGTGCCGTCGCCGCCCCAGACAAAGACGCGCACGTCCTCGGTGAGATTCGTCAGCGTTTCGGCGAGATACCGTCTTGCATCACCGACACCGGTGGTGATATATAAAATCGCATCGGGTGATGCCTGTTTTTTTGCCGCCTCCAAAGCAATTCCGTGTCCTGCGGCGGGATTGATGATATGATATTCCTTCATGGAAATTCCATCCGTTTCTGTCGTATTTTTTCGTGACGCAAAAAGGCTCCCGCGCCGTATCACGGGTATCTGCCGTTTGTACGGAAGCGGGAACCATAAACCCACAATACACGTTATGCGGGATTGGGATCGGCTGTTTCTCCTGTAATCCGCTCATGCGCCAGCGCCAGGATTCTGCGGTCATTGTCGTAAGAAAGCAAAGCCTTGGCTTCTTCAAACGGAACCAGCCAGTCACCGAAAATCTCATTTTCCATCGTCGTTACCGCATCGCCGAACGGGAACTGTGCCATGGAATAGACCGCGCGCTTATGCACGACACCCCACAATACGTAGTTGTATTCCTCGCGGAAGGACAGATCCGGCGTAACGCAGAGCGATGTCTCCTCGCGGATCTCTCTCGTCATCGTCGCACACTCGTCCTCGCCAAATTCGACGTGCCCTTTGGGAAAACCGATATGTCCCGAGCGGTTGCGGATGAGCAGATACAGCGGCTGCCCTTCGTTGACCGTATAGACAACTGCCCCGCAGGACTTTTCATACATACAGTACAATCTGTATCTGCCGCGCCGCTCTGCAAATGCAATCGCATGACGAATCTCCGGCTCATACAGCTCCACACCCTCCGGAACAACGATCAGTCTGTCATAGTTGTACTGCGGCGTCGGCGCACCGTTTTCAGGCGGCGTGATACGGACGTTGCGATGTACCACAGCGATGATTTTTCCGCGGAAGGTTTCCAGCGGCTCGTCAACACCGAGAACATACACGTATTTCGGCGGCAGGGCTTCGACGTCAAAGCCGCGTCCTCCCGCCTTCTGTGCAGGATATAACGATGACAGATCGGTCACAATATAGCCGCAGTTGACGGGATACCGCTTTCTGCGCTTTGCAGACTGTGCACCTGCATAGCTCTGATTTCCCTTTCCCTGCGGATAGCTTCCGAGCGGGCGGTTGACCACGACGTCGACCACGTGGCCGAACAGAGACGCGTACTGCCCGTAACGGCTTCTGATCTCCTCCATCGTGTACATACCCCCTTTTACAATCAAATCATATTCTGTATTATATTATAGCACAAACCAACCCGCGTATCAAGTCCTTTTTTGGTGTTTTTTCAATAGAAGTATCATTTTTTCAGAGAAATTTCAAGAACCGTCCGAAATAAACCGCATACGCTCAACAATCCTCTCCCCACCTCTTGCATTTTCTTCCAAATTGCGGTATAATAGTAACGATTTTTTGACTTACAAAGGAGATCTCCCGTGAAGCTCACAGACAAACACACGCTGTACGCCAGTTACCTCGGCTACATCACGCAAGCCATCATCAACAATCTTCCGCCGCTTCTGTTCGTTACGTTTCAGAATCAGTTCGACATTCCCCTCTCGAAAATCAGCGCGCTGATCACGATGAACTTCGTCATTCAGATCATCGTCGATATGCTCGGCGCGAAATATATCGACAAGATTGGCTACCGCCCGTCCATCGTCGCGGCACACGTCTTTGCAGCGGCAGGTCTGGTGTCACTGGGAATTCTGCCGTTTATCATGGATCCGTTTGCAGGCATTGTCATTGCGATGTTCTTAAATGCCATCGGCGGCGGTCTGACCGAGGTGCTGATCTCCCCGATCGTCGAATCGCTTCCGGGTGACGAAAAAGCTGCGGCCATGAGCGTGCTCCATTCGTTTTACTGTTGGGGTCATATGGCAGTCGTCATTCTGTCCACGGTGTATTTTGTTGCCATTGGCACGGAACACTGGCAGTTTCTGCCGTTTCTCTGGGCACTTCTGCCGCTTGGCAATGCATTTTTATATGCCAAAGTTCCGATGCATGTGCTCGTCGCGGAAGAAGACAAAATTCCGCTTTCCAAGCTGTTCTCGGCAAAGATTTTCTGGCTGTTGTTCTTCTTGATGCTGTGCGCAGGTGCTTCGGAGCAGGCAATGAGCCAGTGGTCGTCCTACTTTGCGGAAAAGGGGCTCGGCGTTTCCAAAACGCTCGGTGACCTGCTCGGTCCGTGTGCGTTTGCGCTGACGATGGGTCTGTCCCGTCTGATCTACGGCAAGCTCGGTTCACGCATGAACGTCCGCAGATTCATCGTCTTCTCGGCTTTCCTCTGCGTTGCATCGTATCTGCTGACGGTCTTCTCTCCCAATCCCATTCTGTCGCTCATCGGATGCGGTATCTGCGGCTTCTCCGTCGGTATCTTCTGGCCGGGTGTCTTCACGACCGCTGCGGCGACCTATCCTGCGGGCGGCACGGCGATGTTTGCGCTGCTGGCACTGGCAGGGGATGTCGGATGCGGTGGCGGTCCGGGTCTGGTCGGTGTCATCTCCAATGCCGCAAAAGAAGGTATGGAAGCCATCAAGGCGATCATCCCCGCAGGTGCGGAAACGGAACTCAAGGTCGGTATGCTGTTTGCAATTTTGTTCCCGATCGGCATGATCGCAGGTATGGCATTGCTCAAAAAAATGACGGCAAAAACAAAATAAACAATACCGCTGAACGGAAAGAACATCTCCCGTTCAGCGGTTTTTCAATCGTATCAAGTCAACAGACACCCGATCTTCATTGTTCACCGTCGGATGATATGTGGTCTTTTATGGTCTGCACATTCTCAATCAATTCTCCGAATGCATGCAGCATACCCGTGAGCAGCCACAGCAAAAACGCCCCCGGCACAGCCACAATCACACCTGCCAGAAGATCCCCAGTCTGAAAGCCCAAATACACCAGAGCGATCAAGCCAAGGTAATACAGGATCACAGCAATTTGTTTCAGTTTTCCACCAAAGTTCTGCCAAAGCACAGAAAATTCCTCCTTCGCAGTCATCGTAGGATTCCGTCGCGTCCCTTCGGCACACAACCGCCGAACGCAGTTTTATTATAACATGATCGCAGTCATATGTAAAGCGTTTTTTGAAAGGTTTTAACCCAAAAGCCTTGCATTATACACAAATTTCTGTTATAATAGAATAAAGATCATGTTACAGGCAGAGAGGAGCAGTACGTCATGCATTTATTGGAATCGGGCGAAATGTACATTGAAACCATCCATGTTCTTTCAAAGAAAGGCGGCATTGTCCGTTCCGTGGACGTCAGCGAGCACATGGGCGTTTCCAAGCCGAGTGTCAGCCGTGCCATCGGTCTGCTCAAAGAGGGCGGCTACGTGCTGATGGCGCGTGACGGTGCGCTGACGCTGACCGATGCGGGAATCGAGGTTGCCGACAAAATCTACGAACGCCATCGCGTCATCACTGCACTTCTGACAGCACTCGGTGTCGATCCTGTCGTCGCCGCTGACGATGCCTGCCGCATTGAGCATCACATCAGCGACGCATCGTTTGAAGCGCTGAAGCATCATGCGGAGCAGTTTGTTTCGGTTCTGCGCAAATAACTGCAATTCCATAATAAAAAATCGGGTCTGCCGTAAGTTCTATGCTTACAGCAGACCCTTGTTTTATACATCAGTTTTCGTTCGGTATCAGCGGAATACAAACGATAAACGTCGTATCCTCAAACGCATACGGCGACGATGCTCTGCCCGAGGCACAGAACAGATGCGTCGGCGTGCCGCTTTCGTCAAACAGCAGCGACGGACGTTCCAAATTTCCTTGGGTTGTGACCGTGCCGTCCTCCCACGTCACCGTGCGAGAATAGACCTTCGGCTCGGGTGCTATGACAAAATCCATGCAGTCCTGACTTTCCGCATAGAAGCCTGCTCCCCACTCACCTGTAATGCCAAACGAACCATTCTTGACGTCATCCTTTGCAATCAGACAGAAGACGCCGCGCTGTGCATCGTACCAGATAAACGGATCTTCCATATGATAGTCGGAATCGGCAAACTGCAGAATCGGCTGATCGGACAGCCGCTCAAACGGTCCTGCGGGATCGTCGGCACGCGTAATGCCGAGCTTCAGCGGAAGTCCCGCTCCGGCGCGCGATTTGTAAATCATATACGTTTCGCCGCTCGGAAGAATCGCAACCGACGGATTGGTCGTGCAGGTGCAATCCCAATGTGCTGCACCGCGAGGTTCTAACAGCGGCGTATCGCGGCGGATATACGGACCGTCGATGCAGTCGGCGATCGCCAGACCGATGCGCTTGCGGTTCCACGTTTCCAGCGCATGGTCAGGCTTAACACGACCGTCCTCCACAGGCATATCCTCGGGATACGTCGTTCCCATATAATACAGATAATACTTGTCGCCAAAAGCCTTGATGCAGGTGTTGTGCGTGTTCATGCCGTCAAAGTATTCCCGTCCGCGCCGCGGCAGAACGACGGAAACGAATTCATACGGACCTTCGGGTTTGTCGGAAACCGCGTGTACGATCTCGGAATTGAGCAGCCAGTTCCAGCCAAAGCCGTATTTTTTCGGCCAGCGCGAGGAAAACATATGATATTTCCCCTCGGCATAAATCACCGAGCAGTCCCAGATGTAATAATCCTCCATGGCAAACGCAACGCGCGCTTTGCCGGGAGTATAAGGAAAATTCTGTGTCATCATCGTCTCTCCAAAATCAGATTTCCAGCCGTTCCGTCTCGCAAAGATCGCCGTCAAAGCGCACGGTCTTGACCTCATAGTGTCCAAAGTGCAGCGCAAGCACCTTGTCTCCTACCGTCAAAGTGCAATCCTTTTCGTCCCTACTGTTGTTGAGCAGACGGAGCAGATACGCATCACCACCGTGCTGTTTTTTCATTGTAATCAGCGCAATATTGCGATCAGACAGCGTCGGAATGACGGGTTCTGCGGGTGCATCCTCCGTCAATCCCGATTCCGCCGGGAAGACGTTGCACGCATACGGCGGGACATTGAACTCCCACGCAAGCCGTTCCAGCGATGCTTCGGGTGCACAATCGAGTCGGAAGAAGAAGTCGCGCTCGCCCATGTCGATCTTCTTTACAAACTTATCCGCGGGAATGATCGGTCTGTCCCCGATCGGATGCGCACAGTACGACGCACCGCGAATCAGCGACATCGACAGAACGCCGTTTTCATAGGAGGAACCGTAAGTACCGCGGTTAAAGAGAGCGGTCACGTTCCCGTTATCGCCGCGCAGCCCCACAAACCGCTGTGCGACGTTTTCCCGTCCGTCGCGGTAGAGCACTTCCGTACCGAACGCGGTCTGACCGATCACGTCGCCGTCGTCGGTCAGCGGGAATGCCAGCTTGACCATACGGTCGGCATCGCCCATAAAGACGTCGGCTCGGATATCAATGGCAGAACGGGTCTTGTATAGCGTGTATTCCATGCGAACCCAGGTGTTTTCATGACGGAAGAAACATTCCAACGTTGTGCAGACACTGCCGTCTTCGGTGACCTGCATCGGCATCATACCGACAAACGGTCCTTCTTTGATCGGCTCGCCATTGGTTTCCAGCAGTGCAAACGGCTCGGGATCGCGTCCCATGCCCGACAGCTGGAACCAGCCCATACCCCACGGGTCGGGATTGTCACGGTAGGAGACGGGCAGTGCCGCACCGACACGACCGAGATACGGCGTGTCGGAGATCAGTTCTTTGCCGTTCAGTACGTACGAGCGCAGAAGACCTGTCTTGCCGTCGATCTCGATATGCTTTGTCACGGCAGTTCCGTTTTCGTTAAAGGATGCATCAAAGACAAGATCACCACCGCGCGCAAGCAGAGCTTTTTCAGTTTTCGGCACGAAATCCACGTATACCGAGAAGCGCGTGATGTCCATGGATTTGAGCGGTGCGCGGAAGACAAAGCGTTTGCGCCAGTCGAGGTTCAAATTCGACTCCTCTTTGATGACCTGTGCGTCGATGACGGCGCCGTTTTCGTCAATCACGCGCATTTTGGATACCAGCTCGTCCGACCAGTTCTGATCGGCAAGCATCATCTCACAGACGATTTCCGTTTCCCATGTGTAGGGATTCGGGTTAAAAACGAGGATCGGGAATTCGCCCTCTTTGGCTCTCGGCTGTGCACCGGTCAGCGCAAAATATGCCCGTGCACGCAGACGGCTGCAAAGGAGCAGACCGTGATCAAGCAGCTGCAGACCGTTTTCCTCACCCGCACGGACGGAAGAACCGGGCAGAATGTCGTGAAACTCGGAGTTGAGCAGGTCTTCCGTAACCTCATCAAGTTCCTTTTCGGGATATTCGATCAAACCGCGCAGGGAAGCCGCAGAGCACAGCTTTTCGGCGGTGTACAGCGCGTTTTCCAGCGCCGCGTGCTTTTGCTTGATCTGCACCATGGTCGTATAACAACCGGGCATGACCGCACGGAGCGCACCGCGGTGGATGACCTCGGGGTTGATCTTTGCAAAGAAGTGCTCGGGTGTGGAGTGGATGATCTGCATCAAGTCTCCCATTTCCTGCTTCAGTGCATCAATATCGGCAAGGTCTTTTCTCGACGGACCGCCGCCGTGGTTACCGACACCCCAAAGAACGCAGACGGTCTCCTCCTCCTGCGATTGTGCACGTCCGCGGATGGCTTCTGCCGCATGACCGAGCGGAGAATTATAACCGTGATTGGATGCTAACACCTTGATGCTGGAACCGTCGATACCCTCCCAAACAAACTGTCTTGCGGGAATCGGATCATTGCCGGGACGGGCGAGAATCAAGCTGTCCTGTCCGCACTTGGAAAGAATCTGCGGCAATCCCGAGGAATGACCGAACGCGTCAAAGTTGATTGCGGTCGTCGGTTCCGCACCGAACTTTTCGACAAAATAGCGTCGTCCGACGAGAATCTGACGGACAAAGCTTTCGCCTGCGGGCATATTGCAGTCTGGCTGCAGATACCAGCCGCCGATGATGTGCCATTTTCCCTCTCGGATCAGCTTTTTGATCTTCGCAAACAAGGCGGGCGCATATTCTTCGATGTATTTGTAAAGGGTAACTTCGTTGTGGCAGAAAATATAGTCAAATTCATCGGCGAGATCAGCCGCCGCGCGGAACGTGGACAGTGCCGCCGCCGCACCTTCTTCCCATTCCCATTGCCATATAGGGTCAAGGTGCGCATTACAGATCAGATGGACTTCTTTCATAGCAGGTGGGATTCCTTTCTTTGGAATGTTGATCGATACTGACGGTCGATTCGTGAATCGACCCTACATTTTTCTTCACAATTCACTGTTCTTGGACAGCAAATCCATGACGCACGTCCGTGCCATCAGAATACCTGCCGCCGGCGGAACGAACGCGGTGCTTGCAGGGATGGCGCGTCTGCCCGGGGACGGTTCTTCGTCTGCCGCCTCGGGTGTCAGCGGAATTTCGTCGGACCAAACGACGCGGTAATGCGAAAATCCGCGTTTCCGACATTCGGTCCGCATAACGCGCGCCAGCGGACAGACGGAGGTTTTGGAAATATCGTCGACGCGCAGACGGGTCGGATCTGTTTTGTTGCCGGTTCCAAGACACGCAAGCAGCGGTGTTCCTGCATCGCGGCACAGCGCGATCAGAAGCAGCTTTGACGACACCGTATCGATGCAGTCAAGAACGTAGTCGTAGTCGGAAAAGTGAAACTCGGGTGCTGTCTCCGCATCGAAAAAGCAGGTTTTGATATGCAGATTCAAATCGGGATTGACCGACAGAAGGCGCTTTGCCGCTGCTTCGGTTTTGATCATATCGGTCGTCTCGGCGGTTGCAAACAGCTGACGGTTGCGGTTGGTAACGGAGACGGTATCGTTGTCGCAAATCGTCAGCGTACCGATGCCTGAACGCACCAGCGTTTCTGCAGCCTGTCCGCCGACACCGCCAAGACCGAACACCGCAGCGTGTGCGTTTGCCAGCCGCCGCATACCGTCCTCACCGAACAGCATACGGGTACGGGAAAAGATGGATTCCATAAGTTTTTCCTTAAAAATTGATTATTTGCGAGGACCGCAGATCGAGTGATCAAACGGGACAAATCCGATCGAGAACGCAGGCGAATCGGGAGAAAGCGTAAAATCTCCTGCCGCAGGATCAGCAAACAGCGGATCGGCGCAGACGGAATCTTCCTCCATACCTGCAGCCTGTGCCGCTTCCAGTGTGGGAAGATTTTCCTGCGTGGAGTATTTCACGTCGCCCTGGGTATTCCAGAACAGATTGCGGTTGGATACGATCGCGCCTTCCTCCAGCGGCATGCCGTATTCCGCAAGCATCGGCGTTCCCGTGGAATAGACGATATTGCCCGTAAACATGATCGACAGATGCGGTTCCGCACGGGAAACACGCAGCAGATTGTCATCAGCCATTGCAAAGACGTTGTTGCGAACGACGTTGGACGTACCGTAGTGCTGGTGATAGCTGTTGGACGAGGTGCGGTAACAGAGGTTGTTTTCCAGCAGAATACCCGCCGAACCTTCGTCGGTATACAGTGCCCAGCCGCCGTATTCCTTGCATTTGATGTCGTGGATGCGATTGCCCGAAACGACGGTACCGGGCTGTGAGCCGAGAAGGTAAACACCGCCCATGTCGGACAGAAAACCTTTACCGAGATCGTAAATATGATTGTTGCAGATGCGGTTGTCGCGGCAGACGGTCTTTGCGTAACCCCACGTCCAGCCGACGGAAACACCCGTATAATAAAGATCGCCGATCTCGTTGTGGATGATATCACATTCTGCGGCATGCATTAAGAGAACACCGCAGGCGGAGAAATACCGCTGACCGACGTGCGTGATCTTACAGTCGGAGACCGTGATACCGCGCGTCATCGTATGCTCGGGTGTGCCCCATGCACCGCCGCAGATACGGACACCGCCGGCACCGCCGTCATAGAGGTCACAGCCCTCGATCTTGACAGAACGGCAGCATTCCTTGACGTTGAATCCATGCACACCGTAATTTTGAATGGTACAATTTGAGAAAACAATATTGCGTGCATAGGAAAGTTCTATCGTACCGTGCGCGTTGGACACGGCCTGTGCATCGGAACCAAAGACCTCACCCGTTTTTCCTTCAACATCCTGTCGGGATCCGTAGTCGCCGCGGGTATGTGCAAAGATGATATTTTCAAAACGAACACCCGTAACGGGATTCTCGTTTTGTCCCGCAATGACGATCAGCTTTTCGGAAATCGGTGCACGAACATCGACGGTTTCCGCCGTTTCATCCGCATTGCGCGGGATATAGTAGAGCATGCCGTTGGCACGGTCAAGATACCATTCACCGGGATTTCGGAACTGTTCCGCGACGTTTTCAAGAATGTATTCCTGCCCCGGGCGAATGTTGAAGCGGGAGCGGTAGGTCATGGTCACACGCCCCGTTTCGCGGTCGAGTGCGGTAACGGGCGTGTGCTCGTCGATCCAATAGTGATTGAACGAAACGATCGTGTCCTCAAAGGCATAGAGCGATGCAAACTGCCCAAGGTCGTCCTCCTCTGCGGTAAACCAGGACGACGGACCGAATAGTGCGGTCGTCGGATTTTCCGTTTCCTTCATGCGGAAATAACCGTTTGAGGGCAGTCGCGTCTTGTTTGCGTGCAGACCGTTTACCCACAGGTCTGTGAACTTCCACACCCCGTCCTTGACCTCAGGAAGAAACGCGCCGAGACATTCCACGCCGTTGAATGTCGTTTTTTCAAAACCGACAATCTTTCTGCCGCCGGAAACGGTGACCGTGCCGTCTCCAAACGGAACGAAGCTGACGCCTGACATCGTCGGACGGATGACGAGCGGGTTTGTCAGACAGTAGTCGCCCGCATGCATACGGACGGTAATCGGCTGTAACATTCCGCCGCCGCGCATCATATCGATCAGCTCCAAAGCCTGCGCAAGCGAGCCGCACGGACCGCATCCCGGGATACGGTCGTCGGGATATTTTCCGTTTCCCGTGCCTGTCGGTGAAACGTATAACGTATTGCAATCGCGGTAAGAAATCATGGTGATACTCCTCTCCATTTATTTTTCATTGTTATCAGTATATCACAGATTTGCGCCCGACACAAGTGATTTTTCAAAAAAGAGCGGTATAAAATCGGCAGACCTCCCATAGGATGAGGACAGACGTATCACATCTGCGACAGAAAGGAAACCTTTCGTAAACGAAAGCCATGGTGATTTTCATGAAACATCCGAAATTGTCTGCATTTCTGTGTGCCGTTCTGCTCGGAACACAGACCTTTGCTCCCGCTGCATCTGCGGCAGAAACCACCGCACCAAACGCCGCCGAAACCACCTCCTGCATTTCCCCTGCCATCCACGTTCTGTCAGCGCGCGCCGCCATGAAGAAAAACGGAACCGTCGATCAGACCATCTCTTTCTCGCAGGAGGATTTTACCGCGATTCTCGGCTATACGCCGACCGAAGTCGTCCTGACCTCTCTGCCCGACCCGAAGGCGGGTGTTCTCAAACTCGGCGGTATGACCCTTGCGGTCGGTTCCCGCCTGTCCTCCTCCGTTCTGCAGGCACTGTGCTTCGTTCCGACCGCATCGCAGGACACCGCTTTTCCCGTCAGTGCATCGTTTACGTTTACCGCATCGGGAAGTGCGATTGAAACCGCCGTTCCGCGTTCGTGTATGCTGTATGTACTGTCAACGCCAAACGACGCACCGACCGCCGCAGAACGGCACGTCACCACCTATGCATCCGTTCCCGTCAGTGCATCCCTGTCCGCTGCCGATCCCGAATTTGACGATCTGACCTATGAAATTATCCGCCAACCGAAAAAAGGCACCGTTTCCCTCAATCGGGAGGACGGCACCTTCGTTTATACACCGATGGACGGCACACGCGGACAGGATGTATTCAGCTGGCGTGTCACCGACCCATGGGGTAATCAGAGTGACGTCGTACGTACCACGCTTTCCATCCGCCGTGCCGATGACGATCTTTATTACGACGATCTGAACGGACATCCGTGCGCGGCGGCGGCGATGCGTCTGACAGAAGACGGCATTTTCAGCGGGACGACCGTCGGCGGCGTCAGCTTCTTTTCTCCCGACCAAACCGTGACGCGCGGCGAATTTCTCGTCTGTGCCATGCGTGCGGCAGGCTACGGTGAGCTTGTACCGACCGCACTCCCGATGTTTGCAAACGCAGATGAAATCCCCGACTATCTGTCGGGATATCTTGCGGCGGCGCACAGAGACGGGATCGTACGCGGCGCGGTCGATACCGACGGGAACACCGTCTTTGACCACAGCGGAACGGTGACCCGTGCGGAGGCGGCCGTCATGCTGTACCGTCTGTTTGACGTCGACACACCTGCCGCCGTTCCCGTCTTTTCCGCAGAAGAGGAAGCCACACTGCCCGCATGGAGCATCGGCGCGCTGTCCTCGGTCTGTGCCGCCGGAATCATGAACACAAACGATCCGACGGATGCCGTCAGCCGTGCGGACTGCGCTGAAATGCTGTCCGCGGCGATGGATTTGAACCCATAAACGAAAAATCACCCTCATGTACGCCGGTTCGTACATGAGGGTATTCATCATTCAATATCGATATCGAGCGGCTTGTCAATCTCATCGGAAACGTACTTGCCGTTTTTCTTTCTCTGTCGGACACATTCGGTCAAGAGATACTCGATCTGCCCGTTGACGGAACGGAAATCGTCCTCTGCCCACGCGGCGATCTCGTTATACAGCTTCTCCGACAGCCGCAGAGGGATCTGTTTCTTTTCTGCCATAGCCTCACCTTAATACAGGGAGCCGGAATTGACCACAGGCTGTGCATCGCGGTTGCCGCAGAGCACGACGAGCAGATTCGATACCATGGCAGCCTTGCGTTCTTCGTCGAGCTCGACCGTGCCGTTCTCGGACAGACGCGCCAGCGCCATTTCGACCATACCGACCGCGCCGTCGACGATCATCTTGCGGGCGTCGATAACCGCAGATGCCTGCTGACGCTGCAGCATCACGGCGGCAATTTCGGGTGCGTAAGCAAGATAGGTAATCCGCGCCTCAATGATTTCAAGACCGGCCTCGGAGACCTTTTCCTGAATTTCATTGCGGATACGGGTGGCAACGATCTCGGAGGAGCCGCGCAGGCTGCCGTCATCCGCCTGTCCGTCACCGGTCGTATCAACGTTGGGCGCGACATCATACGGATAGACGCGGACGATATTGCGCAGCGCCGTATCACACTGCAGAGACAGGTATTCCTTATAGTTGTCAACTGCAAATACCGCCTTTGCGCAATCGACCACGCGCCACGTAACGGCAATACCGATCTCGATCGGGTTGCCGAGACAATCGTTGATCTTCTGACGGGCATTATTGAGCGTCATGATCTTGGTGGAGATCTTTTTGCTTGCAACCTCACCGACATTTACATTTGCGCCCTGTGCCGTGAGCACCATGGCGGGCTTTGCACCGCTGTCTACGTCACCAGACTGGGAAAGCTTCGTCTTTGCGGCGGGATTGACGGCGGTACAGAACGGATTGACCCAGTAGAAGCCGTCACCCTTGAGCGTACCGACGTAATTGCCGAACAACGTCAGAACGAGTGCCTCACCGGGATTGAGCAGCTTCAGACCGAGGAACGGCAGCCAGCCAATGCAGACCCAAACGATACCGACGGTAAATACGGGGATACCGAAGATCACGCCTTCGTCCATCCAAAGTCCGCCAAAGATCGTAAGTCCGACGGATACAAGATAGATCAGTCCCCACAGCAAAAGCATCGCAAGACCGTTTTTCTTTGTGTTCAGAATTTTTTCGTTCATAATGATGTCCTCCTTTTGTTGATATCATAATGATATCATACTCATTTGTTTTTGTCAAGAGCGAAACAGAAATTTCCGATAATTTTCGGATCTTTGGGGCTCCGAGGGCAAAACCCGTGTCAGCTACGTGAACGATCGGTGACACTTTCAAAGAAAGTTGTTATAAATCCGTAAAATTTTTGCAAAACCCCTGTTATTTGTCAATGAAATTTGATATAATATAGGTACGAATATCTATCGAAATACCATGCCGCCGAAAAGGAGCTTTATCATGTCCAACCGAATCGCCGCGATCCAAGCTGTACATACCCGCCTGTGTGAGACGGGTGTTTCCGTGCAGACGCAGATATCTCTTGCCTCCTGTACGACCTTTCGTATTGGCGGTCCTGCCGCGCTTGCCGCATATCCGACGGATGCACAACAAGTCATGGCAGTGCTGGATGCCTGCCGCGAAAACGGCGTTCCGTGTGCGGTGATCGGAAACGGCTCCAATCTGCTGTGTCCCGACGACGGCTTTGACGGCTGTGTTTTGTTCACGACGGCAATGAAGCAAATTACCGTGGACGGTACCGTCATCACCGCGGGTGCCGGAGCGACGCTTGCATCCGTCTGCAGTACCGCGCGTGACCGCGGACTTGCGGGACTTGCCTTTGCCTGGGGTATCCCCGGGACGGTTGGCGGCGCCGTCTATATGAACGCAGGCGCTTACGACGGCGAGATCGGCAGCCACATCGTCGACGTCACCTATCTAGATTCCCAAACCGGCGAAATCAAAACGCTCCCAGGTTCCGAATGTCATTTTGCTTACCGCACCTCCCGATTCTCAGAGTATCCCGATATCCTGCTGTCGGCGCGCATTTCCACAGAATACGGCGACACCGACGAAATCCGCGCGAAAATGGAAGACATTGCCGCACGCAGACGCGAAAAACAGCCGCTGGAATTTCCCTCTGCGGGAAGCGCGTTCAAGCGGTATCCCGGACGCTTTACGGCACAGCTGATCGATGAAGCAGGGCTGAAGGGATACTCAGTCGGCGGCGCGCAGGTATCCGAAAAGCACGCGGGTTTCATCATCAACCGCGGCGGCGCTGCGGAACGGGACGTCACCGCACTCATCAATGTGATCCGTGAACGTATCCACGAGCTGCACGGCATTTGGATCGAGCCGGAAATTCGGAGTTTTTCCGACTGTATCATTTTGTAATCTGTTTTAATTATCATTCGTCCAATGGAGGATTGCCATCATGTCCTTTGCTGCCGAAACCAAAACGGCGTTATGCGAGTTAAAAATCAAAAAAATGTGCTGTCGAACGGCACTGCTGCTGGGGATTCTGCGTGCGGCGAATCAGTTTTCCGACCGCGAGATCCGTTTCACGACGCGCAGCCGTCAGACCGCCGCGCTGACCGTCAGCCTGCTCATCGAATGCTTCGGCGATATCGATTCCGCCGGCTTTACCGACGAAAGTGAGCTGCTCTCCGTCGTCGGCGAGGAAGCCGATCCGCACGATGCCGAAGACGGTGAAAGCTATCAGATCTCCCTGACAGGCTCTCAAGCGCAGGTCATCTGTGAATGTTTCCCGCGCACCGACGACGGGCAGTTTGATGCGCTTCCGCACGAGGGAAGTCTGTGCGATCACTGCAAGATTACGTATCTGCGCGGCATTTTCCTGTCCTGCGGCAACGTGACCGACCCGACGGCGTACTATCATCTCGACATGGTCCTCTCCGAGGATGACATGGCGGAAACGATCGGCTATTTTTTGGAAGAATTCAACCTGCCGCCCAAGCATACAGCACGCAAAGGTATGCCAGTGCTCTATTATAAAGAAAGCGAAGCCATCGAGGACTTTTTAACGACCATCGGTGCGCAGAAATCTTCGTTTGCGGTGATGGAAGCCAAGATTATGAAGTCCATGCGCAACGATGCCAACCGCGCCATCAACTGCGAAATTGCAAACATGGGCAAAACCGCAAAAGCGGCTGCGGCACAGTACGAAGCCATCCGCGAAATGATCGAACAGGATCGATTCCGCCTTCTTCCCATTGAATTGCAGCAAACGGCACGTCTGCGCTACGAAAATCCCGAGCTGCCGCTCAAGGATCTCGCAGTTTTACATAATCCGCCGCTGACAAAATCGGGACTGAATCACAGATTACAGAAGATCGTGGATTTTGCCAAGCAGGAAAATCATACCAAAGCGTAAACCGTATCAAAAAAACGAAGAAAGGAGTCCCACCATGCTTGCACCGAATGAATTTGTGCATCTGCATCTGCACAGCGAATACAGCCTGCTGGACGGTGCCGTCCGTGTCACGGATATCCCGCGTCTGGCAAAGGAAAACGGACACACGGCAGTCGCATTGACCGACCACGGTGTCATGTACGGCGCCGTTGCCTTTTACCGTGCGTGCATGGCGGAGGGCATCAAGCCGATCATCGGCTGTGAGGTCTACGTTGCTCCGAAATCCCGCTTTTTCAAGACGGCTGACCGAGAATCCAATTACTATCATCTCGTTCTGCTGTGCGAAAACGAAGTGGGCTATAAAAATCTGATCGCACTCGTCTCCCGTGCGTATACCGAGGGCTTTTACGGCAAGCCGCGTGTTGACGACGAGCTGCTTGCACAGTATCACGAAGGGCTGATCTGCCTTTCCGCGTGTCTGGGCGGTTATATTCCGTCTCTGCTCTCCCGCGGAGATTACGACGGTGCAAAGCAGTACGCGCTGTTCTTGAACGAAACCTTCGGGCAGGACAACTTCTATCTGGAAATGCAGGATCACGGCATCGCCATTCAAAAAGAGGTCAACCGAGGTCTGCGCAAATTATCCGAAGAATGTGGAATCCCCATGGTTATCACGGGAGACGTCCATTATCCGCGCAGAACCGACGCCGATGCACAGGCGATCCTCATGTGCATCCAAACCAACACCGTCATCACCGACGGCAGACCGATCGGATTTGAAACGGACGAATATTTCTATAAATCCACGGAAGCCCTGGCAGGGCTTTTCCCCAATGACGAGGAGGCCATGCGCAACACAAGCCGCATCGCCGACCGCTGTCACTTTGATTTCTGCTTTGACAAATTATATCTTCCCGTTTTTGAAACACCCGATAAAACGCCGGCACCGGAATATCTGCTGCGGCTGGCAAAGGAAGGCTTTGTCGAAAAGGTCCGTTCGGGAGCTCTTACCTTTACCGACGCACATCCCGTGTCGGAATACAGAGAGCGTATCGACTACGAATGGCGCGTCATCTGTGAAACGGGCTACGCCGAATATTATCTGATTGTCTGGGATTTCATCCGTTACGCAAAAAGCGTTGGGATTCCCGTCGGTCCCGGCAGAGGTTCGGGTGCGGGATCACTGATCGCTTATCTGATCGGCATCACCGATGTCGACTCCATCCGTTACAGCCTGATGTTTGAGCGGTTTCTCAATCCCGAGCGCGTATCGATGCCGGACTTTGACATCGACTTCTGCGATACCCGCCGCGGTGAGGTCATTGAGTATGTCCGCCGCCGTTACGGAGAAGATCATGTCGCGCAGATCGTCACCTTCGGAACCCTTGCCGCACGTGCCGCGGTCAGAGACGTCGGACGGGCACTCGGCATGCCGTACAACACGGTTGATGAAATCGCTAAGATGATCCCGCAGGATCTGCACATGACGCTTGACCGTGCGCTGGAGCAAAAAGAACTGAAAGAAAAATATGAAAGCGACACACAGATCCGCACTCTGATGGACCTTGCCCGTGCGCTGGAAGGCATGCCGCGTCATGCGTCGACCCATGCTGCAGGTGTTGTCATCACCGACCGTCCCGTTATGGACTACGTTCCGCTTGCGGAAAACGGCGGCATGACCGTCACGCAGTTTGACATGGACACCGTTGCCCTGCTGGGACTGCTCAAGATCGACTTTCTCGGTCTGCGGTATCTGACGATTCTATCGGACACCGAAGAGCAGATCAAAGAGCGCGATCCTGCATTCTCTCTCTCGAACATTCCGCTTGACGATGCGGAAACGTATGCCATGATCGGCCGCGGACAAACGCTCGGCGTGTTCCAGCTGGAATCGGCAGGTATGCGCAATATGCTCACCCAGCTGTCTCCAGAAAATCTCGAAATGATCGTGGCGGCGATCTCGCTTTACCGCCCGGGTCCGATGGACTCGATCCCGAAATTCTTATCCAACCGACAGAATCCTGAGAAAATCACCTATTCCTCGCCGCTGCTTGCCGATATCCTCGACGTCACGTTCGGCTGTATCGTGTATCAGGAGCAGGTCATGCAGATCTGCCGCACCATCGGCGGATACACCTTCGGACGTGCCGATGTGGTGCGCCGCGCCATGGCAAAAAAGAAGACCGATGTCATGGAACGGGAGCGGCAGGCATTCATCTACGGTCAAACGTCCGAGGACGGTACGGTCATCAATACCGGTGCCATCGCTGCCGGCATGGATGAAACATCTGCCGGTCAGCTGTTTGACGATATGGCGGGCTTTGCAAAGTACGCGTTCAACAAGGCTCACGCATCGGCGTACGCCATCACGACGTATCGAACCGCTTATCTGAAGCGTCATTATCCCGGTGAATATCTCGCCGCAATGCTGACCTCGGTGACAGGCAATATCGTCAAAACCTCGGAATACATCGCCGAAGCATGGCGGCTGCACATTCCGATTCTCGGTCCCGACATCAACGAAAGCGGCAAGTATTTCCGCTACACGGAGCAGGACGGCACGTGGGGCATCCGCTTCGGTCTGATGGCGATCCGCAACGTCGGTGCACCCTTTATTGAACAAATCATCAAAGAACGCGAAAAACAGCCGTTTACGAGCTTTGAAGACTTCGTGTCCCGCATGGCGGACAAGGATTGCACGAAACGGCAGCTGGAGCCGCTGATCACCAGCGGCGCATTCGACCGTATGCCGCAGAAGCGTAGTCAGATGATGGCAAGCTACGAAACCATCATGGATCTGTATCTTGAACGTGCCCGTTCTGCGGTAACGGGTCAGCTTGATCTGTTTTCCGCCGCATCGGAGGACACTTCCCACGGCACGTATAAACCAAACCTTGAGGGCTACCGCTACCCCGACATTCCCGAAATCTCCAACAGAGAAAAGCTGCTGCTTGAGCGCAGTGCAACGGGACAGTGCTTTTCGGGACACCTGCTTGACGATTACAGTATGCATTTGGAGCAGCTGAAGCCCACCGAGATCGGCTCAATCATCGCGTCGTTTGAAACGGAGGAATCCGCGGACGGTACGGCGGTACTCCCGACCGAATCGGGCGATTTCCGTGACAAGCAAACGGTCAGCATCGCAGGTCTTGTTTCCAAACGCGTTGCCAAGATGACACGCAAGGGCGACAATATGGCGTTTGTGACCGTGGAAGACCGTTATGCCGAAATGGAGGTCATCGTCTTTCCAAAGGTGTTGGAGTCCTGTGCGGCATATTTAGCTTATGACACGGCAATCTTCGTGACAGGTGAGCTTTCCGTGCGAGAAGAAGAAGCACCGAAGCTGCTGGCAAAGACGATCTTCCCGCTGCGAACCAATGACGCCTTCAGCGAAGAAGCGCGCAGGGACAGTACCGTTCCGCCGTCAACACCCACACCGGCTGCCGTATCGCCGACTCCCGCCGTACGCGCCGTATCCGATACACCGATTCCGCAGAACGCAAAAACGCTGTATTTGCGTGTTCCGCGCGTCCATGCGCGTGATCTGAAATACGCACACGCAGAAAACTATGCACAGATCTTTGCGGCAGTATCGGGAGCGGTCGGTCACACCGTATCCGTCGTTTTTTACGATAGTGAAACGGCAGAATATCATCGTGGGACCGTCCCGCCGATGATGCTCTCCCCGTATATCCTTCATCAATTTGAAATCCTGCTCGGTGCGGAAAACGTCATTCTGAAATAACAGGATGGATATTTTCCGTCATTCCCTTTATCATATCAAAGGAGCACGACATGAACGAAAACGAAACCGTGCGTGACGATCGATCCATCACGCCCGAACCATCACAGGTGACACCTTCACCGCAGATCGGCGATCCGCCTTCCGCGGATACCGAGTCACTGCCGCCAAAAGAATCATCAGAATCCGAAGAAACCGCAGCACCGCCTGCCGAAACAGAAGATCAGCCCCAAGCGCCGCCGAAAAAGGTCTACGTCAACGCGCCGCCGAAGAAAAAAGAAAAGGATGAAAATCGCGTACACTGGGGACGTGAGGTTCTCTATGCACTTGCGCTCGTCGGACGCGTCATTCTGCGCATATTCTCCTGGGTGCTCAACATTCTGATGACCGTGGCCCTGATCGGCATGATTACGGGTACGATCGTCGGCGGTGTCTTTGCGCTCTGGATCAAGAACTACGTTGACCCGACGATAGACACGTCGCTGCTGACCACGTCGCAGGATCTGACGACGCAGCTCTACTATTTGGACTACTCCGAAAACCCGCTCGGTGTTCCCGTGGAAATCGAAGATCAGCGTCTGCACAGCACGGAAAACCGTCTGTGGGTCGCGTATACCGATCTGCCGCAGGATCTCGTCGACGCGTTTATTGCCGTTGAAGACCACCGTTTCTGGAAGCACAAGGGCGTTGACTGGTATGCAACGATCGGTGCGACGTTCAAGTGGATCACGGGACTTGACTCCCGCGGCGGTTCGACAATCACCCAACAGCTGGTCAAGAACATTACGCAGGACGACGACGTCACCATCCAGCGTAAGGTACAGGAGATTTTCCGTGCTCTGAATCTGGAAAAGCAGAAATCCAAGGAAGAGATCATTGAGCTGTATCTCAACACCATTTCCTTCGGTCAGGGTACGTACGGCATCCGTGCGGCGGCACAGCGCTACTTCAACAAGGACGTCTCCGAGTTGAATCTGACGGAATGTGCATCCCTTGCCGCAATCCCGAAATCTCCGACGTATTATAACCCCTACCGCAATCCCGAAAACAACGAGCTCCGCCGCAACACCGAGGTTCTCGCAGAAATGCTGGAGCACGGTCTGATCACGCAGGCAGAGTACAACGTCGCCGTCAACCGCAAGCTGGTGCTTGACATGACCTACGACGAGGTCACCGGCACAACGACCAACTCCTGGTTTACCGACGCCGTCATTGAAGACGCCATTGCCGCACTGCAGGAAGAGCTTGATATTTCTTATATCGCCGCATCGACGATGCTGTATACGCAGGGACTTTCGATCTATACGACGATGGATCCGTTCGTACAGGAAACGCTGGAGGAGGTTTTTGAAGACGACTCCAACTTCCCGCGCGTTGCATCCGCCATCAAGCCGGAATGTTCCATGGTCATCACCGATCCGAAGACCGGCAATATTTTGGGTCTGGTCGGCGGCAGAGGCGACAAAACGCTGTCCCGCGGCTTCAATATCGCAACCATGGCAAAGCGTTCTCCCGGTTCCTCGATCAAGCCGCTGACCGTCTATGCACCCGCATTGGATGCAGGACTCATCACCTACGGCACGATCGTCGACGATACGCCGTTCATGTTCAATGAAAAGACCGACACGGCGGGAAACGTCAAATATACCGCATATCCTGCCAACCTGCCTGCCGTTTACAAGGGTCTGACGACCGTCAACTCTGCCGTTGAGCGCTCCGTCAACACCATTGCTATGAAGGTTCTTGATATGTACGGCACGCAGAACGCCTACAATTTCTCCCAGCGCATCGGACTCACCTCGATCACCGACCGATACGAGCGCGTTGACGGTTCGATTCTGTCCGATATCGACTATGCGCCGCTGGCACTCGGTGCACTGACCGTCGGCGTATCGCCGCGCGAAATGACGCAGGCGTATTCCTTCCTTGCCAACGACGGTATTTATACCGAAGCGCGTACCTTTACGAAAATTCTCGACAAAAACGGTGAGGTTCTCATCGACAATACGCCGAAAACCGAGATCGTTACCAGTGAGCAGACCGCGTCCATTATGACCAAAATGCTGCAGAACGTCGTCAAAAACGGTACGGCAAAGGCAGTTACCCTGCAGAAGTACGTTGACGTTGCCGGCAAGACCGGTACGGCAACCGACGACTACGACCGCTGGTTCTGCGGCTACACGCCGTATTACGTCGGCGCTTGCTGGTTCGGTTACACCGAGCTGCGCACCATCGGCAACATCTCCACCGTCAGCCCTGCAACCAAGATCTGGGACGTTGTCATGACGCGTCTGCATCAGCCGCTCATCGAAGAATCCCAGCGCACGGGCGAGCCGCTTGAGACCTTTGACGTTGCCAGCGGTGTCGTCACGGCAACCTACTGCGTCGATTCGGGCAAGCTCGTCACCGAAGCCTGCCGTCACGATCTGCGCGGCAGCCGTATTGAAACGGGTTATTTCACCATGGAAACCGCGCCGACCACCGCGTGCGACGTCCACGTTCTCGTCGATTACGACAAGGTCACGGGCGCTGTCGCTTGCGAGGATTGCCCCAAAGCCAATCTGACGAAGGTCGCGTTGGTTCACGTCGAAAACCGTGATTTCCCCGTTCAGGTCACCGTTTCCGACGCACAGTACGTTTACCGCGATTGGGAGCCCAAGGACGGCGTAACCGATTCGACGTCTCTGCCGTATTTCGCGGCACTGCTTGGAGAAGAGCGCTACTGCGGTACTTCTGCCGCTGAAACGCGCGCGGTCAATTC
>JAZQWK010000355.1:0-3359 GCA_045632325.1 Eubacteriales bacterium
GAATCTGGGGATTTCTTTATCTGTTCCTGTCGGAGATCGGGCGGCTGTTTTCATGGCTCGGGGAGAACGGTGAGAGGATCGTTGCTGTCGTCGGCAGGATCACGGATGGCGTGTTCGGACTCCTGGAGCGGCTTCCGCTTCCGAAAGAACAACTCGGGGAGGAGCTGCATGCATCCGTGATCGCATCGGTCGTCGGAGCGCTTCCCGATATGCTCGGAGGACTTTTGACCGCTCTGTCCGCAAAGGTCTCCGCGGCAGCAACGGGCGTGATTGCCGCACTTCCGAAAATTCTGCTCTTTTTTGCGGTATTTCTGATCGCGTCGGTTTATATGACCGTTTCCCTCGATGCGCTCAAAGCGTTTTGGAGTCGTTATCTGCCGCAGAAGTGGCGCGGTGCGGCTTCGCATTTTCAATCGGTCTTCGGCAGTATGGTGCTGTCGATTTTCCGTGCGTATCTGATTCTGTCGTGCGTGACCTTCGTGCTTCTGTTTATCGGATTGCTTTTGCTCGGTGTAGAGCACAGCTTCGGTGCGGCACTGGCGGGAATGTTGATCGATATTCTGCCGATCTTCGGTGTCGGAACGCTGCTCATTCCGTGGGCGATCTTGTCGTTTCTGATGGGACGGGCGGGACGCGGTATCGGGCTGGTCGTATTGTACCTTGTGATTTGTTTCGTCAGGCAGACATTGGAACCGCGTCTGATCGGGAAGACCGCGGGCGTGCATCCGCTGGCGGTCCTGTTTGCACTGTACGCGGGCGGAACGCTGTTCGGACTTGCGGGGATGATCGTATCGCCGTTTTTGCTGACGGTGCTCTGGCGCGGATACCGTATGCTCGGGAGGGACGGCCATGCGTGATCTGTGCGGAAAATCATACCGATTCTCTCCTTCTTCTTCCGCTTCGTTCTTTTTTGCGGGCAGTATCTGTCTTCTCTCATCGATCCTGCCGCTGCATCTTTCGCTGATCTTTCTTTTGTCATCGGCGCTGCATGAATGTGGTCATGCGGCGGTGATGCGTCTGCTTCGGATCCCGATCTGCGGCTTTCGTGCGGCGGGCGGCGGTGCGGTTCTGCATATGGATTTACAGGCGGTATCCTATCGCGGTGAATTTGCCGTCGCCGCCGCAGGTCCCGCCGTCAATCTGCTGCTGGCAATGCTGTTCTTCCGTCAGACGTGGGATTACAGCAGAGAGAGCTGTCTGCTCAATCTGATGCTTGCCGTCTATAATCTTCTGCCGCTTGCGGACAACGACGGTGCCGTTATGCTCTTGGCGGCGGCAGAGCAGCTTGGGCGCGGAGATCAGATGCGGCGCGGTCTTGCCGTTCTCTCGGAAATACTGTTTGCACTGCTTTGGATGATGGGTGCGTGGATTCTATGGTACGGCGCACTGTCGGATGCGGGCGGTACCTCCGTCGGGTACGGCGTCCTGTTTTTCTGTATCGTTCTGCGCTGTGTCAAAAAAAGAGGACTGCCGTAAGCGTCGTGCCTACAGCAGTCCTGTGTTTTATAGCCGGTGATTAGAACGCAATGGCTTCGATCTCGTTTGCAAGCTCATCCGTGACGGGCAGTGTGCCGTCGGCAACCTCGTAGATTTCGGAATGTGCTTTCTGAATACCTTCGATGAACTCGGAGTACGGATGCGAGCAGACGTCAAGCGCACCGATCTGATAGTTCTCGCCGTCGAAGCGACCGAGATACGCCTGATCGTACAGAATGAAGTAATGTGCGCCCAGACACATCGGATGCGATGCCGCACGGTGCATATAACGGCGGTACGCCTTGCCGCGGTCAGCCTGCGATGCAACACCGCGCAGACCCGTTGCGTCCATACCGCGGTCGAGTGCGCCGAAGTGGAATTCGCCGATCATAACGGGCTTGTTCGTCAGTGCGGAGAAGTCCTCGATCATCTGCATCGGGTCGAGCGAGTAGCAGTTGAACGAGAAGATGTCCGTATACTCACAGCCGCAGGCAAGGATCGGGGAGGACAGCCATGCATAGCGGATACCAAGATTGAGGTGGTGCGGGTCGACGCGTCTTGCAGCCTCGGACGGGATGCGGATATAGCGGCGGAGCATTTCCTTGCAGGCGGGAATCAGGTCGTCGAGTGCTTTTTGTCCGATATCAGCGGCTTCAAACGGAGTATACAGATCGTCAAACGATGCAAAAGAAGAGCCCCATGCGGCATTGAGCGCGTCAATGTCTGCATACTGCGCCTTCAATTCACCCACGATATAGTCCTTGGTTGCAAGGTGATTGGGATGTGCCATTGCAACGGCGGCGATGTTGATGTTGTTGACGAACGCCCACTCGGGTTCGTTGGAGAGGAAGTAGCCGAGCAGATACGGGTCGTCGCGGGTCTTGTCAAGGAAGTGCGCCCACTTGTCGGCGGATTCTTCAAATTCCGGAGAGAAGACGTCGGGGAAGTCACGGAAGACGTTCGTTTCGGTGCGCGGATAACCCCAGCCGATGATGACGTACGGCAGCTTTTCGCGCTCGTAGAAGCGGTGATCGCTCCAGCAGGCAACGGTGTTGCAGCCCCAGCTGACGAGGCGGCGGCGGATCATGTCAGCCCAGATGCCGTAATAGTCCTCGCCGAAGGCAAGATACGCATTGTGAACGAAATAGTTGAAGTTTTCGGTCTTCTGTCCGTGCCAGTTGCCCTCGGACCAGCCGATCTCGCCCTTGGGAGGAAGACCCTCACAGAGCTTGGTAATGCCCGTCAGATTGCACTGGTCACCCAGTCCGACGCAGTCAAAGCCGGTCGAGAAGAACGCATAACCCTCGGGGTCACACATCCACCATCTGCGTCCGTCGTGGTGCAGGGAGAAATAGCCCGTGCCATCGCACAGCTTTTTCTTTGTCCAGCCGCCCCATGCACTGCGGTCGGGCAGCGGCTTTTCGGTCGTGTCGGCGGCTTCTGCACGAAGTGCTGCGATCATTTCCTCGACGCTGTGGGACTTGCCCTGCCAATCGGAGCACTTCTTCTGTCCGAGTGCGTCGACCATCAGCTTATCTTCCAGCGGATAGTCGGGTTCTTCGTCGAGGATGCAGACGTTTTCGATCTTCAAGGTCAGGTCGTGCGGCGTCTTATCGATGGCAAACGCGAACTTCGTCAGACGGTCGAGGTGCACGGGCTTTCCGCCGACGACGGTTTTGAGCTTGCCGGGGGTTCTCGGCATGAAGACGGTATTTGCCGCAAGTGCGGAGAAGGGAAGCGCGATGCGGGTCTTCAGATTCGGCAGAAGCCCCATCTTGATGCGCATGTCAGCACCGCCCTCGCGCTTGCTTTCCCAGAATTCCCAGCAGACACCTGCCGCGCGGTCACCAAGGACGGTGATATCCATCGACAGATACTGATCG
>JAZQWK010000356.1:0-10876 GCA_045632325.1 Eubacteriales bacterium
ATTGGTTCTCCGATCTCATCAAAAAAGAAAAAGCACAGGGCAGAGACGTCAAAGTCCTCAACCTCTTCGCGTACACCGGCGGCGCAACGATCGCCGCAGCCAAGGCAGGTGCCGCCGTCTGTCACGTCGATGCCGCAAAGGGCATGGTCGCGCAGGCAAAGGAAAATGCTGCACTGTCGGGTCTGTCCGATGCTCCCATCCGCTATATCGTTGACGATTGCAAGAAGTTCCTTGAACGAGAAATCCGACGCGGCAACAAGTACGACGCGATCATCATGGACCCGCCTTCCTACGGCAGAGGTCCGAACGGTGAGGTCTGGAAGCTGGAGGACGCCATCGGCGAGTTCGTTGAGCTGTCCACCAAGGTTCTCTCCGACGATCCGCTGTTTATGCTGATCAATTCCTATACCACGGGTCTTTCGCCGTCCACGATGGCTTATATTCTGAAGCTGTACATGAAGCCGTGGGGCGGGGAGGTCTCCGCTGACGAAATCGGTATTCCCGTCACCACCACAGGTGCAGAGCTGCCGTGCGGTTCCTCGGCGTATTGGACGAGAGGGTAACTGTGAAGTATTTGTAGGGGCGATTCACGAATCGCCCGCCGTTTACGCACACGGCATATGCCAACAACCGATATATGGAAATCGGAAAAAACAAGATCCCCACCCCCAAATGCAACATAGGAATACGGGCGTTTGGTGATTCGCCCCTACAGATAAAAAACCTTCAAAGGTACAAAACCATGAAAGAAAACATCATCCAAGCAAAAAACCTTTGCTTTTCCTATAAAAACGAAGACGGCGCACCGCTGCCGGTCATCAAAAATCTGACCTTCGACATCGAGCGCGGTTCGTTTGTCTCGATTCTCGGTCATAACGGCTCGGGCAAGTCGACTTTGGCAAAGCTTCTCAACCTCGTTTTGACACCCGATTCCGGCGAGCTTTCCGTCGGCGGCATTGACGTTATGCAGGATGAGCTGTCCGAGGAGGACATTTACAACCTGCGCCGCCGCATCGGCATGGTCTTCCAGAACCCCGACAACCAGCTTGTCGCAACCATCGTCGAGGAAGACATCGCGTTTGGACCGGAAAATCTCGGCATCGAACCCGAGGAAATCAGACAGCGCGTGGACGACGCACTCGCCGCCGTCAATATGACCGAGTTTGCACGTCACTCGCCTACCCAGCTGTCGGGTGGTCAGAAGCAGCGCATTGCCATCGCGGGCATCATCGCCATGCTCCCCGATTGCATCATCTTTGACGAATCCACGGCGATGCTTGACCCCATCGGTCGTGCGGAGGTCATGGATACCATTGAAGCTTTGAACCGTGAACGCGGCATTACGGTGCTGCATATCACGCACTATATGGACGAAGCCGTCCGCGCCGACCGCGTTATGGTCGTCGACCACGGCGAGATTCTGCTCGATGGCACGCCCGAGGAGGTTTTCTCACACGTCGATATGCTAAAAGCCGCAGGTCTTGACGTGCCGCAGGTCACCGCGCTGACCCATCGGCTGAAAACCGAGGCAGGATTTGACTTGCCCGAAACGCTGCTGCATTCGGCGGATGCTGTCGAAGCACTCAAAGCACTGTACGATTCCATCGGAAAGGAGTAACCGACCTTGACACCGAAAATATCCCTTGAAAACGTCACCTACCGCTATTCTATCGGCACACCGTTTGAAAAGGCGGCTTTGCAGGACGTCACCCTCGGTTTTGAGGGCGGCATCATCACCGGTCTGATGGGACATACGGGTTCCGGTAAATCGACGATTGCCCAGCTGCTCAACGGTCTGTTAAAACCCACCGAAGGCACTGTCAAAATCGACGGAAAAGACATCTGGGAGGATCCCAAGAAGATCGGCGCTGTCCGTTTCCGCGTGGGACTTGTCTTCCAGTATCCCGAATACCAGCTCTTTGAGGAAACCGTCGAGCGCGATATCGCATACGGTCCGCATAATATGGGACTGGATGAAGAGGAAATCCGCCGCCGTGTCATCGATGCCGCGCGCTTTACCGGCATTTCCCCCGAAATCTTTGCAAAATCCCCGTTTGAGCTGTCGGGCGGTCAGAAGCGCCGCGTTGCAATTGCGGGCGTTATGGCAATGGATCCCGAGATTCTCGTTCTTGACGAGCCAGCGGCAGGTCTTGACCCCAAGGGTCGTGCGGAAATCCTCGGCGGTATCCGTGCCTATCAAAGTGAAAAGAAAAACACGATCATCATCATCAGCCACTCTATGGAGGATATGGCAATGTACGCTGACAAGCTGATGGTGCTCGACCACGGACGCGTCAGCCGCTACGGAGACGCGTACGAAGTGTTTGCCCATGCCGAAGAACTCAAATCCGTCGGACTTTCCCGTCCGCAGATCACGAAATTCATTATGGAACTGCAGCGGGCGGGTGTTCCCGTTGAGGGCGGTATCTATTCCGTGGAGGATGCGTACAACGAAGTTCTGCGCGTCTTTGCCGAAAAGAAGAAGGGGGTGCTGTAAATGCTCCGTGATATCACGCTCGGACAGTATTTCCCGGGAAATTCTGTCCTTCATAAGCTTGATCCCCGTATGAAGATTTTCTTGATCGTCATTTACATCGTCTCCATTTTCGCCGCAAACAGCCCCGTGTCGTTCGCCCTTGTGCTTGCAAGCGCGTTTGTCCTGCTGTTTCTTTCAAAAATCCCCGCAAAACTGGTGCTCGGTGGTCTGAAAGCCGTCTTTGTCATCATGGCGTTTACCGCGATCATCAATATTTTCTGGACGAGCGGGGAAGACTTGTGGGTGGAGGCAGGTCCCGTTAAAATCTACCGTGAGGGTGTCGAGTACGCCATCTTCATGATCGTCCGCGTCGTCGCACTGATCATCGGCTCGTCGGTTCTGCTCACCTATACCACGTCCCCGATTGCGCTGACGGACGGTTTGGAACGCGTTTTGTCTCCCTTGAAGGTACTCCACGTTCCCGTTCACGAGTTTTCGATGATGATGACCATCGCCCTTCGGTTCATTCCGACGCTGATTGAGGAAACCGATAAGATCATCTCGGCACAGAAGGCGCGCGGTACCGATTTTACAGCAGGTTCGCTTGCCGACCGTGCAAAGGCACTGATTCCGATCATGGTTCCGCTGTTCGTATCCGCGTTCCACCGTGCCGATGAGCTTGCCGTGGCGATGGAATGTCGCTGTTACCGCGGCGGCGAGGGCAGAACCCGTATGACACGCCTGCACCTGCACACACGAGACTTCGTTGTCCTCGCGGCACATCTTATGTTCCTCGGCGTTGTCATTGCAATGAACATCGTCTTCTGATATGGCGCAGTTTCTTTTGACGCTTGCCTACGACGGCACGAACTTTGCAGGTTTCCAGGTACAGAAAAACGCCCGTACCGTGCAGTCGACGGTGCAGGACGCGATTGAAAAGCTCTACGGTGACCGTCTGCCCGTCGTCGGCTGCAGCCGTACCGATGCCGGTG
The DNA here is from genome assembly GCA_045632325.1 of Eubacteriales bacterium. Taxonomy (GTDB): domain Bacteria; phylum Bacillota; class Clostridia; order Oscillospirales; family CAG-272; genus RGIG3925. The sequence goes on from JAZQWK010000356.1 coordinate 3,469, forward strand.
TACACGCCCGTGACTATAAGCTCACTTATCATGCGGAATCGCGCCTGTCCCCCGAACGAATCCCAGCGGCAATGAACGCACATCTGCCGAACGATATCGCCGTGCTCGGTGCCAAAGTTGTCCCCGATGACTTTCACGTCCGCCACGACGTTTACGAAAAGGAATACGAATACGTCATCTGCAACACACCCTACCGCGACCCGTTTACCGTAAATACGGCACTGCATTACCGCCGTCCGATTGACGAAGCGCTTCTTCAGTGCGCGGCACAGGCATTTCTCGGTACGCACGATTTCCGTGCGTTTATGGCTTCCGGCTCCGATATTGCCGAGACGACCCGCACCGTGCGCTCCGTATCGGTTATCCGAGAGGGAAGTTATGTAAAACTGCGCATTGCCGCCGATGGGTTCTTATATAATATGGTAAGAATCTTCGTCGGAACGATGCTCGCGGTCAACGAAGGCAAGCTTACCCCCGACGATATCCCCGCCGTCATCGATTCCCGCGACAGAAAAAATGCGGGGATTACCGTACCGGCACAGGGATTGTATTTGAACAGAGTTGTGTTTCGGTGAGGATTTGATTAGAAAACTACGGTGGTGGGCGCTCTCGCGTCTTAGCCTTCCCTGGTCAGGGAAGGTGTCAAATTCCCATGGGGAATTTGACGGATGAGTCGTTCTATTGTTGCTTTTCTGATTCGATGATGCTATGATTTTTAACAAAAATGATATAGACTATTTGTTCTGTTATGTTGAATAGCCTTGCCGCCTTGACGACTCATCCGTCTTTCGATAAAAACGCAGGGGCGTTTTCATCGAAATCCACCTTCCCTGACCAGGGAAGGCCAAGAAACGGGTGCGCCCGCAGCCTTATCCACCTGATCAATCATCCCCACATTCCAATAAAAATCCCCAAGAAAGGAGACCTCCCATGACCGACGAAAAAAACACTGCATCGGAGCAGGGTTCTGCGTATTATTTCAAAATCGCAAAACGCTTCCGTGTGCTGACGTATATCCTGCTTTTGGTGATGGTCGTTTTCATCGTCACGATGTTTTCCGTCAGACGCGACGAGATCACCGTGGAAAATCTGCGGTATTTTTTGCGTTACATTGATACCCGACAAGCGGAAAAATCGGCGACCACGGATACCATCGTCTACGGCGACACGGAATCGATCGCTAAATTCGGCGTGTATCGCAACGGTCTTGTTGCCGTCGGTCGCGACCGCGTGCAGATCTTTGACCTGACCGGGGAGGAGATCCTCGATATCAATCAAAGCAACTCGGCACCGCAGCTGCTGACCTCCGACGAATATATGATGATTTACAACATCGGCGGAACGACCTTTCAGCTGTATAACTCACTGTCCAAGGAATATGAGGAGGCGTACGCCTATCCGATCGGCTGTGCCGCACTCGGTGATTCGGGTACGTTCCTGCTCACCACCCGTTCGATGGAATACCGCTCGGTTGTCAACGTTTACAACCCGAAATTCGAGCAGATCTATCGCTGGTATTCGCCCGATAAGCACGTCATGGACGCATCCTTCCGTGACGGCGACGAGGAGTTTGTCATTGCTGCGCTCGGAACGCGGGACGACGGCACTTGTTACGCCGTGATCATTCTCTCTCAGACCGACCGCGAGGAAAAGCGCGCGCAGATGACACTTCCAGACGAAATCATCTATCGCGCCCGTTATACTGCGGATGGCGGTCTCGTGCTCGTCGGCGGAAAGGCGGTCTATGTTTACGATACCGAAATGAACCTCGTCTCCACCGTCAGCTACGGCGGCTATACGCCGGTCATGCTTGACTCGACCGGGGAATTGACGTACTTTACGCTCAACAAAAACATCGTCGGCTCCAACTATACCGTCACCGTGCTCAACGCGCTCGGCGAAATCGTCTACTCCGGCGACGTGCAGGGTGAGATCACCCGAGCGCTGCTGCAAAAAGACGCAATCTACCTGCTCTTTGACCGAACCGTCATGCGCATCAGCCTCGAAACGGGTGAACAGATTGCAAAGGATATCGCCCCCAACTGCATCACCGTCGAAGCACTGGATGACAGAACCCTCATGCTTTGCTACGCCGAGCAGACGAAGGTCATCGACATCGACAGCTTCTTCTTCGGTATTGTGGCAGAAGAGTAAGATATATAAATAGGAAGGAAATCCCATGAATTTACAACCATACGCACTTGCCGTTGACGTTGTGTTGGTCGCAATCTTTGCGCTTACCGTTTACCGCGCATGGAAACGCGGATTCGTCGGTGCAGTATCGGGATTGCTCGCACTCGCAGGTGCGGCACTCGTCGCGTATATGTTTGCCTACATTCCCGAGGGCATCTTGCTGCGCCGTGTCTTTGTTCCGTTTACCGAGGACATCCTCGGCGACGTAGTTGCGCGTGCTGTCTTATCAGCAGGAACTGCGGCGGACGGCGGCATGGATGCACTTTCCGCGTCGCTTGCTTCTTTGACAGATACGGCAGCATCGCTCGGTATCCCGCTCAACGGACCGATCACTCTGCCCGACGTCGTTGACCCGTCTGCAATGTCGCTTCTCACTGAGGAAATCACATCCCGTCTGACCCCGCCGATTGCAGGGTGGCTTGCGAAAATCACAGCATATCTTTTGCTGTTTCTGTTCGCCTATCTCATTTTGCGCTTCGTTCTGCGCATTGTTGACCTTGTGATGAAGCTGCCCATTCTGCGCGGTGCCAACACGCTCCTTGGCGGTACTTGCGGTGTCCTGCTCGGTGCGGGATACGCGTGGATCGCAGCACAGGCACTGTCTCTTGTGCTCGGTATTCTTGTCACAAACGGAACCTTGCCGTCGGAAGTACTTGGCGGCACGTTGTTCGGATGGATGACGAAATAGGAATGAACCTATAGGAGTTGTCCCTGCTGCATTTATGGGGACAATATTGTAACAATTTTACCATATATAAATTTTTCATATAAACGCAATCACAACCCCTGAAAGGAACCCCCAATGAAATTATGCTCAAGATGTAAAAAGCGTGTCGCCGTTGTTTTCATGACACGCATGGACGGAAACGAAACACTCACCGAAGGACTTTGCCTGCGCTGTGCAAGAGAGATGGGCGTCGGTCCCGTCAACGATATGCTCGCAAAGATGGGCATTTCCGAGGACGATCTGGCCCGCATGGAAGACGATATGGAACAGTTTTCCGCGATGATGGGCAGCGGTGACACCGATATAGAAGACGACGACGCACCGATGCTCCCCGATTTTATGCCGCACGGTGAAGACGGCGACGAGGGAGACGACGATGCGGAGGAGGGCAGAGCTCCTGCCGTAGACTTCGGCTCGATGCTCGGCGGTCTGTTCGGTCATCCGATGAAGCGTGATGACAATAAGTCCGAGGGTGAGGACGGAAAAGCACCCAAAAAAGAGAAAAAAGAAAAGAAAAAGAAGGCAAAATTCCTCGATTCGTACTGTGTCAATCTGACCGCACGTGCAAGAGAGGGCGCGCTTGACTGCGTCATCGGACGTGACCGTGAAATCGCGCGTCTGATCCAGATTCTCTGCCGCCGTCAGAAGAACAACCCCTGTCTGATCGGTGAACCCGGTGTCGGTAAGACCGCAATTGCAGAGGCTCTTGCGCAGAAAATCGCCGCATCGGACGTGCCGTATAAATTGCAGAACAAGGAAGTCCATCTGCTTGACCTGACGGCACTCGTCGCAGGTACCCAGTTCCGCGGACAGTTTGAATCGCGCATGAAGGGTCTGATCGAGGACATCAAGACCGCAGGCAACATCATGCTCGTCATCGACGAGGTCCACACGATTGCAGGCGCGGGCGACGCAGAAGGTTCGATGAACGCTGCCAATATCTTAAAACCCGCCCTCTCCCGCGGGGAAATTCAGGTCATCGGTGCAACGACCCTGACCGAATACCGCAAATATATCGAAAAGGATGCCGCGCTCGAACGCCGCTTCCAGCCGATCACCGTTGACGAGCCGTCCGTTGAGGACACCGTCACGATTCTCGGCGGCATCAAGCACTACTACGAGCAGTACCACGGCATCAAGATCACCGACGAGATCGTCAAGAAGACCGTCATCATGAGTGAGCGCTATATCACCGACCGCTTCCTGCCCGATAAGGCCATCGACCTGCTGGACGAAGCGTCGGCGTACGTTGCACTCCACGCACCCGTCATCGACAAGTTGGCGAAATTGGAGGCAAAGCTCACCGCCGCACGTGCCGAAAAAGAAGCACTGGAAGCCTTTGAAGCACCTGCCGACGAAACGCAGGAGGCTGCAAACGAGCGCTGGGCAAGACTGGCACAGCTCAAGTCCGAGGAACTGCAGGACATGGCGCAGTTTGAGACGCTGTCCCGTGAACGCGATTCCGTAGAACTCGACGTCGCAGCACTTGCACAGGTCATCGAGGTCTGGACGGGTATCCCCGCAACGTCGATCACACAAAGCGAATACGAGCGTTTGGAGCACTTGGCAGACGGTCTGCGCGCGCGCATCATCGGTCAGGATGAAGCAGTCGACGCCGTTGCGCGTGCCGTACGCAGAAGCCGCGTCGGCGTTTCCTACAAGAAAAAGCCCGTTTCGTTCATTTTCGCAGGTCCTACCGGTGTCGGTAAGACGGAGCTTGTCAAGACGCTTGCATCCCAGCTGTTTGATACGCCCGATGCGCTGATTCGTCTTGATATGTCCGAATATATGGAAAAGTACGCCGTGTCCCGCATCATCGGTTCTCCTCCCGGCTACGTCGGCTATGACGATGCAGGACAGCTGACAGAAAAGATCCGCCGCAAGCCGTATTCCGTCATCCTCTTTGACGAAATCGAGAAAGCGCATCCAGATGTTATGAACATCCTTCTGCAGATCCTCGACGACGGACGTCTGACCGACGCGCACGGCAAGGAAGTCAATTTTGAAAATACGGTCATCGTCATGACGACCAACGCCGGCTCGACGACCAACGACAACACCGCAGGCTTCCGCGCCGAGGAAAAGACGATTGCCGAAAATCGCACCGAAAAGGCATTGCTGTCCTTCCTGCGCCCCGAGTTTATCAACCGTGTTGACGAGATTATCACGTTCCGCTCTCTCAACGAAGATGACTTCGGGCGTATCGCGGAAATCATGCTCGGTGACCTGGTCAAGGCACTTGGCGACCGTGATATCACACTTGTTTATACCGCCGACGCCGTCCGCGTCATTGCGCACGAATCCTTCTCGAAAAAGTACGGTGCCCGCAATATGCGCCGCTATATCCAGACCCACGTCGAGGACGCCATTGCCAATACCCTCATTGCAGGCTATGGCGACAACGTCACCGCGATCACCCTTTACACCGAGGAAGAAAACGGAAAAGAGGTTCTGCGCGTCAAGGCGTGAGACAGATTGCACGGCAATTTGATCTTGATTATAATTGATGCACGTGCATCTCGGATTTAGTAGGGGAGGGGTCACCCCTCCCGCACCGTGAAACATGATGATGTTTACGGATGGCATAAATACATCCCGAAAACTGAACGATCTGCATCAACCGATATCTTGATCGAAGCTATATGTTTCGGGAGCGGTGACCGCTCCCCTACAAAATCAGTGATACGTTTGTATCCGTGTTAGCCAATATCTCGCTTCAAATCATTTCAATACGGAGATTTTCATGACTGAAAACTGGTATCAACTGACCGCCGAGGCTGCTGCAAAAAAGCTCGGAACTTCCCAAAAGGACGGTCTGACACAGAAAGGCGTTCGCTCCTCCAAGCGGCGTCACGGTAAAAATGAAATATATCCCGTCTCCAAGATCACGTTCTTCAACGTCCTCAAGGCGATGACGCTGGACTATACGTCGTATCTGCTCATTGCGGCGGCGCTGATTGCGGCTGTCTTTGAGGAGAGCGTCGGTGCGTGGGTGCTCGTTGCGCTCGTTGCACTGAATCTCGTCATCGTCCTTTTGTCGTACGCCAAGTCCCAGCGTATGCTGGAAAGTATGGACCGGTATACGCTTCCCGTCGTGCGTGTCGTGCGCGAGGGCAGATTGTTTATGATCGATCAGAAGCAGCTCGTTCCGGGCGATCTCATCGTCGTCTCGCGCGGTGATATCGTTCCCGCCGACGCAAGGCTCGTGACCGCTGACGATCTGTGTGCCGATGAGGAGCGATTGTTCGGTCACGGTGCCATGCATCATAAGCTTGCCGATCTTGCGCTGCACGAAACGCTGCCGCCGGAAAAGCAAAGAAATATGATCTTTGCAGGAACGCTGATCACGTTGGGACACGCAACGGCTATCGTCACTGCGACGGGCGAGGAAACGATCATTGCAATCACCGAGAAAAATCACCCCATCATCAACCACGAAAGCATTCCGCTGCTCGGTCATCTTTCCCGCATCAGCCGTGTTTGGAGCCTTGTCGTCATTGCCGCAGTATTCGGTCTGACCTTGCTTGATTTTGCTCTGTCCACGCAGAAGAACGCGCTGTTCTCCAGCTTTATGGGTGCAATGTCGTTCGCCGTCTCAACGATGAGCGAAATGTACGTTGCGTTCGGCTATATTATGCTTGCCTGTGCCGTTTACCAGACCGTCCAGCAGTTCCGTGACGCGGGAGGTGCAGGTGCGATTATCAAAAATCCGACCTGTATGGACAAGCTTCGTACAGTAACGACGCTGATCGTGCCCAAAGAAGGTATTTTCACAACGCGCGATACGGTTGCCGACCGTATTTATGCGGAGGAACGCTTATGGGATATTGCGGACCGACGCGGCAGACATGCGATGGAACGCCCGATTCTCTATGCGATCCTGTCTACCGGTATGTACGGTGAGGCATATCTGAAATCACTTTCGGAGGGAACGGAAAAGCGTACGCGTACCGAGGAAGAAGCATCCATTCTGAACCTCGCGCGAAAAATGGATATCTACAACGTCCGTCTTGACCGCGCGTATCCGATGCTCGATCATCGCTCGGTCGGCGGAGAGTCGCAGTATGAAACGACGCTCGTACAGTATAAGGAGCAGATGCTTGCCATCTCCCGCGGTGAATGTGAGGATCTGCTTGCGCACTGCGCATATTACCATAAAAACGGACGCATCATGCTTCTGACCCCTGAGGCGAGAAACGCAATCCTGATCGCATACCGCAAGCTGATGCGGCAGGCGTATTCCGTCGTTGCCGTATCCTCGCGCGCATATCCCTACAACAATTTGAAATTCATCGGCGCGGCACAGCACGATATGGTCTTTGAAGGCTTTGTCGGCTTCCGCGTCCCATACCTGCGCGGTGTCGGTCAGCTGGTTACCGATGCACGCGACGCAGGAATCAAGGTTGTCCTTTGCTCCGAGCGTCCCGTCGCATCCGAGATCTACTTTGCAAAACAGCTCGGTATCGTTTCGGAGCGTGAGGAAGCCGT
>JAZQWK010000357.1:0-3243 GCA_045632325.1 Eubacteriales bacterium
CTTGGACTTGGACATCTTGTCGTTGCCGAACATGAACCACGGATGCGCGAAGACTTTCTTGGGCAGCGGTTCGTTCATCGCCATTAAGAAGATCGGCCAGTAAATGGTGTGGAAGCGGGTGATGTCCTTGCCGATGATATGGACATCTGCCGGCCAGTACTTGGAGTACAGCTCACCCTTTTCGTCAACGTCGTAACCGAGTGCGGTGATATAGTTGGTCAGCGCGTCGAGCCAGACGTAGACGACGTGCTTGTCGTCAAACGTGACGGGAATACCCCAGGTGAAGGACGTTCTCGAAACGCAGAGATCCTGAAGACCCGGCTTGATGAAGTTGTTGATCATTTCCTTCTTGCGGGATTCGGGTTCGATGAAGTCGGGATGGGATTCGATATAGTCAAGGAGCTTGTCCTGGTATGCGCTCATACGGAAGTAGTAAGCCTCTTCCTTCTTCTTGGTCATCTGTGCGCCGCAGTCGGGGCAGATGCCGCCTTCCTTTGCCTGGGTATCGGTGAAGAAGGATTCGCAGGGAACGCAGTACCAGCCCTCGTATTCGCTCTTGTAGATGTCGCCCTGATCGTAGAACTTCTTGAACATATGCTGGACAGCGGCAACGTGGGAGGGCTTGGTGGTACGGATAAACTGGTCGTAGGTGGTGTTCATCAGATCCCACAGACCCTTGATCTCACCTGCGACGTTGTCAACGTACTGCTGGGGCGTGATGCCTGCGTCGTTTGCGAGCAGCTCGATCTTTTCGCCGTGCTCGTCGGTGCCGGTGAGGAAGTAAACGTCATAGCCGAGCATTCTCTTGAAGCGCGCAACGGCGTCGGTCATGATGACCTCGTAGGTGTTGCCGATGTGCGGCTTGCGGGATGCGTAGGCAATGGCTGTGGTGATATAAAATTTCTTGTCGTTCATAATAGTAGAGACCGTGGCTTTCGTTTCCGAAAGTTTCCTTTCTGGTTTGGGAATATCGTCAATGGACGTCCGCCGCGAGATCGCATCTGCGCGAAAGCTCGTGACAGAAGGCGGTGTACGTAAATACCGAGATCGGCAGAACGTAGAGAACCAACAGGATCCCCGCCGTCAAAAGCGCGGACAGCACTGCGGCAAGCAGCAGTCCCAGCTGCAGCAGAACGCCGTTCAGCGCAAAGTCTGCGGAGCGGCACCACACGCGGCGTACGGCGTCGCCGACGGACAGATGCGGGCGCGTGACGCAGAGATACAGAATGGGAGTGAGACGGGCGTTGATATACAGTGCCGCAAGCAGTGCGAGCAGACCGACGAAGGTCAGGATTGCCGCCGTCAGCGTCGTTGCCGAGCCGTCAAACAGGGGGGACAGCGCGGTGAGGATGGGAAGTGCGGAGAGCGGGATCAGTGCGCACAAAAGCAGCGTCGCTGCCGTCAGTACCCACGCACGGATCGCGCGGCGCGGTGTCGTGTACGGGGCAAATACGGCGGCGGGTGAGACGTACGCGGTGATCTCTCCGCGCGAGGAAAGATACAGATCGACGTAATAGCCGAGCAGCCCCGAGCCGAGCGGCAGAAGCGGCAGACACGCCGCGATGCGGAATACGGTGCTGACAGTGGGCGGGATCGGTGTCGACAGGGATACCAGCGCGAGCAGTGCGTCACAGAGATACACGGCGGCACAGCCGATAAAGAGCACGGAATACGTTACGAGCAATGCTCCGATCCAGTTGGATGCGTGGAACAGCGCGTCGCGTGCCATGGCGCGGTATCTGCGCGGGGTGGGAGCGGTATGCTTCACAGAACCGCTTCGCCTGCCTGCCAGACGGATGCGATATCGAGGGTTTCTGCGTCAACGAGCAGCAGGTCTGCGCGCTTGCCTTCTGCGATGGAGCCGACCTTGCCGTCCATACCGACCTCCGTTGCGGGAACGATGGTTGCGTAGGGCAGTGCTTCGGCGTAGGAAACGCCTGCGAACTTCATCAGGTTGCGGACAGCCTGGTACAGGGTGATGGTGGAGCCGGAGATGTTGCCTTCTTCGTTGATCGCCTTGCCGTCAACGACGTAGACCTTTTCACCTGCGATCGCGTATTCGCCGTCTGCACAGCGGGTCGCGCTCATGGAGTCGGTGATGAGGGTCAGATGTGAGGGACGCTTTGCAAGGTAAGCGAGCTTGACGATGGCGGGATTCAGATGGAAGCCGTCTGCGATGACTTCAGCGTAAACGCCTTCGGTTGCGAGAGCCGCAACGACGGGACCGGGTTCTCTGTGGTGGATGGGGCGCATGGCGTTGAAGGTATGGGTAAAGGAGTTGACACCCCAGGAGATGGCGTCAAGTGCTTCCTCGTAGGTTGCGTCGGTATGACCGAGGGAGACGGTTGCACCGCGGGAAACGGCGGTCTTGACAAACGCTTCGCCGCCTTCCAGCTCAGCAGCACAGGAAACGTGGACGTTCAGACCTTCCATGCGGTCGAGCAGTGCGGAGAATTCTGCAACGTCGAGCGGGAAGAGCAGGTCTGCTCTGTGTGCACCGCGGCGCTTGCAGTTGAGGTATCTGCCCTCAAGGTGGATGCAGTCGTAGCCGGCAGCCTTGACGTTGTCGATGGCCTGCTCGATCTGGGAGAGCGGTGCGGACGCGATGGTCGGGAAGACGGTGGTCGTACCGTCAACGGCGTAGGAATGGCGCATATCCTTCATCTGCTCGACGGTTGCGGAGTCGAAGTCGTAGCCGATACGGCCGTGGGTATGGGTATCGACGAGACCCGGAACGAGGAGCTTGCCCGTGCCGTCGACGACGGTCATATCACAGGTGCACGCGTCGGGTGCGAGGATGGACTTGATGATACCGTTTTCAACGACGACGGTCGCGGGTGCGAAGTCGCGCTGCTCGGTGCGGTATACGGATGCGTTTTTGATGGCAAATGTATTGTTCATGTTCGTTTATTCCTTTCTGAAATGGTTTGCTAATATTCATATTGTATCACAAAACCCGCGGTCTTTCAAGGCGTTTTACCGATTTTCATAAAATTTTTTTGCGAAATTTTCGATATGGAACGCCAAGTGTGCAAAAAACATGAAAAATTCATAAAATAACCCTTTTCAAGCGGCGGAATCTATGATATAATTAGTAGAGAAATATTGACGTATCCATCTTGGAAAGGAAACCCGACTATGCTGAAAACCGAACGCGTCAGCGTTATGAATTTAGAAAATGCACTGCGCGGCATGCGCAACCCGATGAACTCCTGGGACAAGTCCGACAGCTATTACGGCGAG
>JAZQWK010000358.1:0-2026 GCA_045632325.1 Eubacteriales bacterium
CTGGGGGAGGGACCCTTTTAATTGAATCTGCGCATACCCAAGATCGCGCTCGCCTGCGAACAGCATCACATTGAGCAGATACTGCGCGCCGGGTACACGTTTTTCGGGCAAGGACGCAGGATACGGAATCTTCACGGTATCGCCGGGACCGAAGTTCAGACCGATCTTCGTGCCGCTGTCAAGAATCTTTGTGTCCTCACAGAGGCTCCAGATCATCGTGACGTTGTCAAGCCGCTCAAAGGAGTTGCGGCAGTAGATCGACAGTGCGCCGTCTTTATCGCGGATACGGAGCGGTGCCATCAGATATTTGATTTCATACATTGCGGGCTTGGGCGTGCCGTCGGAGAAGCAGTAGCCGTCGAGCAGGAAGTTTGCCCAGTTCGGTCCCTCTCCAAAGTCACCGCCGTAGAGATACGCGGTTTCACCGTTATCGAGCTTCTTTGCAAAGCCGTGGTTTTTGAATTCCCAGACAAAGCCGCCCTGCAGCTGCGGCGTTTCGTCGATGACGTCCCACATATCGGCAAGCGCACCGGGCGAGTTGCCCATCGCGTGCCCGTACTCGGTGGAGATCGCGGGGAAATCGGATTCCATTTCGGCATATTTGCGCACCGTTTCCATGTTCGGATAGCCGTACTGACGGAAATCGGAAATGCGCGGATTTTCGTTGTCGTCCTGCGCCTGCAGAATCGGCTTTTTGTTCAGGCGGGATTTCAGCCACGCAGAGCAGGCATCGATGTTTTTGCCCGACCCTGCTTCGTTGCCGATCGACCAGACGACGACGCACGTCTCATTCTTATCGCGCATATACATCCGCTCGGTTCTGTCGAGGAATGCACCTGCCCAATCGTCGTGCTTGGCAAGCCATCCCTGTTCCCATGCCGCGCCGCAGCCGTGGGTTTCAATGTCTGCCTCGTCCGCAACGTAAATGCCAAGCTCATTGCAGTATTCGTAAAAGGCAGGATGCTGCGGGTAGTGGCTGGTGCGGATGGAATTGAAGTTGCAGGCTTTGAGCAGCTTCAGCTCGCGCTCGATCTGCTCACAGTCGATCGCGCGGCCCTTTTCCGGATGGTATTCATGACGGTTCGCGCCGCAGAACTGAATCGGTGCACCGTTGACGCAGAACAGCCCGTCGATGATTGCCGATTCGCGCAAGCCCACCTTCTTTGTGTGGATTTCCACGGGAACGTCGCCCTCAAAAATCGTAATGACAAGCTCGTAAAGATACGGATGCTCCGCGTTCCACGTCTCGGGTGACGGAAGCACGAATTTGACGGAATTTTCGCAGGAAAGCTCACACTTGCGCGTTCTGCGGTCAAACGTCAGCTCCGCACGCAGATCGCATCCCTCGGTACGCGGATAGAGAACCACCGCAAGAGAATTGGTTGTCGTCTTACATTCATAATCCCAAAGACCCGCGCGGTTTTCAAACAGCAGATAAACGTCGCGGAAGATGCCGTTTGCCATCCACATATCCTGGTTTTCCATGTACTGCGCATCGGAATACGTGCAAATTTCCACGCAGATGTCGTTTTCCCCCGCAACGACCGCATCGGTGACGTCAAACTCGGCGGGAATACGGCTGCCCTTGGAAAAACCGATGTACTTGCCGTTGATATAAAGATTGAACGCGCCGTCAACGCCGTCAAAATGGAGCGTTGTCAGACGGTTCTTCGCCTGCTTGGACAGCGTGAACTTACGGCGGTAAATGCCGAGGGGATTGTCATATCCGACGTACGGCGGATTAAACGGAAACGGATAGTCAACGTTGGTATAGCGCGGTTTTCCGTATCCGCAGAACTGCCACTCCGACGGTACGGGAATGTCGTCCCAGCCAGCGAAATCGCCGACAGCCGCAGAACCCTCCTTGTAGTCGATGTCGTTTTCAAGATACAAAAATTTCCATGTGCCGCACAGCGACTGTACGCGCTCGGATTCTTCCTTTGTGCGGTAGTCAATGCCCGACTTCTGCGCAGGAAGCATGACAGACCGCGCCGGCAGTCGGTTTTCGGGCTGAAGATTGGGGGTT
>JAZQWK010000359.1:0-4034 GCA_045632325.1 Eubacteriales bacterium
CCCAAATCTTGAACAGACGATCCATGAAGTAAGCATCGAAAGCTGCGTTACCCAAAGCCAGAGAGATGACATCGGCTTCCTTCATGCTTTCCTGGAAGTAGGTGCTTACATCAGTAAACTGGTTTTCGAAGATATTGTAAGGTCCATTATTGGTAGGATAATGACCGGTATCAAAATATCACAAATTGTTCACTCTAACAAGATGGAAATCACACCAACCGGTGGCACCGCAGGAAGTTCCGCTCTTGTAGCACCAAGCACATCCAAGCTGAATCTTGTTATCGGGATCAACAATATAATCCTCACAACCATTCCACATGTATGCCCAAGTGTTGTTGAAGTAGTAGTCCTTCATAGGAAGCTGGGACAGGTCATGTCTGTCTTCGATACCCAGCAGGACAACTAAATCCTCGGGACGGAATGCAGACAGAGCCAGCTGAGCGTGTTCTACATCAGAACCGGTATAAGCTTCCAGGCATTCAGCAAACTGATTAGCATAAGAAGCATCACCATACACGCCTTCACCGTCAAAGAAATTGTAATCTTCGGGATCGACATGTTCGGTTGCTCTGTCAACCGTATGCTTATCCTGATTATAGCCAACAAAGCCATAACCATTGGTCATAGAGTCGCCGATGGAAACGTACTTAATGGTTTCCGGTTCTGAACCACCAGTCGTTGCAAAAGCGACACTACTGAAGCTAAACATCATTGCTACGACAAGCAGCATTGCGATCAGCTTCGTGCTTTTGATTTTCATCAAAATTCACTCCTTTTTAAAATAATTGATTGTTACAGCCGCCTTTCCGCCGCGCCCACGGCGGTTTTCGGATGGCAACGAAAGCAGACTTTTGTTGCCATAATACATTGACAAAAAATTGTAAATATGCTATAATTACACTGCATAAAATCCACAGAGTGCAGCCTGTTTTTTCGTATTTTCGTGCATTTACGGCGTTTTGCACGACGGCAACAAAAGTCTGCTTTTGTTTACATTCGGTAATGTTGCCTTATTCTTCCGCTGTTTCTCTGCTTTTCTTGGTACATTCTGCACATTCCGCGCCTTCCGCTTTCATCCATTTTTGAAACGCGGTATGCGAAATTCCGAGCTGCTTTGCCGCGCTCCGACCGGAAAGCTCTCCGTTTTGCCACGCGCGCCGCACCTCGGCGTAGTTTTCGGGCTTCTCCCGCGGTCGCCTGCCGAAGTGCACGCCGCGCTCCATCGCCGCGTCAATGCCCTCGCGCTGCCGCTGGCGGATCATTTCCCGCTCCGTCTGCGCGACGTAGGACAATAGCTGCAGCACGATGTCCGAGATCAGCGTTCCCGTCAGATCCTGCCCGTCCCGCGTGTCCAAAAGCGGCATATCGAGCACGACGATCTGCACGTTTCTCTCTTTCGTTAATATGCGCCACTGCCGCAGTATCTCCTCGTAGTTTCTTCCGAGTCGGTCGATGCTCTTGATCACAAGGGTGTCGCCCGGCTTTAGTTTTTTCATCAGTCGTCGGTATCCCGGGCGCTCAAAATTCTTGCCCGACTGCCTGTCTGCTATCAGATTCCGCGGCGAAATCGCGTAATCCTCCATTGCGCGCCGCTGGCGTTCTTCGTTCTGATCCTTCGACGAAACGCGTATATAGCCGTACGTCATTGCTTTTTTGCCTCCGTTCTGCCATTTTTTCCAATGAAAAACGCCGCAGCCGGTCATTTTCAACCGGTTACGGCGCGTTTTTGTTTTTATAGGGAGTTTATAAATGCGCGGTAGTTTTTAGGGTGGGTGATTGGGATGAAATTTGGGGTAATTAACAACGTTGCCTCCCTCAAATGAAGCAAGGGAGGCAACGCAATGTTACTGTTCCATATAACGTGCGAGGATGACGGCGACCTGTGCGCGGGTGCCTGCGGTCTTCGGGGAGATCTTCGTCTCGCTCGTGCCGCCGATCAGTGCCTTTTCGTTCGCCCACGCCATCGCGTCAACTGCCCACGTGCTGATATCAGCGGCGTCGGTATACGCGGTGAGGGTGTGCTCGGTGGCGGTGTCGACGCCCTTATACGCTGCGTAGCGCGCAAGGATGACGGCGATCTGCTCACGGGTGATCACGTCTGCGGGAGAGAACTTCGCGGTGCTCGTACCGTTGGTGATCTCGTTTGCAACCGCCCAGCGGACGGCGTCTGCGTACCATGCGTCGGATGCGACGTCGGTGAACGCGATTTCCGCTTCAGCGGTAGGTTCGCCCTCGATTCTGTACAGCATCGTGATCATTTCCGCACGGGTGATCTCCGCGTCGGGCGCGAACTTATCGTGTCCGATGCCCTGCATGATGCCCTTCGTCAGCATGATATCCACACCGAGGTGGTACCAGGCGTTCACGTCGAGGTCGGTGAGCGCCTTCATCGGGCAAGCATCGCCGCCGTCGCAGGTGTAGGGCTCGGGCTTTTCGGGCTCTGCGGGCGTCTCGGGTTCTGCAGGCTCTGCAGGTTCAGACGGAGTAGACGGGTTAGACGGAATGATCGGATCGGAATCGTCGTCGTCTTCCAGCGGAGGCAGAGGCGTGATTCCGCCGGGGATAGAGGGCGTATCAGGCGTTTCCGGTTCGTCGGGTGTTTCGGGAACGTCGGGAGCTTCGGGGATATTCGGAACGTCGGGCGTTTCGGGTTCAGACGGCGTGTCCGGGGTATCGGGAGTATCCGGCGTTTCGGGCTCATCGGGAGCGGGTGTTTCGGGGAATTCCGGGAAATCGGGTACGCCGGGGAAATCGGGGGTATCCGGGATCTCGGGGATGGGCGTTTCGGTCAGCGCGGGGATCTCAACGGTCTTGGTCTCGCCGCATCTGATACAAGCGAGGGTTTCCGAGCCGGGAACGCCGACCTGCGGTGCAACGTAAGCGGTGCGCTCGTACTTATGGACGGGTGCGAAGGTGACGGCATTCGTCAGACATTCTGCGATGTACTTCTGACCTTCTTCGGTCGCGAGCATCTTCTTCGCGATCGTGGCGAGCTTTCTCGCAAGCTGCATCGTCGACATACCGCTGCCAATGGACAGGCTGCCGACACCGACGACTTCTGCATCGGGTGCAGAGACGAAGGTGATATCGTTCATGATCGCAGTCAGACCGTAGAAGAAGTCTGCGGCTTCGATGAGGTCGTCAAACAGAAGACCGACGTCGGTGGACTCACCGTTCATATCGACGGTCATACCGTCAAAGGGATTGTACATACCGATGACGATAAGGTCTGCCTTCGGGTTGATCGCCTTGATCGCTTCTACCGCACGCATAGATTCGAGGCAGTGACGAACGATCACGTATGCGAGTTTTTCCATCATGGCCTCGGTAACGAACGGGATCGCTCCTGCGTCTGCAGTGAGGGATTCAAAGAGCTTTGCGACCACTGCGAGAACAATCTGCTTCTCGGATTCCGTCAGATACGTTTCCCAGTTCACGGGGTCGCTGCCAAGGAGTTCCAGGATGACGTTCTTCAGTGCTGTAGAGTCTATATTGTAGGTGATGATATCGGCTTCTGCGATCGCCGCGCGGTTTGCTTCAATGTAAGCGGCGACGTTCTGCGCGTTCAGTTCGTTGAAGGTCTTATCGTTATCCGATCCGGATACGCCGAGATTGCTATAGTTGACCTCAACGCCGGCGGCACGGATTGCTTCTGCAAACAGGTCTGCGTAGTTCGGTACGCCGGTCTTCAAGCCGTCGCCCGCGGTCACGATACCGCCGAGTGCGACGTAGTTTGCGGTGGGAGTACAGGTGCTGAACGTCAGCTGCGTAACTTCTGCGAGCTTCTTGCCGTAGGATTCCAGAATCTCGGTTTCCAGCTCACCCATCACACGGTCGTATACGCTCGTGCCTGCGATCTCGGCTTCGATTGCCGCGGTGATCGCGTTATAGATCTCGCGCTGGCCGTTTTCGCTGGGATGTCCGTAGAAGCTGTTGCCGATACCCGTGCGGATATAATTGACCGCGCAGGAGGTATAGCGGAATGCGTCAACGCCGCGTGCTGCTGCAAGCGTATTGAAAATACCCGCGGGATA
>JAZQWK010000360.1:0-2545 GCA_045632325.1 Eubacteriales bacterium
CGGGCGATTCATGAATCGCCCCTACAAATCAAGAATAAACGAAGGATCACAACCATGTATTACGGAGAAATCAAAACCTGTGACGTTGCCAACGGCGAAGGCGTCCGCATTTCGCTGTTCGTTTCCGGCTGCACGCACCACTGCAAGGATTGCTTCAACCCGCAGACGTGGAGCTTTACCTACGGTCAGCCCTACACCGAGGAAACAGAAAAGGAACTGCTTGAGCTGCTTGCACCTGCTTATATCGACGGGATCACGCTCCTCGGCGGCGAACCGATGGAGCCCGACAACCAGCGCGCACTTCTGCCGCTGCTCAAAAAAATCAGAGAACGGTATCCGAAAAAGTCCATCTGGTGCTTTACCGGTTACACGCTGGATGAGGATTTGTGGCATCCGGACGGCACTGTTCCCACCGGCCGTGCATACTGTGAGGTCACGGACGAGATGCTGTCGTACGTCGACGTTCTCATCGACGGTGAATTTGTGGCTGCACTGAAGAACATCTCTCTGCGCTTTCGGGGATCTGAAAACCAGCGTATCATCGATATGTGCAAGACGAGAGAGGCAGGTGCGGTCGTGCTTTGGGGCAGTAAAAACGACGATGTCAACCGCGTGATGAAGATGAAGGATCAGCCGAATACCGAACGGTAATATATTGTGAAACCTATACAAAAAAGCGCCGTGGAATTTGTGAAAGACTCATGAAATTCCGTCGGCGCTTGTTCATATATCAGTAAAATCTCTTGACTTTTTTTATGAAAACTGCTATACTATCTTTAATATCAATCGTGTTTCCGATATCCGTATCGGAACCGACATCGGAAAGGAAGCTTCTGTTATGAAATCTACACGAATTGCTGCATGGCTGCTCTCCGTGCTGACCGTTGCGTCCGTTATGACCGCGTGCGGCGGTGATGCGGCTGACAGCGGAATCGTCACCGAAAAGGCACAACAGGGTAACGACGCCGTTACCGAGGTCGTTGAAACGAAAGAACTGACGGACCTTGAAAAGCGTCAGATGACTCCCGATAACCTGCCCGAAAAGGATTGGGGCGGCAAGGAATTCCGCATCATCTGCTCCGAGGAATTTGATTTCGATGAAGAATTCTGGGTTGAGGAGCAGAACGGTGATCAGTGTAACGACGCCGTCTATGCGAGAAACGAAAAGATCGAATCCCGCTTCAACGTTGACGTTTCGATTCTGCCGCAGGGTACCAACCGTGACGACGTTCCTCAGTTCTTCATCAACATGGTTATGGCAGGTGACGATTCCGCGGAAATCTGCGCATACGTTGACTATCAGGCGTATAAGACCATCGGTGCAGGCGCGTGTATGGACTGGACGGAAATTGAACACATCGATCTGACGCAGCCCTGGCACAACAAGCTCGCCAACGACGGCGCAACGATCAATGAAAAGCTGTTTGCCATCTGCTCCGACCTCTCCGTCAGCTCGATGACGTATACCTACGCGCTGTTCTTCAACACCCGTATCACCAATAACTACGATATGTCGCCCGATTATCTGTATGATCTCGTACGCAAGGGCGAATGGACGATCGATAAGTTCATTGAACTGACCAAAGAGCTGTACGTCGACGCCAACGGTGACGGCAAGAAGGATATGTACGACACCTACGGCTTCGGCTATCAGATCACCAATCCCGGTGACGTTTGGCTGACCGCATTTGACCAGCCTCTGACCTCTGTTAAGGACGACGGTACGCTGGAAATTTCCTTTATGAGTGAAAAGACCGAAGCGGCACTCAACAAGATGCGCGACTATCAGGAAAATTCGCTCGGCTTCTTTGAATATACGACGCAGTACGACGAAGAAATTTACTTCGCAAACGGCACACTCGCGTTCTCACCGATGCGTCTCTACGCCGCGTTCAAGGCACTGCGTGAGATGAAGGATACCTACTCCATTCTGCCGTTCCCGAAGTGGGATGCCGCACAAGAACTGTATCTGACCAACGCAGACGATAAGTTCCAGGTCTTCTCCATTCCGAAGACCGCATCCGATACCGAATTCGTCGGTATGATCTTTGAGGCTCTGGCTGCAGAATCTTACCGCTCCGTTTATCCTGCATATTACGACGTCGCGCTGAAGGGTAAATATTCCTCTGACCCGTCCACTGCGGAAATGATCGACATCATCATGTCCGGACGTAAGTTTGACGTTTCATTCCAGTTCGGCGAAAAGCATTTCGCTCGTCTGCCGTATATCTTCCGCGATCTGCTCCTCTCTCCGAGCCAGAAGCTTGCTTCCAAGTGGGCGTCCGTTGAAAAGTCCATCAACAAGAAGCTGGAAGAATTCTATTCCCAGTTTGAAGATGAATAATGCCAAAGATCCCTTATATAAACGAAAGGATTGACCGCAATGAAACACACAAAAAATATTGCTGCGGGTCTGCTTGCGTTCCTTGCTGCAGCATCCGTGATGACGTCCTGTGCGTCTGAACCTGCCGCGAGCGAGCAGACGACGGGAGCCGCAACGGAAGCGGGAACCGCAGCTGAATCCATCGATACCGCCGAGCTGACC
>JAZQWK010000361.1:0-12245 GCA_045632325.1 Eubacteriales bacterium
CAGCCCGCGTCGGTGATATTGCTGACTCTGCCGCCCGACGATTCGAGTAAGGTACCCGTCGCATCCTCGGGACGTTTCGTCATGATGCGAAGCTCGGACACCGCTGCAATCGCCGCCAGTGCTTCGCCGCGGAAGCCGAGCGTCATGATCGAATCAAGATCGGAGGCTTCCTTGATCTTGCTCGTCGCATGGCGCTTGAGTGCCACGGGAACGTCCTCACGCGCAATGCCGCAGCCGTTATCTGACACGCGGATAAACGACACGCCGCCGCGCTTGATCTCCACGGTCACGGAATCCGCGCCGGAGTCAATGGCGTTTTCAAGCAGCTCCTTGACGACGGCCGCAGGACGATCTACGACCTCACCTGCCGCGATCAGATTCGCCACCTGAAAGTCCAGTACGTTGATTTTTCCCAACGGGTCCACCTCCTCATCCATAGGGTTTGATCGATCAGATCATATTTTTCAGATCGTACAAAAGGTTCATTGCGGCAAGCGGTGTCAGCGTGTTGATGTCCGTTTCCGCAAGCCGTTTTTTGATTTCTTCCGCCGCAATATCACGGTCGGACGCCATATCAAAGTCCATGGCAAACTGATCTGCCATCGGGGCTAATTTCTTTCTGCCGCGCAGGGTCACCTGCTCACCGTCGTCAAGGGAAGCAAGCACTTCCTTTGCACGGCGGATGACTTCATTCGGGATACCCGCAAGCTTGGCAACTTCAATACCGTAGCTTTCGTCGGTCGGTCCTTCGACAATTTTGCGCAGGAAGATGATATCGTCGCCCTTCTTCTTTGCGGCAATGTTGTAGTTGACCACGCCCTCAAGCTGTCCTTCAATTTCGGTCAGCTCATGGTAGTGCGTTGCAAAAAGGGTCTTTGCGCCGATCTTCTTACCAAGGGTATATTCGAGTACCGCGCGGGCAATGGACATACCGTCATAAGTCGACGTACCGCGTCCGATCTCGTCGTAGATGATCAGAGAGCGCTTCGTCGCATGGGTCAGAATGTACGCAACCTCGGTCATTTCCAGCATAAACGTCGATTGACCGGATGCTAAATCGTCCGATGCGCCGACACGCGTGAATACGCGGTCGACCGCGCCGATGCGCGCCGATTTCGCGGGAACGAACGAGCCGATCTGCGCCATGATGCAGATGAGCGCCGTCTGACGCATATAGGTCGATTTACCCGCCATGTTGGGACCCGTGATCAGTGCCAGACGGCGGGCACCCGTATCAAGCCGGGTGTCGTTTGGAACGAAATAGCTGTCTCCCGCGAACTTTTCGACGACGGGATGACGTCCGTCTCGGATGTCGAGAACGTCGCCTTCATCGACCTCCGGGCAGATATAATTGTTGCGGTTTGCAACCTCCGCAAGAGAAATGTAGGTATCGATATCGGCAAGCAGTGCCGCCGCTCCCTGGATCCGTCCGACGTGCGTGCAAAGCACCTCTCGAACCTGCTGGAACAGCTCGTATTCGAGTGCGTAGTTTTTGTCCTTGGCGCCGAGCACGGTCGCTTCCATGTTTTTCAGCTCTTCCGTGATGTAGCGCTCACCGCCGGTCAGCGTCTGCTTGCGGATATAACGGTCTGGAACCAGATTTTTATAGGAATTGGTAACTTCAATGTAATAGCCAAAGACCTTGTTGTAGCCGATTTTCAGCTTCGGAATACCCGTGGCTTCCCGCTCGTCGGCTTCAATCTTTTCTTTCCACGTACTGCCGTCGTTCATGATATCGCGCAGACGGTCGACGTCCTCGGAATATCCCGCGCGGATAAAGCCGCCCTCTCGCACGGAAAACGGCGGATCGTCGTCGATGGCGTTATTGATAAGCGTATACAGATCGGAAAGGTCGTCAAGCTGATTGTTGATGCGGTCAAGCTCGGCACAGTGCATATCGGCAAGGAGTGCCTTGATCGGTGCAATGACGGCAATCGTATTCGCAATCGCACGCATATCCTTGGGACCTGCGGTGTTATAGACGATGCGCGTGATCAGACGCTCCATGTCAAGAACGTCGCGCAGATACATCCCGATCTCCTCGCGCTGCAGATAATGATCGTAAAAAGCAGCAACGGCTTCCTGACGGCGGCGAATGGCTCTGACGTCGGTCAAGGGCATTTCGACCCAGCGGCGGAGATTGCGCGCACCCATTGCCGTTCTCGTGCGGTCAAGCACCCACAGAAGCGAGCCGCGCTTTTCCTTCTGGCGCATCGTTTCGCAAAGCTCCAGATTGCGGCGCGTGTTGACGTCCATTTCCATGTACTGTCCGCCGTAGTATATCTGCAGCGTACGGATATAGGAAATATCGGTTTTCTGCGTTTCCGCAACGTAGTCAAGCAGTGCGCCGATGGCGGCTGTCATTGCGTGTCCGCGGCGGGAATCGGGAATCTGTGCGGCATCGTCGCCGAACTGCTTTTCCGTCCGCACGCGTGCCGCTTTTTCCTCATAGCGGAATTCCTGTCCGTCCTCGACCATCGCATGAAGCCGCTCGCACA
The DNA here is from genome assembly GCA_045632325.1 of Eubacteriales bacterium. GTDB lineage: Bacteria > Bacillota > Clostridia > Oscillospirales > CAG-272 > RGIG3925. The sequence goes on from JAZQWK010000361.1 coordinate 2,499, forward strand.
GATACGAACCGAGCGCAGGATATACCGTTCTGCCGACGTTTAGAAGCACCTCACGCGGCGTATAGGCTCCAAGCTCGTTGATGATATACTGAATGGCGTCGTCGCCCTCTGCTGCCGTCGCGCTGACGACACCCGTCGAAATATCGACGAACGCCGCACTGACAACGCCTTCTGCGGCACAGACGGCACCGAGGAAGTTGTTCTGCGTCTCGTCGAGCATCGAGTTTTCGATCAGCGTACCGGGTGTGATGATGCGGACGACGTCGCGCTTGACAAGACCCTTTGCCGTCGCGGGATCCTCCATCTGCTCACAAATGGCGATCTTGAAGCCCTTTGCGATCAGACGGCTGATATACTGCTCGGCGGAATGGTACGGAACGCCGCACATCGGCGCACGTTCTTCCCCACCGCAATCGCGTCCCGTCAGGGTCAGCTCCAGCTCCTTGGAAACGACGCGCGCATCCTCGTTGAACATTTCATAGAAGTCCCCGAGACGGAAAAACAGCACGTAATCGCTGTATTTTTCCTTGATCTCGAGATACTGCTGCATAAACGGCGTTACTGCCATTCTGTTCTCTCCCGTTTCGTTTGATTAGTGACAGCCCTTGCAGGTGGAGCAGTCGTGCGTACAGCCGGATTCCTCGGAGGGACGTTCGCCCGTGATCTGGAAGGTAATTTCCTCGTTGACGCAGTTCATGAAATTGTTGACCGCTTCCTGTGCTTCGTTGTATTCGATCAGCACGGGCAGCTTGGAAATTTCCTCGTAGAGGCTGTTGATGCGCATTTCGATGGCATGGATGACTTCCATGTCCTTTTCATCCTTCTTGTATTCTTCGGTCAGCGCAAGCGTCTGCACGTTGTACTCGGTCATCTTGTACTGCAGCTGGCTGTCGTTCTTGTATGCTTCGGTTGCCGCTTCCATACGCTTGATGCGTGCGTCTTCCTTGATTGCACGGCCGAGTTCAGCCGCAAGTTCCATAATACGATCCATTGTAATGATCTCCTTTGTTATCGTTATTTTTGTTATCTTTATCAAATTAACTCTGCCCAGAGATTATAGGTCTCCGCGGCAGTGATCTTGACGTTTACCATGCGTCCCGTGAGAGACAGTGCCTCGTCTGCGGGGAAATGCACGAGCTTTCCGCCCTCGGTGCGTCCTGCGTACATCGTTTTGTCGCCGCGGCTGACACCTTCCACGAGAATCTGATATTCCCGACCGACGCAGGCACGGTTCTTTTCGAGCATGATCTCATTCTGCACGGCAAGCAGTCTCGTCATACGGTCACTCTTGACGGCATCGGGCAGCTGCTCCATTTCCGCGGCAGGCGTTCCCGTACGCGGAGAGTAAATAAACGTAAACAGCTGGTCGCACCGTGCGGCACGGATGGCGTCGAGCGTCTGCTCAAATTCCGCATCCGTTTCACCCGGGAATCCGACGATGATGTCGGAGGTCACGGTGATATCGGGCATTTTCTCGCGCATATAGGACAGAATATCGAGATACTGCGCAATGGTATAGCGGCGATTCATCGCTGTCAGCACACGGTCAGAGCCTGACTGCAGCGGCAGATGGAAATGCTTTGCCGCTTTGTCGTTTGATGCCATGACGTCGATCAGCTTTCTTGACGCATCCTTGGGGTGAGAGGTCATAAAATGCACGCGGAAGTCGCCGTCCAGCGCACAGATTTTCTCCAGAAGATCCGGGAAATCGATGCCGTCCTCCAGGTCGCGTCCGTAGGAATTGACATTTTGTCCGAGGAGCGTAAATTCGCAGTACCCATCGGCAATCAATCCTCTGATTTCGTCCAGGATCAGCTCGGGTCGACGGCTGCGTTCCCTGCCGCGCACGTACGGTACGATACAGTAGGTGCAGAAGTTGTTGCAGCCGTACATGATCGATACCCACGCCTGCTTATCGCTGACACGGCGCACGGGAATTCCCTCGGCAATGTTGCCTGCGTCCCCGGCGTCGAGGAAGAACTGACGCTTATGCTCGTTCAGATAGCGGTACAAAATCTCGGGCATACGGTAGAGCATACTCGTTCCGAACAGGAAACTGACGTAAGGATAGCTGTGTTTGATACGCTCCTTGCGCGTCTCCTGCGAAACCATACAGCCGCAGATACCGATGATCAGATCGGGATTCTTTTCTTTTAAGTGCTTGAACTGTCCCGTGATGGACAGTGCGCGCTCCTCTGCGTGTTCACGTACGGCACAGGTATTGATCAAGATCAGATCGGCGTCAGCTGCAGATTCTGCGGGCGCATATCCCATCGCTTCCGCCATGCCGGCCAGCCGCTCACTGTCCGCTTCGTTCTGCTGACAGCCAAAGGTCTGAACGTAGCAGCGACGCGGCGTACCGTGCTCTGCGGTATATAGCGCGTTCCATGCGGCGATCTGCTCCATGTAAGCACGCTGTTTTGCCATTTCGGCATCCGTGATCGTGCGTGTTCGTTTTGTCGTTTCGGTCATGTTCTCTATTTTCCTATTTTCTCCGAATTACTCGTTGTTATCTTCATAAAACAGCTGTACCGTGATGCTCCCGCCGTCGTACGACGTATGGTAGATACGGTTGGTCTGCCGCAAAAGCGGCGTATCGGCAGGTGCCGTTTCGTTCACGGCGGAAATTGCCGCGGTCAGCGCTTCCTCCAATGCATAATCGGTCATGCCGAGCGCGGGCTCCAGGCGGAATTCCACACAGCCGACCGCCCTGCTTTGTGCATCAGACAAAAGCGCCGTTAAGGTCGGCAGAAGCGAGGCTTCGTCGGGGATATTGCAATTCTGCCGTTCGTAATAATTCTGCGTGCCGCCGGTTTTCGGGAACGCCGTTTTTTCAGCGGGCGTATGGTCCGCCGACATCTCCTCATAAGACAAAAAATAGTATCCGTGGAACGGAAGCGGGCTTTCGTCAGCACCGTCCATGACGATGGATGCCGCCGCATCGTTCCACATGACGTCGGTATATCCCGTTTCGCCGTCCAGCGTTAAGACGTTCCATGCGTGTGCACCCGCCGCATCACCTGCATAAACCGTTCCGCTTACAACGGCACAATCAATCCCCGCACGGCGGCAAACGAGAGAATACAACAGTGCGTAGCCGTAACCGTCCGTATCACCCGTGAGGGCATCGTACGCCGTCGAACGCACGGATAACGGTTCTGCGGAATACTGACAGCGTCGCGTCAGGCTGTCGTTCAGCATCAGTGCAAATTCCGCATCGGTCAGCGCCTGTGATATTCCGTCCTGCGTCATCGCATCGGCAAAATCCGACAGTGCGCGGCGGTGCTCTTCTCCGTCCGGCAGATACGACAGCGTCACGTAAGCGGCGTTGTCTCCTGCGATCACCGCACAGCTCTCAGGGATCAGATCGCAGAAGAGAGGGTAATCGTACAGCACCGCAACAAACGCAGCCTGATATTCGTCAGCCGTCGGGACAATGGCAACGCGAGCCGTCTGTTCCTCCCGCTCGTCTGCGGCCTTTACCAGCACGCGGTAGAGAAGCTGTTCGCGGGCAGAGAGCGCGTTATAATGCCAGAGACCGTCGCGCAGCTCGACCTCCATCTCACCGACCGTTTCCATCGCGGAAGAAAACAGCGCGTCCGAAATGGCTTGTGCGCCGAAATACGCTCCGCCCGCAACCAGCGCACAAAGCGGCACGGCAGCGATGCGGGAAATCCGTTTTTTTCGTTCTGCGGTCATATAACGCCCTCCCTTCTTTCCAAAAATGCGTCGAATCACGCTCGTTTCATGTTATTATATCATATTCTTATGAGAATCTCCATCATATCAGCGATGAATTTACAGACTATTCACATTTTTCGGCGTTTTTTCATGAGGAATTCAAACTTTTTTCGGCAAAAGGATAGACAAATACGCATTTCTGTGGTATACTATTTATATATTGGTATCTTTTATACGCTATTTTTGAAACGGAGTCCGCTCCGTATTCCGATATACAGAAAGGATCGATCATCATGGATTATCAAGCACTTGCCGAGCTTCTGTTCCCCAACGTCACAGCGACGATTGAGGAGATCGAAGCACGCTATCCCGCACGTGACCTGCCCGAGGGCGCAAAGGTCACCCGTTTCGCTCCCAGCCCCACAGGTTTCGTTCACTTTGGCGGTATGTATCAGGCGGTCGTTGACGAACGTCTGGCACATCAGTCCGGCGGCGTTTTCTTCCTCCGCATTGAAGACACCGACGGTCAGCGTGAGATCAAGGGTGCTGTCGAGGCACTGATCAAGACACTCTCCGACTACGGCGTATCCTACGACGAAGGCTTCAAGATGGACGAAAACGGCGAACTCGTCGAGGTTGGCGCGTACGGTCCTTACAAGCAGTCCCAGCGCGCAGAGCTTTATCACGTTTTCGCAAAGAAGCTCGTTGCGGAAGGCAAGGCGTATCCGTGCTTTACGACCGCAGAAGAGCTGGAAGAAATCCAGGAAACCGACAAGAAGGCGGAAATCAAGAACACCGACTGGCACGTCGCAGCGGAACAGAAGCGTGCGGCAATGCTGGCAGGCAGACGGTTCACGATGGATGAAGTCAAGGAACACCTTGCAAACGGCGACCCGTTCGTCATCCGTATTCTTGCAAACGGCGATCCCGAAAAGAAGACCAAGTTCACCGACATGGTCAAGGGCAATCTTGAGGTTCCCGAAAACGACGAGGACTTCGTTCTGCTCAAGTCCGACGGCATTCCGACCTATCACTTCGCACACGCCGTTGACGACCATCTGATGAAGACGACGCACGTCATCCGCGGTGAGGACTGGCTTCCTTCCCTGCCCAAGCACATCATGCTGTTCAACTACCTCGGCTTCAAGATGCCCAAGTACCTGCACACCGCGCAGATCCTCAAAACCGATGAAAACGGCGGCAAGAAGAAGCTGTCCAAGCGTGATATGGGTGCAAAGATGGACGACTACCGTGAAATGGGCTACGCAACCGAATGTGTATGGGAATATCTTTTGACCCTGCTCAACTCCAACTTTGAGGAGTGGCACGCGCAGAACGCCGACAAGTCCTACCTCGATTTCCCGTTCAACATCAAGAAGATGGCGGTTTCCGGCTGTCTGTTTGACTTTACCAAGCTCAACGACGTTTCCAAGAACGTTCTCTCCCGCATGACCGCGGATGAAATTTACGAAAAGTTCCTTGATTGGGCAGACCAGTTCGATCCCGATTTTGCAGCGCTTCTGAAGGCTGATCCTGACAAGGCTAAGGCGATCTTCGCCATCGGACGCGGCGGCAAAAAGCCGAGAAAGGACCTTTGCACCTGGAACGACGTAAAACCCTACATGGGCTTCTTCTACGCACCGTACTTCACCGTCGACCGCGCACCGCTCGCAAAGTTTGACGCATCCGACGTCAAGGCAGCGTGCGAGCAGTTCCTTGCGTCCTACGCACCGACTGACGAAATGAACGTCTGGTTTGACAAGATCAAGGTTATCGCCGACAACCTCGGATTCGCATCCGACATGAAGGCGTATAAGGCGGATCCCGAAGCCTACCGCGGCAACGTCGCCGATATCTCGATGTTCCTGCGCATTGCCGTCTGCGGACGCGAAAACGCACCCGATCTTTACACCGTCATGCAGATTCTCGGTGAAGAAGAAACCCGCGCAAGAATCAACGCATTAATTGCATAAAAACAAGAAAGGCAATTCTTTCGCTTTGGCGAAAGCTGTGGTAATAAAAAATGGAAGAAATCAAAGAAGTAAAAGCGTCCAATTTTATTTGGGACGCGATTGAAGAAGATCTCGCGGCAGGCAACTACACCTCCGTACACACCCGTTTCCCGCCGGAACCCAACGGCTATCTGCACATCGGTCACTGCAAGGCACTCGTCATCGACTTCGGTACCGCAAAGAAGTTTAACGGTCTTTGCAACCTCCGTATGGACGACACCAACCCCGCAAAGGAAGACACCGAATACGTCGATGCCATCAAGGAAGATATCCACTGGCTCGGCTTTGACTGGGACGACCGCTTCTTCTACGGCTCCGATTACTTTGAAGCCGACTACGAATACGCCGTTGAGCTCATCAAGAAGGGACTCGCTTACGTCTGCGAGCTGACCGCTGAACAGTTCCGTGATCCCAAGTACTGCGGCGACGTCAACACGCCCGCCGTTTCCCCGTGGAGAGACAGACCGATCGAGGAATCCCTCGACCTGTTTGAACGCATGAAGAACGGCGAATTCCCCGAAGGCAAGTACACCCTGCGTGCAAAGATCGATCTCGCATCCGGCAACTTCTGTATGCGTGACCCCGTTCTTTACCGCATCCGCTATATCGAACACCACAGACAGGGCACGAAGTGGTGCATCTACCCGATGTACGACTTTGCGCATCCGATTCAGGACGCAATCGAAGGCATTTCCCACTCTCTCTGCTCTCTCGAATACGAGATCCACAGACCGCTCTACGATTGGGTCATCGAGAACTGCTCCGTTCCGTCCAAGCCCCGTCAGATCGAATTTGCTCGTCTGAACATGACCAACACCGTCATGTCCAAGCGTTTCCTGCGCCACCTCGTCGAGTCCGGTCTTGTTGACGGCTGGGACGACCCGCGTATGCCTACCCTCTGCGGTCTGCGCCGCCGCGGTTACACGCCCGGTTCCATTCTCGACTTCTGCTCCCGCATCGGTGTGTCCAAGGCAAACTCTCTCGTTGAGATCGGTCTGCTCGAAGCATGTGTCCGCGATGAGCTGAACGAAAACGCACCGCGCCGCATCGCTGTTCAGAATCCCATCAAGATCGTTGTTGACAACTATCCTGCCGATAAGGTCGAATATTTTGAGGTTCCCAACCATCCGCAGCATCCCGAAATGGGAACCCGTCAGGTTCCGTTTACAAAGGAACTCTATATCGATTCCTCTGACTTTGCGCTTGTTCCGCCTCCCAAGTTCTTCCGTCTGAAGCCCGATTCCGAGGTTCGTCTGATGGGCTCCTATATTATGAAGTGCGGCGAGATCATCCAGAACGAAGACGGTTCCATCAAGGAAATTCACACCACAGTTGACCTCGAATCCGGCAACGGCAATCCTGTTGACGGCAGAAAGATCAAGGGCACCATCCACTGGCTGTCCGCAGACTACGCAGAAGAAGCAACGGTCATTCTCTATAACCGCCTGTTTACCGTTGAGAACATGAACGAAATCGAATCTGCAGATTACGATCAGTACCTCAACCCCGAATCCGCCGTCACCGTTGAGCACGTCAAGGTAGAAAAGGCACTCGCCGACGCCAAGCCCGGTGAGCAGTTCCAGTTCGTCCGCGACGGCTACTACTGCAAGGATACCAAGCGCGAAAACACCTTCAACCGCGTCGTTACCCTCAAGGATTCCTTCAAGGCATAAGCGTATTTTGTCATACTCCTCCGGGGCACTGTCGGTGTCCCGGTCGTTGTTTGAAACCGACATCGCATAGCATGACCGCATAATGTGTCGTTGATATCGGATGATGTTGACGCAACGTCGTTTTCAGATGACAAGGCACCCCGCATATCCAAAATAACAGGAAACGGAGATATCACCTTGTCCACCAGAAAAATTTACATCCTTCTGACAAAATTCGGCGACGTCAGAGGACGGATCCTATCCGCCATGTCCGGAAGCTATTATACTCACGTTTCTCTGGGACTGGAGGAAGACCCCGGCACCTTTTACAGCTTCGTCTTAAAAGGCTTCCGCATCGAAAAGCTTGCTCGTTACCTCAAGCCCGGCAGAGAGCCTTACCCTGTCAAGCTTTATGAGATCGAGGTCGCCTCGAAAACCTACGAGAAGATCAAGGAAAAGATCGAGTACTTCGTCGCGTACAAGAGCCGTATGCACTATACGACCATGGGGCTGTTTCTGTCGCTTTTGCGGATTCCCTATCAGCGCAAGTCCAGTTATTTCTGCTCCCAATTTGTTGCGCACGTTCTGCAGCAGGTCGGCATTGTTCCCGCACACCACAAGCCGGCGCTGTATCTGCCGCAGGATCTGTCCAACGTTCCCGGGTCAACGCTGCTCTTTTCAGGGAATATGCAGACGTTGATGGTCTATCTCGGCATGATGGTACCGGCAAACTACGTCGTCAGAGCCTGAATCCAATCACGTCTCACACCATACAAACAAAGCGCATACCGTTTTATCCGCGGTATGCGCTGTATTTTTATCCTCAATGCTTATGATCGTGCGCGTCAAACTTGCCGTGCAGATCGTAGTACCATTTTCCGTCTGTCATACGGAATCCGAGCCACTTGATCAGATGCTCGTTGTCGCCGTCCTTGGCTTCAAAATACGCTTCATGCGATCCTGTCAAATCCATGAAGTTGAGCGTCTGCCGTCCCATGATGAACAGTGCTTCTTCATCATCCACGTCTGGCGCACAGACAAGATCCATCATACGTCCGATCACGCGGTCTCCGTCGATTTCACCGACGGAAAACTGCGAAATGCCGACGAACGTGGTTTCATCATCGGGACCTTCTCCGAGATGCGCCTGGTAGCAAAGACAGCCGGGACGGTACGGAACGCCGCACGTCTCGCACATGGTTCTTTGCAGATCGGCGTCCTGAATCGGTTTGATAATCAGCATAGCGTAATTACCCCCGTATTACTGCTTGGGCTTTCTCGCACCCTTGGGCGCGTGAGAGAAGCGTTCGTTGAAGTGAACACCGGCACGTCCTGCACGGTGGGAGGGCGAATGAGACTTCTTCTTGACGTTGGCAAGCGATTCCGCACGCTCGTCACGCGCCGCGCTCTTGAAGCGCTCCTTACCGTCGGGCATCAGCTTGACAAGTTCTTCGGGCGTCAGATAACGCCACTTGCCGAGGCGCAGATTGCCCAGCGGAATATCGCCGATCGCAATGCGCTTCAGACGGATGATCTTGAGTCCGACCTGCTCGCACATTTTACGGATCTGGCGGTTGCGTCCTTCATAAAGCTCCATCTGCAGCGTAACGTGGGTATCGTCCTTATCCATCACCGTGACCGACACAGGACGGATGGGCGTGCCGTCGATTTCCAGCGGAGAGGACAGCTGTTCCATCTGCTCGTCGGTCGGAATACCCTCAATGCGTACGTTGTAATACTTGGGAACCTCGTGCGACGGATGCATCATGTAGTTTGCAAATTCGCCGTCGTTGGTCAGAATGAGCATACCCTCGGAGACCTTATCAAGACGTCCGACGGGATAAACGCGGCATCCGACGTCGGCAACCAGCTCCTTGACGCACTTGCGACCCAGATCATCGTCCATCGTCGTAACGTATCCTCTCGGTTTGTTGAGCACGATGTAGGTCTTCTTTTCCGCATTGTCGGGCAGGTAGACGCGGCGACCCGCGTAACGGACCTCGTCCTTTTCGGGATCGATCTTCTGACCGAGCTCTGCAGGTCCACCGTTGACGGTGATGGTGCCCATTTCAATTTCCTTTTCCGCCGCACGGCGAGACATAACACCTGCGTCGGACATATATTTTTGCAGTCTGATTTTTTCCATGTTGCTTGATTCCTTACGTTTTATTTTTCAGCGGTTTCCCGCAAACAATTCTTTGATTCGTTCCCACAGCGTCGGTTTCCGATACTGCGGAACTGTTTCACATGCATACAGCGGTACCGTACAAAGCACCGCACCGTCCATCGTATAGACCGCCTCACCGACCTTTTGTCCCGCCGATACGGGCGCATACAAGAACCTCGGCAGACGCAGTTCTTTTTTGATCTCCGAGCGCTCACGCGGCAAGGTCAGCGAAACT
>JAZQWK010000362.1:0-10489 GCA_045632325.1 Eubacteriales bacterium
TCACCGAGCATCGTTTCGGGACGGGTGGTAGCGAGCTCCAGCATTTCGCCCGTTTCCTTGACGGGATACAGAAGATGCCAGAAATTGCCGTTCTGTTCTTCGTATTCGACTTCTGCGTCGGAAATGGAGGTGGAGCAGCACGGGCACCAGTTGATCATGCGGTTGCCGCGATAGATCAGACCCTGTTCGTACAGGCGGACAAAGACTTCCTTGACAGCCTTGGAACAGCCCTCGTCCATCGTGAAGCGTTCACGGGTCCAGTCACAGGAGGAGCCGAGGCGCTTCAGCTGGGAGATGATGCGTCCGCCGTACTGATCCTTCCATGCCCAGGCGCGTTCAAGGAAGCCCTCACGGCCGATGTCGTCCTTGGATATGCCTTCCTTACGCATTGCTTCAACGATCTTGACTTCCGTTGCAATGGAAGCGTGGTCGGTGCCGGGAACCCACAGCGTGCAGAAGCCCTGCATGCGCTTGTGGCGGATCAGGATGTCCTGCAGAGTGTTGTCAAGTGCGTGACCCATGTGGAGCTGACCGGTGATATTGGGCGGCGGAATGACAATGGTGTAGGCAGGAGCGTCGCCCTTGGTGTCGGGCGTGAAGTAGCCTTTTTCGCTCCATTCCTTATAGAGTCTGTCTTCCAGCTCGGCAGGAGCATAAGTTTTTGCAAGTTCGTGTTTCATTGTTGTAATTCCTTTCTCGCACATGTTTGGTGCGGTGCAATTTTGATGCACTTGTCGCATCATTGCATAGGTGAATTTATAATTGAATTTTGGCTTCAGATTAAAATGAGAGCAGAGTTTTCAAACCGCAAGGTTTGAAAATCTCGTGCATAAAACCGCTCCGCGGTTTTATGCTTCTTCCCAGTTGTGGAAGAACGCGGTGATATCGTCGTCGTCTTCCAGTGCGTCGATGAGCTTGTTCATGTTGGTGACGGCATCTTCGTCGGTGACGTTGACGTAGGACTGCGGGATCTTGTCTTCTTCTGCGGAGACGTAGGTATAACCCTTGTCGGCAAGCGTCTTTGCGACAGCCGCGACGTCGTCCACTTCGGTGTAGATTTCAAAGACTTCATCTTCTGCGATGAAGTCGGTGGCGCCTGCTTCCAGAGCGTCTTCCATCAGCTGATCTTCGTCAACGTCTTCCTTTTCGATGACGATCAGACCCTTGTCCTCAAACATGAAGGAAACGCAGCCGACGGTACCGAGGTTGCCGCCAAACTTGTCGAAATAATGACGGACGTTGCCCGCGGTTCTGTTTCTGGAGTCGGTGGTTGCCTGAACGATGAACGCGATGCCTGCCGGTCCGTAGCCTTCGTACGTGATTTCTTCGTAGTCTGCTGCGTCTGCGGAGGATGCTTTCTTGATGATACGGTCGATGTTATCGTTGGGAACATTGAGCGTCTTTGCCTTTGCAATCAGTGCAGCCAGCTTGGAGTTGGAAACGGGATCGGGACCGCCTTCCTTGACGGCGACAGCCATTTCCTTACCGACCTTGGTAAATACCTTTGCGCGCTGCGCGTCGGTCTTTTCTTTCTTGTGTTTGATATTGTTCCATTTGGAATGTCCGGACATGATAGATTCTCCTTTATGTTCTTACTTAAATCTTTTCGTTCTTGCCGATGCAGATCAGATCAAATGCAGTGCCTAGCACGTACTTGACGGCAAGCGTCAGCTTGACGCGGAAGGTGCGGAGCGCCTCATCCTCGCAGGACAGGATCTGAACGTCGTGATAGAAGCGGTTGAAGTCCGCGCAGACGTCGAGAATGTAGCGGGTGATGACGGACGGCTCGGATTCGTGCAGTGCCTGTGCGACCTTATCAGGGAACAGCGCCAGCGTCTTGACGAGCGCGTTTTCTTCTTCGGTCAGTTCAATACCGTCGAGCGCAACGGGCGCGTGGAGATCGTCCATACCGGCTGCCTGTGCCTTCGATACGATGGAGCAGGAGCGTGCGTAGGTGTACTGCGCGTAAGGACCGGTATTGCCCTCAAAAGACAACGCATCCTCCATGATGAAGTTGATGTCGCGGATTCTGCCGGAGGACAGGTAGTAGAAGATGATCGCGCTGACACCGACGGATTCTGCGATCTGTTCCTTGCCCTCAAGGTTCGGATTCTTTTCTTCCATGATCGCCGCGACCTTTTCGATTGCCTGGTTGAACAGGTCACGCAGAAGGACGACGTTGCCGGAACGGGTGGACAGCTTGCCGCCGTCGATGGAAACTGTGCCGTAGGGAACGTGGATCAGCTGATCCTTTGCCCATTCGTAGCCCATGATCTCGAGAACCTTGAACCACTGTGCAAAGTGCAGGCTCTGACCGGAGGAGGTGACGTAGATACACTTATCGAAGTTATAGGTCTTCTTTCTGTACAGCGCCGCAGCGATGTCACGCGCAGGGTACAGCGTGGAGCCGTCACGCTTGAGGATCAGACAGGGCGGCATATTGTATTCGGACAGATCGACGATAGAAGCACCGTCGTCGATGACCATGATGTTGGATGCCTTCAGCTCATCAACAACAGCGGGCATCTTGTCGGTATAGAAGCTTTCACCTGCGTAGGAGTCGAAGGTGATGCCGAGCTGCTTGTAGGTCTTTTCGTATTCGCGCAGGGAGATGTCGATGATCCACTTCCAAAGCTCCATGTATTCGGGCTCGCCGTGTTCCATTGCGGTAAAGACGGCGCGTGCTTCGTCGTTGAGGGAGGGATCCTTTTCCGCTTCCTCGTGGAACTTGACATACAGGTCAACGAGCGCATCGCACTCGCCTGCTTCGACGGTCGCGCGATCGCCCCATCTCTTGTACGCAACGATCATCTTGCCGAACTGGGTACCCCAGTCGCCGAGATGATTGATGCCGACGCAATCGTAGCCGCAGAAGGTGTGAAGCTTCTTCAAGCTGTGACCGATGACGGTCGTACCGAGGTGACCGATGTGGAACGGCTTTGCGACGTTGGGAGAGGAATAGTCGAGAACGACGGTCTTACCGACACCTTCGTCGTTTGCACCGTAGTTTTCTTTCTTATCAAGAATGGTGTTGACGGTGTTTGCTGCCATACCGGACTTATCAGTGAACATATTCAGATAACCGCCCGCAACGTCAACGCGGGAAATACCGGCAACGGAAAGTCCTTCGGCAAGAGATGCCGCGATCTTCGGCGGTGCCTGACGCAGGGTCTTTGCCAGCTTGAAGCACGGGAATGCAAGGTCACCCATTTTCGGGTCCGGCGGGTATTCAAACATACCCACGATATCGTTGGCGGTCAGATTTGCACTGTCGGTGAGCGCGTTGATCTTCTCAAGGATCGCTGCCGCCGCCGCTTGTTTTAACTGATTCATAGGATGGTATGTCTCCTTTTATTTTGAATGGATAATTTACAGATACTTACTATATATTATACTATAAAATATTCGGAATAGCAAGGTGTTTTCTCGAATTTTTTTGATTTTCCGAAAAATATTTTCTCCGTTTTTCGTTCTGTCGTTGTTTGATTTCTGTGTGAAAAACATCTGATTTTTCAAAAAATTCATTTATATCCGTTGCATTTTTGTCTTTTGCATGATATAATACAGATAAATCAAAGATTCAACGGAGGTATTCTATATGAAGGTATGTATGAACTGTCATCTGACGTATGACGACGCGGCACAGGTTTGCGCACAGTGCGGCGAACCCCTGATCCCGGTTGCACCGCAGCAGACGGATCCGTTCGACCACACCGCGGATTTTGATGCCGCCGACGTATCGGAAAACAAGGTACTTGCGATGCTCCCTTATCTGATGGGCTGGATCGGCATTATCATTACGCTGCTTGCGGGCAACGCTTCCCCGTATGCATCGTTCCACGTCAAACAGGCACTGAAGATCCAGATCTGCAACGTATTGCTCGGTTTTGCCGCTTCCATTCTGGCAATCACGATCATCGTTCCGATCGCGGCTGCCGTCTGCGTCTGTATTCTCGGCATCGTCAATATCATCTGCTTCTTCCACGTCTGTGCGGGAAAGGCAAAGGAGCCGGCGATCGTTCGCAATCTCGGCTTTCTGAAATAAGCAATCGAATATCCAGTAACGGAGATGCCGTGTATACACGGTGTCTCCGTTTTTTAAAAAGCACCGGCGGAAAACGTACGTCATACGTTTTCCGCCGATACTTACCAAAAATGAAGGAAAAAAGAAAGGAGAATTAAGAAAAAGTTCTCTATTGGAGAGAAGATGGCGTTCCGACGGGAGCAGCGATCTTATTCGCCGTCCGACGAATCCGCATCTCCGATAACGCTGTTGAGCTGCTTGAGACGGCGGTTCATCTCACTGATGGAATGGCGGTAACGGATATCGGAAATAATACCGCCGATGATGACCGCAATGATACACAAACCGACCGACAAAAGCAACAGGAAGATCAGAGACGATCCGGAGCCGAGCATGAGCTTGCCAAGCACGGAAACGATCACGGCATTGACAATCGCACAGATCAATCGGTTGCGCCAAAGAATGTTGCGCCGCAGATGATTGCCAGACAGCGGAAGATACTGTGCAAACAAACATTCAAACACAAGACCGACGATCATACCGGATGCCAGAATATATAACAGGATCTTGGTACTGATCACACGATCACCGACGGCAAGATATTCCATCAGTACGACGATCAGACCGAGCGTTACCGATACGCAGATATTGATAAACAGCCGATACAGCAAATTGTTTTCATTCATACGGAAAATGCACCTCTCAGTTATACGTATTCCACCGATCCGCCCTCACATACCGAGCGCATTTTTCAGCGACTGTATGTACAGACGGGTGATCACGACCTTGTCACCGTTCTTCATAACTGCAACCATGCGGCCGTTGAACAGCGGCTCCAGATACGAAACCTTCCGCAGATTGATGATCGAATATCGGCTGACACGCAAAAATCCCGTATTCTTGAACTTTTCTTCGATTTCATACATCTTCAGAGGCGTTTCATAGGTCGATTCTTCCGTGATCAGCATCACTTTGTTTTCCTGAGTGTCAAAATAACAGATATCCTCCGGCTTCAGAATGAAGGTCTTATTATCATTTTTTCCGATAATCGTGTTGGCAAACAAACGGATGGTAGACAATAACCGTTCCGTTTCCTCGTCAAGCTCTCTGCATCGGATGACAACCTCTGTTTCGCCCATGTCCGACACGGTCTCCAATTTAATTTTCACTGTGTCAGACTACCTCCCGTGTGATCGTTGTTCTGTGTATATGATACACCATTTTGACCAAAAAAGCAAGAGGTTTTCCGCAAGATGCGTTTTCCGAAGCGTGAAATGCGTCCTCAAAGCGGTGAAATGCACAACGCACCGACAGATTCAGTTCCGACAAACGCCGCGAAATGTGTATCGTTTTCCACAAAGTTATCAACACCTGTGGAAAACTTCTCTCTGTGGAAAATACCCTGTCAAAAAGTGCCGTCAATGTGCACTTTTCCGACAGGGTGTTTCTGCGCGCGTTCTATTTTCCACAGCATATGTGAAAAATCCTGTGAACAAGACCGATTTATCGAAAAAAAACAAAATGCTTCGTACGGATACAAATGCGGGCATCCTGCGGCAGCGGCCGATCTGCGGGACACACGTACAATGCTCCGCGGGACGCATCCTCTCCGGACGACGATCGATGCGCACGCAGAGCATCCTCCGCGGCACGGATCAAAAGCAGATCGTGTGATCTCTGCTCGACGGCATCGGCTCTTATAGCAAGCCGTGAAGTGCCTGACCGTTTCTCATCATCCGACGACAAGCCTCGGGCACAGACAGCGTCAAAGCCGGCTGGAAACGCAACATCCTCCGTACGGTTGCAAAGAACCGCTGCACAAGCCGTCATCGTATACAGATCGTATGCCGCAGGATATCGCAGAACGTAATCCGCAAGCGCCTCTGCCAGCTGTCTGCACCGCAGATCAAACAACGCCGCATCCGCTGCTGCGCCGCTGTCCGACGATCCCGCCAGGATATCTGCCCCACGCACCAGACCGAGTGCGCATAAGGTCGCGTAATCTGCCTCACCCGTTCCGTACAGACCGTGCGTCCTTTGAAACAGGATCAGCGCATTGCGCAGACGAGCGTCACGGGACAGCGACGCACTCGCCGTGCCGTCATCCTCCGTCCAGCATCCGCTGTCCCGCAGTGCCGCGCAAAGCTGCTCCTCACCCGTTTCCGTTCCGTATTCCCACCGTCCGCTGTTCAAACACGCAGCGGCATACGATACTGCCGCCGTGCAGACGCCGTCGCCGATCAAGCCGCTGTCCTGCTGAAATCTCCGTACAGCCGACGCCGTCTGCAGGGTATACACACCGCCCAAGTCACCGACGTCATATCCAAGCGCTGTCAGCCACGTCTGCAAACGGAAAACATCCTCCCCACGGTCTCCCTGCATCAAAAACACGGGGGAAGTGAGCAATTCGGGATTGGATACCGCTTCCGCCGGCACGGTATCGGGAACAGCGGTGTCGAACGGCGGTGCAGACGCCGTACCGACGGAAGAAAACGCTGCATCTTCCTCCATCGTCCGCGAGAGCGGAGCAAAGCAAAACAGCATCAGACCCGTCAGCGCCGCCGCATACCAAAGAGGACGACCGTACGGTCTGACAGCTGATAAATATTTTTTCGTATCCTTTGATTTGCGCATATTCGACACTCCTTGTGTGGTATAATACACCCTGCCGCAATCTTTTACGCAGACAATCCTTTCAGCCTTTGGCATCCGACGCGCTCTGCATCCGATAACGCTGTGCCTTCAGCCGTTCTGCATACCTTATTGCATACTTTCTGCGAATGGACCATTCTCGGCGCATACGAACGATCAACCATGCGGACAGCGCAATGCCGACGGCAGCAGCGCCGACGGTGACAACGTGCGCAAGCGGAGTCGCTCGTTCGCCGCGGATATGCACGGTCAGCGGCGCGTCGTGATCCTCGTCGTTCTGCCGCACACAGGAGGCGGTCACGTCGTAGGAGCGGCGGATGATGAGCGGATTTTTTCCAATTTCACCGTTCTTCTGATCCTGTGCAAGGCGCGACGGGATCGCACGGCGCATTACGGGAAGGATCCGGACTCTGCGGATATACATTCCGGGCGTCTGACTGTATTTCATAGGAGGGACATTCCTTTCTCTTGAAGCGATCATTTACAAGGATAGATTGTCCCAAAATGCATGCAATTATTCGATATTACGAAAAAACAAGGAGTGGGATACAATGGAAACCATATACGAAACCTTATGTACGTCCGTCGATACGCTTTCTGCACAGTATCGAAGCGAGGGTATCCGAAAAATCGATTTCGGAACCAGCTATCTCGGTCGTAGGATACCGGCGCTGCAGCTCGGAGAAGGCGGACACCGTCTTTTATATTTGGGCGGCATGACCGGCAGCATCCGCACTGCGGCCGTGCTTTTGCGATTCGTCCGTGACTATGCAGACGCCGTACGGTCGGGACTGCGCGTTGCGGGCATTGATATTTCCTATTTACAGCACACACGCAGCATTACCGTCGTCCCTATGCTCAACGTCGACGGCGCCGTTCTGCGCTGTGAAGGCAAAGATGAAAAAAATCCGCTGCTCCCGCGGCTTCTGACCATGAGGACAGCGGAAACGGCAGAGCGGTACGGGGAAGATGACAATCCGTTTACGAATTGGGTCTGCAACGGACGCGGTGTCGATCTTCGCTGCAATTTCGATGCCGATTTTACCACGGCAATGACCCAGGCACACGGCATCGGCGGCGCGGGATTTCCCGGTATGCATCCGGAGAGTGAGCCGGAATGTGCGGCTGCGGCAAACTATCTGCGCGGCGCGGCGGCAACCGACCTGGTACTCGTTTTCGAAGACGGCTCGGACGAAGCCGTCACCGCAAACGGACGCATTTGCTGGAGCGGTCCCGATCACCGCACCCGTTCGCTTGCGCAGATTCTGGCACGCGACGTGGACGGACGGGGGTATGAAACGGACTCGTGCGGCAAATGCGGTTCTCTCGGAAACTGGTACCGAGCACTGCACGCAGGTCCGTTACTGAACGTCACGCTTCCCTCTCTGCACACCGAAACCGATGGCACAAACGGTTCTTCGAAAAACTGCGGGCAGCGAGAGCATCTGCATGCCCTGCTCGGTCACGAATGTACCCTTCCCGGAGACACGCTTGCCTGTGCAGCACTGGCATTGCAGTACGGCAAACTGCGCAAAATGCTGTTTCACGGTGCGGTGCTCTGAAAATGCGTTCCGCCGCACGATCCCCTTCATATCTCCTTGACAAAACATGGGAACCTATGTTACAATATAACGCAGAAACCGACGCTCGGAACATATTCCGTCGGAACGGAAAGGGGAAATCGGCATGGCACGCTTTTACGGCGCACGAACAGCCTCACGCGCTTACCGTGACCGCGCAAGACAGCGCAGACGGGCGCTTTGGCGCGGCAGTATCAAATGGCTGTGTTATGCCGTTATCGCGCTGCTTCTGTGCGTCACGGAAGGAACGCTGTTTGCCTTTCAGGGAACTTCAGCCTCAGCCATCGGGACGCCGTATTTCCTGCCCGCATGGGTGACCGCCGTCGCCATGCTGGAAGGTGCCGTCGGCGGCGCATGGTTCGGCATTGCCGCAGGGCTGCTTTCCTCAGCCGCAGGCGGAGACGCGCTGTACGTCCTGCCGATCGTATATATGCTCTACGGATTTTCGGTCGGTCTGCTCGGCGGACATTTTCTGAAAAAAGGCTTTTGGTTCTATGCCGTCTACGAAGCCGCCGTCTGCGCATTGCACGGAATTGTTCTGCTGGGATGTACCTCTGTCGCCGTCATTTCCGCAGGCGAGCCACTCACCGCAGCCTTCCCCATGCTTTGGAGCGGAATCCTGTCCGATATGATCGCATCTGTCATCTGGTCTCTGCCGCTGTATCTGCCGCTGGCGCTCATCCGCCGTATCACCAAAGATAAAACGGACGAACAGCAATCTTTTCTCTCATAAACAACACAGCCGCTCACTCGCCGAAAATCGGTTTGTGAGCGGCAATTTTTTATTTCAGAATCAGATGCATACCAAGTGCCGAGGTATTCGGGTCATCAGGCAATGTCAGATATCCGTCGGCTAAAAGATCATGGATCGCCATCATGCGTGCAGAATACAGCTCCATGCGGATATAGTAGCCGATGTGGCTGTGCAGAACCTTATGGCTGTATCTGCGCAGAATGTCCTCAACCGCATGACAGGTGTTCTGCATATTTTGTACCAGTGCTTCATAGGCAGGATGACAGCGGCAAAGATCACGTGTCTTTTTCAGCGTATCGCCGCGGAATACGAGAATGTCCGCGATGATAGTACCGTCTTCATCGGCGTGTGCGTATTTGCCGTTGATGCGTTCCCACAGATGCATCTCACTGTCGGAGAAGGATCCCACCGTCCGATGCTTGCGCAGACAGTCGCAGAGCAGCATGACTTCCTCATATTCGGGTTCCCCGGTCTGCTCCCACATCCCGAGACCGCTGTATTTGTATGTCCAGAACATATTGTCACCGCTACCGGAGCCGTTGTGTCCCATGATGACCCACTCGGGCAGATCAATCTCTTCATAACCGACAAAGCCCCAAGTTTCGCCGTTGGCACGAACCGGCGGATCGTAAATGCTCTCGCCAGAAACGGTTGTCTCGATTAACCCGTCAATCAGATCGGGAATCAGCCACCAGCGCAGGTCTTTTGCATCCATATGAGCCCCCAACATACCAAGTGCGCAGATGTCATTCTCGACCGCTTCCAGAATTTCGCGGATCAGACAGCTTCTCTCCTTGGATTCGCGTCGGATGGCATTGTAGATATCCGTTTTGCAGTCACGGTCCATGATGAAGAAATTCGTAATGTACTTGTCCCCCTGCCGTTCGAGCAGCGTCGCATCACACAGAAGCGCGATTTCCTCCTCCATATACGGCAATGCAATGCCAAGCTCCATCGACAGCTCCTCGGCTGTGGACGGGTTATTGCTTGCCTGTAACAGAATGTTCTTGGGAATGCTTCTCTGCACGGCAGTCCACGGAAGTCCCGAGGGCTGACTGCCGCTTGCCGCGAATGTGATGTCATCGGGGTTATAGCTTCTCTTACCAAATGTTCTTGCCATATCCATACCTTCTTTCAGAATTGTTCTTGCACGGTGCAGTCTCTGCTGTACCGCGCTGACGGTGAGGGAGCTTGCCTGTGCAATGACACGAATGCTTCGGTCGTCGATGTAATACGCAACGATCAGATCGCGATAATCCTGCCTGATAAAGGCAAGCTCACGGCGCAGAAGTGCCGTCTGCTCTGCATCGATCATCCCGTCCAGCGGATCAGCGTCATCGCCTTCGATTTCATATTCGGCAATGTCAACGGTGCTCTGCCGCTCCGTGCGCAGGTGCTTTTTCGCCGCCCACGCTGCATAACGGTTACGCGCAATCTGCCATACCCACGCCGAAAAATGCGCGGGGATCACACCGCTTT